>NZ_JAOWGW010000072.1:0-210782 GCF_030332945.1 Citrobacter sp. Cpo037
AAATCGGCCCAGATCCGCGAAATTTTAATCAGCGAGTCAGCTTGGGAAGAAATGACCTGCTTATTCGCACCTTCCCTAACAGTAGTTCCCACATTGCCTTATTACTCATCTTTAGGTCTGGCATATTCAGCAGAAATGCCAAAATTAAAAGACATTCAGCACGCTGCATTATTGAAACTGGATGAAATCGTGAAGCAATTCAAAATCCCTGCGGGAAAAACCCAAACACATGCAGCCGCTGGGTCACCAAAGGATCAAATACTTAATCTCGCTAAATCAATCGATGCTGACTTAATCATTATTGCCTCACATCGTCCAGACATTTCAACCTACCTCTTAGGATCGAATGCAGCCGCCGTTGTCCGACACGCTGGTTGCCCTGTACTTGTAGTTCGATAAGAAATGAATCGCCACGCGCTTAGATGACATTCCGTTAGCTAGAATTACACTATCAAAATGCAAGAAAAAGGCCCATTCCATGGAGTGGGCCTGAAAAGAAGTATTTTGATTAACGTGATGCCGGGTGCCTCCCGGTGGACTTTTGGCTGACAAACCATGACCCGTGTGCACTAAGCATGTCATTCCATGACTTTGTTTACTGTCAGTTTCACCCCTCCGCTTAGGGGGATTCATCACAATTACGTCAAAACGAGAGCTTTTACTAGATGCTCTATAACTTTAGAACCAATAAGAAAAACCTGCAATCAAACAGCACTATTATTCTAAAAGGATCAGACTTCACGGGCTTGATTTATCAACAAAGCACGTAGAGAGTGATACCCGTGAGCCCGAAATGGAAAAGGCCACCATGCGGCTGCCTCGAAGTAAGTGCGGTTGTTTATATAGGTGGAGTAAGAGGACCTTCAAACACCTCTGCTTCACCGTTATGACAAATGTCATCGCCTCTGGTCAGATGCCAGACACCTGTGATTGTTTTACCCGTTTCCAGATCATCAACAGTGTCATTCGTGTAGTACGCCACCTGTACAACACCGACATGCTGAATCCAGTAGTAACCTTCTTTCATAAGCTCCTCCGCGATACTCAGCAGATAGTTTAGAGTGGTACAAATAATGCTGTGGTGCAGGAAGCCACAACTTAACCTTTGCTAATAAAGTAATTTCGAAAGATGACGATAATGGGTAATAAATGTAAGCCCGGAGGAACCACCATGAGTATGACAGTTAGCACTTTGAGTCAGGACATACTGCAAAGCACAGTAAAACAAGCACCTTCAAGTACTGGCAACTCTGTTTCACAACAAATTCAAAACCTGAAAAAACAAATTGGTGAGTTGACAAAAGAGCTCAGCGCCATGGGTTCAAAAATAAATGAAGTAACCTCCGAAGATGAGGCAAAACTGCTTAAACAGCAGATGGAAATGATTCAAAGGCAAATCGAGTCTATATACGCAAAAATTGCTCAATTACAAAAACAAGAAGCAGAAAAAAACCAAATGGTATCGGGAGCATTACCTACGGTAAGTGACAAATCAGGTTCGAACGTTGCAGGGAATAATACTAAAAATATTGATGTCTACGTTTAGCAGCTACCCCCAACCATTTTTCCTTTGAGTTAAAAACGAAAAAGCACTGGAGCGTTGTGAGAACTTGTTTTCAAGTTAACGATTCAGCACGGCGATATGACAGGGGTACTGGTGTAATACACCTCGCGAATACCCCTGTCGTATCGCCGGAAAGCAAAAACCCCGCGCTGGCGGGGTTCTCGTTATATTCAAATTGTTCGCTTTTTGTCGCTGCCATCGTGGCGCAGCTCTGCCAAGCATGAATGGATTATCTAACTTTCTGGGTAGTTTTCAATACCAGACACAAAAAACAGCACAAAAAAGCAAAAATATTATTCCTTGCTTTCCAAAAGTGCTTTCGCTGACAAGAACACCTTTGCTCTGAAAATCTGTAAACACCACTTCACTCGCTCTCTGGCCTTTTCTTGTGTCAGCCATGGCGCAATCGCCTGCAGTTCCCGGGTTATGTCTGAGACTTTTTTTCGGGTGGTGTAATACTGAAGACCAACAACATAAACCGGATCGTTTATATCCAGCGCCTGCAGTACGCATTGCTCAACAAAATCGACATCGTCACTATGCAGGGCCTCGTCAATTACACTGGCGGGTGACTGGGGCCAGAGAATGCTGTGTGCCCTGTTCATTGCCTGCTGTCCACGGAATCCCTCTTCTCTCGCCTGATTTAACGCAACGGTGAATCGCTCGAGTGCCTTATCTGACCAGTTCCGTCCCTTAAGCACATTCCAACACGCATGTCCTCGCGGCAAACGAGGAGCAGTTTTTCCTCCCACACCTTCCCCCCAGGTAGTGAGCAGGGATTTAATCCATCCGGACTGGATCCCCGTCAGGAGGATACATTTACCGAGCCAACTTTTACGCGGCGCAGATGCTGCTTTACCAAGTGCTTCAAAATGATTGCGGCGTTGACGTGGTGTCATCCTGTTTTTCTCCTTACGCCAGAACACCGAGCCCGTAAGCCCGGTCCAGCACTCTGATAATCATTACCGGCTGAGGTACATGCTTTCGCTCAAACTTCACCGGGTCGTTATGTAGTTCTGTATGGCACTGACGACACAAAGGGATCGCGAAAATATCATGCGCCTTCGTTGCCATACCTCCCTGCCCCCAGCCAATTAAATGGTGTGGGTCATCGGATGGTTTGCCGCAGCATTCGCAGGGCTGTGTTTTAATCCATTCCAGATATCGGGGGGCCGTCCAACGGATACGCTTTGGACGTTTCATATAGGTTTGCGGGGACTCAGGGTCGACCAGAACACCAACTACAGGCTTAACCTCAGGCACCTGCGCTGGTGGCATGTTCACGGTTACTGTGCTGGCTTTGGCTGTAATGATGCTGGTGGCGGTTACACCCGGCTCGACGTCGCATTCATGCATGACTGACTGATGATCTTCCGAAGGAATACGAAGCGCCCGACTGGCTACTGATTCGGGAATTGCGTCGGTAACCCCCATACGCACCGCCCACCAGCATAGCTCCGCCAGCGACAGTTCTCTGGAAGGATCCTGATTCAGTGCCACCATGATGCTGTTGATAATCCAGCTAATAACATTACATCTCGCCAGCTCTGCAAGTTGTTCGCTGTAATGGTCACGCAAATGGTTATCACAATGTCCACACAGAAGAACCGATCCGGGTTCATGACGCAGAGTGGTTAACTCGTGATAATGGTAATCGCTGTGTGGCCACTGGCAGCAGCTACCGCCATAATGCAGAAGCCAGTAATCAAGGCCACTCAAACCACCAGCAACCTTAATAACTTTTTCATCCAGGAAGAACGGTCGCAGCGACTCGTCACACGCAAGCGGCTGGCGAACGTCAGGAACACGGCCAGCAGGCAACCGTTCCATACCTGCCGGCTGGCTTTCCACCAGCACACGTTCACAACTGAATAATGACATCAGCTCACTGCCCGGCTTGAGCAGCACAATTCCAAGCTCACGCGCAACCACCGGCTTCAGCAGCGCCCTCATTCTGCAATCTCTCCGATAATTATTTGTCCCTTCTCTCCCCATAATTTTGTGACGCGTGAATCCCAGATGTGAGCGTCATCTTCGTAAATGGCATCCATCAGAGCTTTCATCATGTTGTCAAAATCAGGTTTTGTCTGGTGTGGTTTACCGTTGAACTCAGTCCGTTTCTTATTGCTCCAACTCGCTGGCATAGGAAGAATGAAGGTGACATGCGAACCGCTTTCCGGCAGCTCAACACCCTGCAGATGAACTTCATCACAGAAAGCCCGGTAACGCAGAACCTCGGGGCGCTTTTTCCATTTATCAGCGCGAGTCATCCTGGGCTTGCCCATTGGGGTGATATCGTAGACTTTCACATTCACCTCCAGATCCGTTGTTGCCAGGTTCTGTCCTGACGCGGAGGCTTAGATACTTCTGGCAAGAACGCGCTGATCGTCCAATGAACGAAGTCATTATCCAGACTACGCTCGGTCTTAATCTGCTTTGCGTGATAGCGGGCTTCCAGTTCGTCAGCCTGCTCAGTGGTGAGTTGGGTATGTTGAAACCAGCTTTTCTTCATAACGCACCTCTGGATGCGGTAAAAAGAAAATCGCTGGCGTTAGTTAACGTCAGTATGTGGGATTGCTTGAATTGATCTTGCGCCATGGGCTTTTCTCCTGTGGCGCAGCAGGTATAGGTTGTTCAGGCCTATGACGGGAGTGTAACAGAATTCTGAGTAACGCGATAACCAGCCCTTTCCAGCATCTGAGTAAACAACGTAGGTGTACCAATAATTTCATTATCCTGAAGAGGCATGAAAGACACCATGCTACCGCGACGATACATCAGGGCGCGCTCACACTCAGGAAATGATTGCAGCCTGGCAACGATGACTCCATCGTGACATCTGATGACTGCGTAGCCTTTTTTGGGCAATTCTACTTTTTCTTTCACTTAAACTCCCCTATGCAATCGGGATAAAGTAATACCCAAAAAACTAATAAAACCAGTCGTCAGCGCTTTCCCAGGTCTCCTGGAGGATTTCCTCCACCTTCGTTTTATCGCCCTTATCGCCACCAAAAACTGTCAAGCTATCACCGCCAGCCGTGCGGATAACTAGAGAACAATTTCCATATTGATTCTGAAGTCGCTTAAGCAGCTCTTTCTCAAGCGCGGGTATGGCTCCGCGCGGCAGGTCTTTTGATTTGTTGATCGTAAGTTCTACCTTCATAATTCCCTCTACATCAAAATACTGTATATTCATACAGTATACCTATTGAATCTCATATTCAAGTGGTTAATAGCACTTTTTGCCAAAGCCATGCCGTTGTATACACTGAGCTTTTCCTAGCATTAGGGATTCACTAAATCTGAGTGGCAACACTGTATAGATAAGAAAAAACCCGCCGGAGCGGGTTAAAGATCCAGAGATTAAATAGTTTAAAGGCTGTATTCAAAAACTAATTAACCATCAGGCGTAGGGCTAAATCATTCGGGTAGGGGTCAAAATAGTTCTGAGTAAGCAAATAGCGATCTGGATATTCAGCCAGATAGTGCTTTAGCAAAGTAAGTGGAGCGAGTATCGGCAAGAGTCCACTGCTATAGTTGAGAATAACGTCACGCAGTTCTCCGCGCTGACGTGTATTCAACTGGTTACGGAAGTATCCCTGGATGTGCATCAACACGTTGGTATGGTTTTTCCGTGAGGACGGCTTCTTGAGGATTGCCATTAACTTTTCTCGGTAAAGAACAAAAAATGCTTCCAAATCATTCCACTCATGCATCGAAGCAACAAAAGGCCCAATTTCACGATAGCCTGCTTGGTTATGAGCCAAAAGCTGGAGCTTATAGCGACTATGGAAACTAAGTATCCCATGACGCGTAAGGCCATTAGCCCTTAAGATGTTAAGTTCATTGAGAGCAAAGATGCGCTCGACAAAATTCTCCCTCAGTACCGGATCGTGCAAACGTCCATCTTCCTCAACCGGCAACCACGGATATGCTTCCATTAACGCACCAGTAAAAAGGCCCGTGCCTTCTTTCCGCCCACGATTTCCCATTTCGTCATACAACCTCACTCTCTCCATACCGCAACTCGGTGATTTGGCACAGACAATAAAGCCAGACAAGGTGCTAAGCCCTCGGATATATGGAGTTGTGAATTCAGTCATTTTGTCAGTTATATCCTCACCAGGCTCGTGACTAAAACGCATGCGAATATAACCTTCATTGGTTTGAACCAGGCGCAATGCTGGGCGGGGAACAGATAAACCAATGGACATCTCCGGACAGACAGGCTTGAAAGTTACCCACTGAGCCAGTTCATCCATCGCAAACCCCATTCGTTTATGGCCGCCGTCGAACCGCACAGCTGTTCCGGTCAAGCATCCGCTAATCCCGATAGCTGGTTGAGTGTTCATATCGATACCCTCGTTAATTCAATGCCCACTTCGCGAAAGGAAAATCGTGACTGTTCAAATGATAATACCTAATCTATTTATATCATTCTTATTACAGATAAGCATAACCATGAGGACATCGCCAGCGTAATGAAAAGGAATCAGATAGAGCCGTAAAGTTGAGGTTCCTTCACTCATCCTTAAATCTTACGCCTACCACTAGCAGGACATGCTCAACGTCGAGTAGTGAAAGCCATGTTCCGCCGTTTTTCGGTTGTCATGCTGGCATCCTCCCCACGATATCTATAACCCGGCGCATAACTGCACTTCCCCGAAAATCTGCAGGTAACTCAATAACAGGTTTACTCGATCCGTATGAAAAACGCTGGAGATCGAAATCAATCACAGCCTTCCGATCCCTGAACAAACCAAGACGACCGTAACGAATGAGTTCGCCGCGTTCGGCTGCGACGCGGAAATACTTCTCAGCAGTCTGACGATGCAGCGACAACATCTGTGATGCCTCGCTAACGGTTAAGCGTCCACGGATTTTCACCTCTTCAATGATCACCCGAATAAGTGCCGCCTGCTCTTCTGGTGTATTTGGTCTTGGCATGCTGATCATCTCCGGGCCATACGTAGACATTCATTACGTTGCTGCGCTATACGTGACACTTCAGCTGAACTACGGGCAATGTCTAACATGTCGGTATATACCTTTGCCGCGCGCCGCCAGAGTCCCCGTGACTTAAGGTCTTTCGCCATTTTCTCCGCTAATTGCGTTTCAGCCGGATCGCTTTTCTCTTCCATGAAGGGCAGCTTTACGTCAGGTAATTCTGCATCCGGAGAGATGTTATAAACATACTGAGTTCCGTTGTGAGTGCGCAGGACTGTGCCGCTGACAGTCAGCGCGCGCAGAAACTTACCAGCGGTACCGGATGGAATATCCAGCGCTTCACACACATCACGTAATACGCAGTTCGGGGTATGGCGTACCACTATCGCTACCCGATCTTTCTGAGAGATTTCTATGGTCATTGGTCAATACTCGTTTTGGTTACTTCACGACCCGTAAGTGGGTCACATTTTTTCGATAACTTCCCCAGGCGAAATTTACCCAGATACCGTCATCCATGGTTAAGCGGTCCATGACCCGCTCACCCAGAACTTTTGATAATTCGTCATAATTCAGGTTTGTAAGTACCCCCACTGGTTTCATTGACGCCATACGGCGATCGATTATCTGATTAAGTAATACCCACTCATTGCGCGTATCACGTTGAACACCAACCTCATCAAGAACAAGCAAATCAACCTTGCACAAATCATCCAGCAAATCGGACTCAGACTGGCCCTCGTCATAGCACTTGCGGGTGCGAAGCATCAAATCAGGTATTGTCACGACCAGAACGGAATAATCGTGCTGAAGCAGGTAGTTCCCGATTGCCGCGGCAAGATGATTTTTCCCTGTTCCGCAACTGCCGCTGAATATAAAACTGGTAAAGCCATTCCCAAAGTTATGGGCGTAGCTCTTTGCCATCGTCAGCGCGTGTTTCTGCCCGTCGTTGCTCACCTGGTAATTTGCAAATGAGCACCCCCAGTGCAACTCGCAGATCCCTGAGCGCCCAAAAATCCTTTCTGAACGGTTACGCTGATTTTGTTTTTCCAGCTCAGCTGCGCGCTTTCGCCCTTCTTCCTGCTGCCAGGCCATTAACTCCTGACTGCTGGTAAATTTCGGCTGAACACCTGCAGGCATGAGATTACGCAGACGGCCAAGCAAATCATGCGTCGATTTCATCATTACCCCCTGAATCCCGGCGGGATCTGAGTGTCAGGTTGTGAAACGCCAAAGCCAGCCTGTCGACGTGTACCTGCCGATGGTGAGGAAGATTTGGCGCGTGATGTTTTCAGGCTGGAAGCAAAAGTCTGTTCCCACTGGATGTGATGTTTAACTTTCCCTTCGCATTTCCAGTAGTCCCGGAACTGCTGTAATTCGACGGCGGTATACCCTGGTAGATCCCCAAGATTTATTCCCCACTGCGCAGCCTGGCGTACAAAGTCATCACCAGGTGTCCAGTCATCTGTAATCGGAAATTTGCCTATGGGAGGTAAAAAGCCACCTGGCGCGTATAACTCTCTCTCTTGGTTTTCTTTTAGATCTGTATCTGTATCTGGATCTTTATTAGTTGGGTTTCCGTTGGCGTTCTGTTTCAACGGCAGCTCAACACCCGTTGAACACCCGTTGTTATTTTGTTGGTTATTCGCTCCTTTTTTAGCTTTTCTCGCCTGAGCGGATGCTTTTCCAGCTGCTGACTTTTGGCTGATTGAGTTTTTAACCGCCTCCAGATCACGCTCTATACGCTCCTGTACCCATTCGGTACCGTTATCGTTAAAAAACTCTTTCAACGAAGGTTCAACGGCATCCCAACGGTCGTTACTCAGCCGTGCAATTTTCGATAGTCGGTTTTTGGGGATTGGGCGACCTGTTTGCCAATAATTGAACATCAGTAGCAGGTATGCGCCATGCTCTTCTGTAGACAGATGCATGGTGTCCGCCAGGTAATCAGCAATGTAAAGTTGCATGTAAGGCAGAGCTGCCATGGTTACTCCCTTGTCCGGTTTCCCGGCGCGTAATGGTTATTGCTCAAAACTCGATTAAAACAATTGCGGCGCTACGGCGCTTAAACTCGCCAGTAGTGGTCCCGCCGCATCAGCTGGTAACATGTTGAACAAAGCGATTGCTGCTTCACGAATTTCCTTCTCCAGTTTCTGTAACGGAGCGCCGATTAATTTCGCCTGATGTGCCTCACTGCATTCTTTGATAGCGTTGGCCACCAGCTCCGCTTCTGTGCTCGCATTACTTAACCCGTGCTTCCTGGCAATCTGAACTGGCATAGCAGCAATGATTGAACCTGACAGCTGCATAACGTAAGCCGTATACTTTTCTGACCCTCCTTCGTTTTTCAGATATCGGAATAAATTCTGTTTATTAACAGCAATTCCGCGACCATCTGCTTTGGCCCACTCTTCAGCCACCAGCTGAGCGATCCGCTCCTGTGCCTGTCCTGGTAATGTCGATTCCCATTCACGAACAGCTGCCAATATGACGCGGTGCTGAATGCTGTCGCGGCGCTGGGGTTTAAAATGATTTTGCGTTTTCAACGGAACAGCTAAGCGTTGGCTATGATGTTGATATGTTACTGATTGCATGATTAAGCCTCCTTTTGAGGTAAACCATCAGTGGGATTTGGATAAAGGTCCGGTCGCAACTCGTGTGGTGTAATTTGCCAATTGAGAGCTTTGGATACGCGAACAACAAGCTCGCCGGGTACCTTTTTCTTGAACCATCCATTAACTGTTTGAGCTCGCCGATTTAGACGGCGCCCCAGTTCTGCCTGACTGCATATGGCTAACATTTTCTTTTGTGTTGTGAGCTTCATTGATTTATCTCGAGTAGTGAACGTGAAACGAGTAAATCAAATTATTTCGATATCGTCAAATTATATCGATAGATTGAGCTACAGATAAAATCTGTATAATCGGATGTATGTTTTTGAGCGGGCTAGGAATATGAACTTCGGAAAGCGATTACAAAAAGCCATCCATGATCTTGGAATATCTCAATCGGAACTTGCACGCAGACTGGGAGTAAAAGCCCAGTCAGTAAATGGCTGGTGTAACTCTAATATACTTCCAAGAGCTGACATTCTAGATAGGCTACAGTCCGCTACAGGCTATCCACTCTATTGGTTTTTTCTTGAAGAAACTGAAGCTGACACTATTCCTGCCATAACATCAGAAAAAAAACGTCAACCTCAGTCGGCCCAGGAACAAAAGCTATTGGAGCAATTTGAGCTTTTGCCCACTGACGATGAGAGAGAAAAGATAGTTAAGTTGATCGAACTGCGACTGCAAGAGCTTGATGATGTAGCTACTGCTTACCTAAAAAAACGAAAGATAATCCCCAGTAACGAGTAGCCCCTCCACTCCTGTACCCTTCATAAAGCACGCGAAATCAATCCGATAAACTGATCGGTGAGTTGTTCACACGCATTGATATCGATTTAATTTGACATATATCGATTCAATCGATAATACTATTCCCAACACAAAGACAGTCATCGAGGCAGGACGCCCACGAAGTAGCTGCCGGCGGCATACGAATCACCGGATGAGATGACAAGTATTAACACGCAGCAGGTTCAACGTTCCGCCAGCCTGGCGACAAGGGCAACGCAAGAGGATAAATCCATGATCGATTTCGCACGTAAACCAGTGCGGTGTCAGGCCGTACATCTAAATCGCATTGAAGTAATCATTCGACTGATTTGCTACATGCTCGCCCAGAAGGGCGACCCGTCTGCCGACCAACAGACTGCAGTTCGTTCATAACGAGTTTGACCAATGGCTGTTGCCAGCCTCATGCCCGGTGCACAGGGCATTGTGATGGTAATACCACCATCGTAACCAAACAGGAGACGAAGATCTGTTCTGGTTAAATTGGAAAAGTGTTCTTTGCCCGTCCCGTGGCGGGCTTTTTTCCGGAGGTTTTTATGTCAGCTAACGATCTGGCATTGCGCTTCAGCAGCGCACCAGCTGAGGCATTAATCGGCGTTTTGCCTGTTCTGGAAGTTAAAGAAGCATTACGTGAAGAAGTTGAAAGTGATGTGATGGATGAAGTCTGGACAGAGCACAACTTTGAAATAGAAGAGATGGGCGAACAAGTTGATGAAACAGCCAGGCTCGCTCGTAAATTTGAATGTGCGGCTGAAGCTCTTGGAACGGCGATCAAACTTGCTCTGACTCTCCCACACAATGAGGCAATGCAGGTTCTGAGTGATGCCTTGAACGATAACCCTGGATACGGTCGCGAACCGGCAAAGGATGCGTGATGGAGTTTGGAATGAAACGTGTGGTGGCTTCAGTTCAGGCCGTTGCCATCCTCAACAGGATTTACAACGGCAGTCCGGTTTCCATCGCATCAATCAGCAAGGAATCAAAGCTGTCTGTGTCTTACCTCGAGCAGATTTTCTCGAAGCTGCGCAGCAGTGAAATTGTTACCAGTCAGCGTGGCGCCGGTGGCGGGTACCATCTTAGCAAAGCAAACCCCAGTGTGGCTGACGTTGTTCGCGCCGTTACTCACACGCCTGATTCATTTGAACCCGTGCTGAATGCTCTGGAGTGGGTCCCCGTCGCAAAGCTGGCGCAGGGAAAATCCCCTACCCCATAAAGCACAAAACCCGCGCAAGGCGGGTTAAGTACCCGGTCAGCCGACCAAAGCTTTCCGGAACGAGTTTTGACCAATAACCACTACCTTAGGCGGCGATCATCAGCTGCCGGGTATCTTACAATCCTATGGAGCCCGAACGCAATGTTAACGTATGCGTATCTTATTAAAGCCAAAGCGAAAGCAACTGAGGCAAAAAACCTGTTTTGCTGGTTCTCTGCGAAATCAGATTCCCGTGCAGAACGCGAAATCCTCAATATTCTCGAAGATAACGATATTGCCGTCGGTCGTGGCGCCGACTATCAATTACCTGTCCGCACCAACTGGTTTGTTGTTGACGATCTTCCTGAGGAAAGCACACTTGATGACACATGGTGCGATCGTTACGAACTGGTAGAAGACCAGCAAACGTGGCAACTGAAACAGAAGCCGGATAATGAAAATCTGGAGGCTTCCAGCCAGCAAAAACCTGAAACCTCCAGTGCCAATGTACCCACCAGCGATGCGCCAGCATTGCTCCGCCCCATATCTCGCCTGCGCCTGTCTCAGCGGCTGATTGCGCACCTGTTAAATGACGGTGAAGAGAAGGAAATCAGTGAAGCGCGGCACGTCCAGATCGGACAAATGGAACTGGACGAAAATGATCTCTATATACAAAACCTGTTACTGGCCGTTGCAAATGTGCCAGCGGCGAAAGAGCTTTCTGCTCATGTCGAGTGGAACCTGGCAAACGCAATAAAAGAAGTCTTCGACCGTGAGCAGGTCTATACCATTGCTTCATTTGAGGAATTTATTACCGAATGGATTGCGGAACCGAAAGCGCGGACTCAAACCGTGCAGGAGTGGGTTAACGATAAGAAAGCACGAATTGTGGGTGATGAGCCCACCGTTCCACCTGTAACGCCAGAACTCATTACCGTTGCGACTCTCCCGCTACGCCAGCGCCTTTTGGCTCAGTTTATTTCTGATGAATATGCTTACCATATTGATACTGAACAGAAGAAAACCATTCAGGAACTTGAGCTGGATGTGGATAACAGCTACGTGCAAAATCTGCTGCTTGCCGCCGAGAATGTAGAACCATTCAAGAAAGCGCCAGAGATCGATATCTGGAAAATTGTCAGCGCGCTAAAAACTATTTTCCCGGTTGATGGTAAACGAGTGGATCTGTCTACCGTAATTCAGTTCTTTAAGGCCTGGTTCAACACTGAACACATTGACCGTGGGCTGCTGGTTAAAGAGTGGTGTAAAGGCAATCGCGTGTCGCAGATTCAGCGCACTGACTCCGGAACCAACGCTGGCGGCGGCAATGGGACCGATCGCAACCCGGAACTTGTCCACACGCTGGACACTCTGGACATTGATATTGCGCTGGCCACACTTCCAATGGATTTCAACATCTACGATATTCCTGGTGGCGTTTTCCGTCGTGCAAAAGAGAGCATTTCTAAAAACGAAAGCCCGTTCAAAGAGTGGTCCGCCGCCCTGCGCAAACGCGCTGGCATTCTGGATTATTCCCGCGCCGCTATTTTCGCGCTTATTCGTAGTGCAGAAGAAAACACTCACCATTTCCCGGAACTGCTGAGCCGTTACATCAACAAAAACCTGACTGAAACCGACCACCAGCACCCAACTGAAGAAACCCTGGCGGCAGCCGGTCACGTACCAGAAAAAAGCTGGGAAAACGAGATTAAAGAGAAGTCCACAGCTGAACAGAAGGCAATAACCGAGCAACCAGAAATCGCCAACATGGGCAACGGTGTTTTCTCCATTGATGGCCTGATGGGTAACCAGCCGGCGCCAGCGCTTTCTGTCGCAGACCAGGTACGCCAGCGCGCCGTCGAAGAAAAATTACATCAAGCCAATACCGAGGAAACCACCAGCGATGTGCAGATGGAAAAAACTGACAACAGCGAAATCAAAGCTAATCCTGTAGTGTCTCAGAGCGAAACAGCAGTTTTGCCAGTTAAAAGCGCTGATGCAACTGGTGACGCGTCAGCTTCCCTGAATAATGAACCCGTTCACCATATTGATACGGATACCCTGAACGCTTTTTATACTCACCTGATGGTTGATATGGAAACTATGGGCAACAGTCCTGATGCCCCAATAGTCTCTATTGGCGCTGTATTTTTTGATCCTTCAACTGGTAACACTGGTGCCGAGTTTTACCAGGTTGTCAGTCTGGAGTCATCGATGTCGTTTGGCATGAAACCGGATGCCTCTACAATTCAGTGGTGGCTGAAACAATCATCTGAAGCCCGCTCTGCCATTCTTGTTGATGAAGCCATGGGGCTGCTTGAGACTCTCGAACTTCTGGCTGACTTTATTGCTGAAAATGCTGCTAACGGTAGTCACACCATTCAGATGTGGGGTAATGGATGCTCGTTTGATAACGTCATTCTTCGCCGCGCATACGCGTTAACAGATACCCCCTTCGCTGTTCCGTTCTGGAATGACAGGGACGTAAGGACCATGGTCGAGCTGGGTAAATCTGTCGGTATCAATCCACGCTTCGACATCCCGTTTGAAGGCGAAATGCACAATGCGCTTTCTGACGCCCGGCATCAGGTCAAATACGTCTCTGCAATCTGGCAACGCCTGACTGCAAACTGATTTTCTAATTTCACAATTTACGGATCCTGCCTGGTATGTTTCTACAGGCAGGCCATCAGAGAGATGAGCTATGCACGAACTTACACTGTCTCCTCAGGAAATTGCAGAAATTACTGGCTATCAGCGCTACACCCACCAGCAGCGACAGCTGCGGTGTCACGGCATACCGTTCACCACTGATGGGCGGAACCGCCCAATTGTATTGCGCAGAAGTATTGATCCCGGAGTTTCTGAATTACCTAAGGTCGATGAATATGTTGCACTTGAGCCAAATTACGACGCAATCAATGGGCAGACCAAGAAAAGATCCTAAAGACAAGCACCTCCCGCCACGCGTAACTAAAAACCGTTATAGCTATGTGTGGAAGCCAAAAGGAACAAAACAAAGCGTAACTCTTGCACCTATTACCGGGACGAGTATGTCCCGGCTATGGGCGCGTTATGAGGAAGAAAAAGCCAAGCGCTCAGACGTAATGACATTTTCTAAATTATGGAAGTTATTCACCAGCAGCCCAGCTTTTGCTGAACTGGCTCCACGAACGCAGACTGATTACAGGTCGTATGAAAAAAACCTGGTTCTAGTGTTCGGGAATATGCGAGCAGATGACATAAAAATTGAGATGGTCAGGATCTATATGGATAAACGTGGCCAACGCAGTATTAACCAGGCAAACCAAGAACTCGGCGGGATGTCGCGTGTTTTCTCATGGGGATATGAACGAGGGTATGTGAAAGGAAATCCGTGCAAAGGAGTACGCAAGTTCTCTTTAAAAGCCCGTGACGTGTACGTGACAGACGAAGAATATCAGGCAATTTATGAAGAGGCGGCACCAGCTCTCCGGGTTGGCATGGAGATATCTTACTTATGTGCGGCTCGCGTTTCGGATGTTCTTTCTCTCAAATGGTCGCAAGTAAGCGAGGAAGGCATTTTTATCCAGCAGGGAAAGACCGGGACTAAACAAATAAAAGTCTGGACTGAACGGCTTCATAACGCCATCGAACTTGCAAAAACTCTGGGTGGGCGGGAAACGGTTATCTGTAGCAGCAAAAAAACTAAATACTCGAAAAGTGGGTTTAACGATCTGTGGGAAACCGCAAGGGAAGCAGCAGGAAAAAAACTAGATAGAAAACTGCCGTGTACTTTTCATGATCTCAAAGCCAAGGGGATATCTGATTACGAAGGCTCGAGTAAGGACAAACAACTATTCTCAGGTCACAAAACTGAAAGCCAGGTTGTGGTTTATGACAGAAAAGTGAAAATTTCTCCCACATTGGATCTTCCAGTCTTGGGCAAATCAGAAGATGATGATGGCGAGTTTTATACCAAGTGAATATACCAACACTATACCAAGTGTGACATGAGTCGTTGAAAGGAATTGAGCTAAGTGTTTGAATAGTGGCGGAGAGAGGGGGATTTGAACCCCCGGTAGAGTTGCCCCTACTCCGGTTTTCGAGACCGGTCCATTCAGCCGCTCTGGCATCTCTCCGTTTTGGCGGTTGCCATGATGCCAGGTAATTTGGCATTTTAACAGACCCCGTTCCGTCAATTTCGTTCAAGTGACGAGTTTGCGAGCAAAACGATGATTAAGTGGCCCTGGAAAGAGCAAGAAACAACCCGGAGTGACGACTGGCCGTGGGACGACGCCCTGGCTATACCTCTTCTGGTGAATCTCACCGAGCAAGAACAAGCCAGGCTTATTGCCCTGGCCGAGCGCTTTTTACAGCAAAAAAGACTGGTAGCGCTTCAGGGGTTTGAACTTGACCCACTGAAAAGTGCGCGTATTGCGCTGCTTTTCTGTTTACCTGTTCTGGAATTAGGGATCGAGTGGCTCGACGGGTTTCATGAAGTTCTCATCTACCCTGCCCCGTTTGTCGTGGACGATGAATGGGAGGACGATATTGGGCTGGTGCATAATCAACGCGTTGTACAGTCCGGGCAGAGCTGGCAACAAGGTCCGATAATCCTTAACTGGCTCGACATTCAGGATTCTTTTGATGCCTCCGGCTTTAATCTGATCATCCATGAAGTGGCACATAAGCTTGATATGCGTAATGGCGACCGTGCCAGCGGTGTTCCGGCAATCCCCCTGCGCGATATCGCCAGCTGGGAGCACGACCTGCATGCCGCAATGAATAACATTCAGGATGAAATTGATCTGGTCGGTGACACCGCGTGCAGTATAGATGCCTACGCAGCGACCGATCCTGCCGAATGCTTTGCCGTTCTATCGGAGTATTTCTTCAGTGCCCCTGAATTATTTGCACCACGCTTTCCGGCCTTATGGCAGCGTTTTATTCAGTTTTACCGCCAGAACCCCATGGAGCGGTTACGCGATACCCGCTAAGGTGGCCATTGTCGCTCACCAAATGTGCATTAACGCTGAATTTGAAGATTAATTAACCAATTGAAATGACGTGCTAATTTTACTGTTGACACCTCATGGTGAGGTCAGTAATATGCGCCTCGTTCACACGATTCCTCTGTAGTTCAGTCGGTAGAACGGCGGACTGTTAATCCGTATGTCACTGGTTCGAGTCCAGTCAGAGGAGCCATATTTAAGAAGCCTGCTCAGGAAACTAAGCAGGCTTTTTGCTTTTCCGGTCGCTATAAAAAACCCTCTAATAAGTCCCCTGCCTGCTCTGCACCGCTGTTACATGCCGCATCACAACGTTGATTAAAGTTATGTAAATGTAAATCGTTTAAACTTTGCAATTATTGTAAGTGCTAGTGATTATCATTTATTGTACGCGAGCCAAAGGAACGAGCCCCCGCTCGGTTCACTGTACGTTCCAATTACTCTGGGATATAAACGATGAATTCTCTGCCTCGCGCCGGACTGCGCCGTATCACACTTGCCTCTGCCCTGGTCTTCTCTGTTAGCCTACCGGCTTTCGCTCAGGAAACGTTAACGCTCTATACCACCCGTGAACCGGGTCTGATCCAGCCTTTGCTTGATAGCTGGACCAAAACCAGCGGCATCAAAGTCAGTACGGTCTATATCAAGGACGGTATGCTTGAGCGCGTTAAAGCTGAAGGTAAAAATTCACCTGCCGACCTGCTGATGACCGTCGATGCCGGTAACCTCATTGATTTAGTGGAAGCGGGTGTAACTCAGCCTGTAGAGTCAGAAGCACTGAAAACCGCTATTCCGGCTAATCTGCGCGGCGCAGATGATCAGTGGTTTGCGCTGTCGATGCGTGCCCGCGTGCTGTATGCCGAGAAGTCACTGCCAATCGATAACTGGCATTACGAACAACTCGCCAGCCCTGAGTACAAAGGTAAAGTCTGTATTCGTTCCGGACAGCACCCGTATAACACGGCGCTGATCGCCGCAATGATTGCTCATCACGGTGAAGCAAAGACCGAAGAATGGCTGCGCGGTGTGAAAGCTAACCTGGCGCGTAAAGCTACCGGTGGCGACCGCGATGTTGCTCGCGATATTCTCGGCGGAATTTGCGATATTGGTCTCGCCAACTCCTATTACGTCGGCCATATGAAAAACGCCAAAGAAGGCAGTGATGCACGTCAGTGGGGCGATGCGATTAAAGTCGTTAAACCCACCTTTGAAAATGGCGGTACACACGTCAACATCAGTGGCGCAGCTGTAGCCCGCTATGCGCCAAATAAAGCCGATGCCGTTAAGCTGATGGAATATCTGGTTTCCGCACCTGCCCAGCAGCAGTATGCGAAAGCGAACTTCGAATACCCGGTACTGAAAGGCGTGACGCTTGATCCGGTTATCAGCGCAACTATTGGTGAAATCAACGTCGATAAAACGCCGTTAACCGAAATCGTTAAATATCGTAAACAAGCTAGTCTGCTGGTAGATAAAGTTGGATTCGATCAATAAACCTCTGCAGTTTCCGACGTTACGCGGCCTGGTTTCCGGGCCGCAGTCATTATTAACGCCGCTACATCTTGGCGCGCTGTGCGTAGCGCTTGGCGTTCTGACACCGATCATTGCGCTGATTTGGCAGGCTACCCAGGCCGATTTATCTCACTGGGATAATCTCCTGACGTATGTACTGCCTGCCGCACTAAAAAATACCGTGCTGTTATTAGCCGGTGTCGCGGTGATGGTCGGCGTGATTGGCGTAGGCAGCGCATGGGCGGTAACGGCATGGGATTTTCCTGGACGTAAAATTCTTAGCTGGGCGTTACTGTTGCCGCTGGCAATGCCAACCTACATTGTGGCCTTTGCGTGGCTCGATCTGCTGCATCCGATTGGCCCCCTGCAAACCTTTATCCGTTTTTTACTGGGCTTTGACAGCCCAAGACAGTTCCGGCTGCCAGATTTACGCTCACTTTCCGGCGCAATCATCCTGCTCGGATTAGTGCTATACCCATACGTGTATCTGACAACCCGCGCTATGTTTATCAGCCAGCCGGCCCATTTACTGGAAGCCGCACGCACGCTGGGATGCAGCGCAACCGGAACCTTTTTTCGTGTTGCTTTGCCCATGGCCCGTCCGGCACTGGCCGTTGGGATCAGCCTGGCACTGCTGGAAACGCTCAACGATATTGGCGCATCGGAGTTTCTCGGGGTACAGACGTTAACCGTTACCGTGTACACCACATGGATCTCGCGTTCTGATTTATCTGCTGCGGCGCAAATTGCCTGCATGATGCTGATGTTTATATTCCTGATTCTGACACTGGAATTTTATGGTCGCAGAAAACAAGGATTCAGCAGCCGCAGCCTGCGGGAAATTCAACCTTCGCGCGTGCAGGGCTGGCGCGGTTGGCTGCTCGGTGGCGTTATTTCACTGCCGGTTGTACTGGGTTTTCTGGCACCGGTACTGTTTTTACTGTGGGAAAGCGCCAAACGCATAGGCGATGAGAACCCCCTTTCCTCTTCGTTACTGTCAGCATTGCAAAATACGCTATCGCTGGCAGCGGGAACCACGCTGGTGGTGGTTTGTGTCAGTATGCTGGTGGCCTGGAGCGCCCGCCATAGCGCCGCAGACAACGCCATGCCGGGATTTCGTCGCGGCGTGATGCGTCTGGCCTCTTTAGGCTATGCGGTTCCCGGCACAATTCTGGCGATTGGTTTTTTACCCCCCGCCATGGCTGTCGACCGCTGGCTGGCCGATTTACTGGATGTTCGCGGTCTGCCGCTGATGTCCGCAGGGATCCTGCTGGTAATTTGTTGTGCCATGCGATTCCAGGCGATTGCCATTGGCGCGCTGGATTCTGGTCTGGGCCGCATTCCACCTTCGCTGGAACAGGCGTCTCGTCTGTTGGGCGAGAATGGTGCGGGGACGTTTGCACGAGTCCATTTTCCCCTGCTGCGCCCGGCATTAGTCAGCAGTGCCCTGCTGGTTTTTGCTGATGCCATGAAAGAGCTGCCAACAACGTTGCTTTTGCGCCCGGTCAATTTTGAAACGCTGGCAACGTTACTGTATGCGGAAGCCGCACGTGGAACCTATGAAGAAGGTGCTATCGCCGCGCTAATGATTGTTTTAGCTGGCACGCTACCGGTTATTTTGTTGGTGCGTCACCAAATGACTCGCCGTGGTTAAGAGAGCAACAATGTCAGAAATTGCATTACGACTCCAGGATGTACACGTTGCTTATGGCAACAGCCAGCAATCGGTACTGAGCGGATTTTCAATGTCGGTACGTAAAGGTGAAATTGCCTGTCTGCTGGGTGCTTCAGGCTGCGGAAAAACCACGGTACTACGCGCAGTTGCCGGATTTGAACGCCTGCAAAACGGAGAGATCTATGTGTCACAGCGACGTGTTGCCGGTCCCGGCGTTCATCTGCCACCGGAAAAACGTCATGTCGGCATGGTCTTCCAGGAATATGCGTTATTCCCCCATCTGACCGCGCAGCAAAATGTGGCCTTTGGATTGCGTCGCATGCCGCGTGAGGAACAACAGGCCAGAGTGACTGAGCTGTTGAAAATGGTGGAGTTACACAGCCATGCCAACCGCTATCCGCATGAGCTTTCCGGCGGTCAACAACAGCGTATCGCCCTTGCGCGCGCGTTGGCGCCACATCCGGAAATCCTGTTGCTGGATGAACCCTTCTCCAGCCTGGATAAGCGCACACGTGAGCGTCTTGGCAACGAGGTACGGGATATTTTGCGCGCCGCCGGGCAAACGGCGCTGTTGGTTACCCACAGTGAACACGAAGCCCAACTAATGGCTGACCATATTGGCGTGGTAAAAATGGGGCAGTATCAAATTAAAAAAGCGACCCATCCGACCTGAAGTTCAACAAAGTCGCCCTGAAAATTAATAATGCTTCTGTACCAGGCTGATGTTCACCGGCATACCGGAGCGCCTTTCCAGTGCCTGACTTCCGCGGCTCACATCCACGTCATTCCCGCTGATAAAGGTGCGCAAAGCGGGAGTGACTGACAAAGGCACCTTTCTGTCAGACTCGTATTCCGAACGGTTTCGTGACAGCGGCTCATGTACTTCCACCCAGCGACTACCGTCCGGCTCTTCGCTGTATTTCACCGGTCGGTCAATTAATTGTACACGCGTCCCTACAGGCACCGTATCAAACAGGTACTTGATGTCATCATTCCGCAAACGGATGCACCCCTGACTTACCCGCAAACCAATACCGAAATTGGCATTTGTCCCGTGAATGGCATAAAGCCTGCCAATATAAATTGCATACAGGCCCATCGGATTTTCTGGCCCGGCAGGAACAAAAGCCGGCAAGCTTTCACCGCGAGCGGCGTATTCACGTCGGGTATTTGGCGTCGGCGTCCAGCTTGGTGCTTCCTGCTTACGTTCGACCGCCGTCACCCAGTTACGCGGCGTTTCTCTACCCGCCTGACCAATGCCAATGGGTAAAACCTCAACCGTATTGCTGCCAGCAGGATAATAGTAAAGCCGCATCTCGGCGACGTTGATGACAATCCCCTCGCGCACGGTATCCGGAAGTATCAGTTGCTGCGGTACAACCAGCGTTGAACCCGATTTAGGCAGAAAAACATCGACGCCCGGATTGGCTTCAAGCATATTGCTCAACCCCTGCCCGTACTGAGCGGCAAATGCCTCCAGCGGCTTGGTGTTTCCTGGTGGAACCGTAATAGTCAAAGGACTACCCACCAGGCGACTCCCCTCTGGCGGCAGCGGATAACTCACCGCCTGTGCGCCCTGACTCGCAAGCAGCATAATGAGTGAACAAAGCAGTTTTACACGACGCATCTTTTTCCTTTCCTTCGTCGCAACAGATATCCGTTAAGTATAGCTTTTATTATCTGTTTTAGTGGGTTACGACATATCTGCGCATAAAAAAACCTCGCCATCAGGCGAGGTTCAGGTTGAGCGGTAACTACGCTTCCTTACCATCTGGAAGCACAATATTGCTGGCGGCTAACTGCCCCATATTTTTGTACATAGCGCAGGCAGCTTCAATAATCGGCATCGCCAGCGCGGCCCCGCTACCTTCACCTAAACGCATCCCCATATTCAGATAAGGATCTAATTCAAGATGCGCCAGCGCGGTGCGGGCACCCTTCTCAGCGGAGAAGTGTGACGGGATTAGGTAGGGTTTAATCTGCGGTGCAATCTGGCTGGCCGCCAGAGCAGCAGAATACGAAAGAAAACCATCCAGCACGACCGGCAGGCCACAGGAGGCCGCACCAAGCATCACCCCCGCCATACCGACAAGATCAAACCCGCCAACCTTAGCCAGCACATCGACACCGTCAAGGCGATCCGGTTGATTGACGGCAATTGCCCGGCGCACAACGTCTACCTTATTCCCCACCCGAGAAAGAGGAAGGTTAGCGCCAATACCCACGACTTCCTCAGCATCACTGCCGGTCAGCACACTGACAATGGCGGCCGCAGGTGTGGTATTTGCCATACCAAGCTCACCGACACCAAACAGCGTTACGCCGTCTTTTGCCAGTTCATGGGTATAGCGGATGACTTCCAGCAACAGCTCTTCTGCCTGCGAACGGCTCATTGCCGGACCTTCGGCTATATTGCCGCAGCCGCGTGCCACACGCATATTCACCACACCGGGAATAGGTTCAGCATCAATCCCAACATCTATCACATGGACCTTCGCCCCCGCCTGAGCGGCCAGGACGCAGACGCCGGTCGTTCCACGCGTCATATTGGCAGCCTGAATAGCCGTGACAACTTTAGGCGAAACGGCAACCCCTTCATCCCACACACCGTGATCGGCGCACATCACCAGCATCGCTTTGCCATTCACATGCGGCACACCCTTCAGGCCAGGCATCCCGGCCAATTGTACGGCGAGAGATTCGAGTCGCCCCAAACTTCCCGGCGGCTTAAGCAAGCCGTCGATATGCTGCTGTGCACGCAGCATCGCGGCACTGTCGGGTGATGGGATCGTGCGGAGTAAAGAGGTTAAAGTCTGCATAAGGGTTCCAGTATGTGGGCTGACTCAGAGCAGAGCCAGCAAGAAAATCAACTCGCCAAGTTCAATGGCAGCGCCCAGCGTATCGCCGGTTTGCCCACCCAACGTGCGTTTTAATAACTGCCCAAGAATAAAAATCGCCACTATTGTGACAACTAGCGCTGCCACGCCGCGCATGCCGGGAAGTAGCACGGCGGCAAGGATCGCCGCTAATCCCAACGTAACGCAGGTTTGACGCCCGGTGACTTTGCCAATAAAAACGTTGCCCAGCCCTTCTTCGCGGGCATATCGATGCCGATACATCAGCAACACCGCCGTTCCTCGCCCGGCGACACATGCAGCTGCCAGCGCGGCCAGCATTGGCATGCCACGCAAAGCCAGTTCACTCACCACCAGCACCTTCGCCAGTAAAACGAAAATTAACGCCAGTCCACCGTGGGTGCCCAGACGACTGTCGCGCATGATTTCCAGCATCCGCTCGCGTCGGCGCGCCGAAAAAATGCCGTCACAGGTATCCGCCAGACCATCCAGATGAAATCCCCCGGTCAGCAACGCCAGCGTCAGCACCGCAAAAAGGGCCGCCAACGGAATACCGCACCAGGGCTGGAGCGCCATAAAGACCAGCCCCGTCAGCCCTCCCAACACGACGCCAATCAGGGGAAACATCACAATACCGCGGGAATAATGCTCGAAATCCAGTCCTTGCGACCAGCGAGCAGGAACGGGCAAGCGACTGATAAAAGAGAGCATTGCCCAGAACAACTTACTCATTTAATTTTGACTCCAATTCCTGATACCACCAGCCAGACCTCATCCGCTGCCGCCGCCAGTCGCTGGTTCACGCGTCCTGCAATATCACGAAAATGCCGCGCCAGACGGTTCTCCGGCACAATCCCCATTCCCACTTCGTTTGTGACCAACACGATCTTTGCCGGGCAGCGCTGACAGGCTGCGATCAGCGAACGGATTTCACCTTCGATAGACTGCTCCATCGCCGCGTAATCCCAGCTGTCCGGATCGCTTTCACCGCCCAGCGCAAACAGCAAGTTGGTCACCATCGTGGTGATGCATTCCAGCAGAATAGCTTCCTGAGGATCGTTCATGTCCGTGATCAGTTCATCAAGATGTTGCCAACGTTCGGCTGTCCGCCAGTGCGCAGGACGTCCATCGCGATGATGCTGAATTCGCGCAGCCATCTCCTCATCAAAAATCTGCGAAGTCGCAATATACAAAACGTTTGGGGAATCAGCGATCAGCGCTTCCGCATGCCGACTCTTACCGCTTCGCGCGCCGCCAGTAACCAGAATCATCATACTGGCTCCCGGTGTTGCTGCATGATGGTATAAATTTTCTCAATATCGATGTGTTGCCGCATCGCATCCGCCAGCAGATCAAACTGCTGCGATTTATATTGCGCGTAATGGAAGGTGGAATCCAGCGGAGCTAACCCTTTACGTTCTCGCAGGCCATTGATCAACGCTCGGGTGAAATCATCGCTGTCGAAAAGACCGTGAAGATAGGTGCCGAACGCCAGGCCATCCGGAGTGACCGCGCCGTCAGCAACGTTGCCGCCGTCTTTGTGCAACGTCATCACCGACCGGCATTCATCGGTTAATGCTGTTTCGCCCATATGAATTTCATAACCGCGAACGGATAACCCCGCCGTGCCCGCCAACCAGTCAGGCAGCGATGAGGACATTTTTCCCTCAACCAGGGTCGTGGTTTTGTGCTGGGCAAAATGGGTGACTGTATTGAGCAAGCCCAGCCCCGGCAGCGTACCGAGTCCCGACTCTACTTCATCAATGATGGTGTCACCGAGCATTTGATAGCCGCCGCAAATCCCCACCACCGGTACGTTATTACGATGTAATTGCACGACGCCATGTGCCATCCCGCTTTCACGCAGCCACACCAGATCGCCAAGGGTATTTTTACTACCCGGCAAAATCACCAGATCGGCCCCCGCCAACTCTTCAGGCTGACGAACATAGCGCACGCGCACATCCGGCTGCGCAGCAAGCGCATTAAAATCAGTAAAGTTAGATATGTGTGGAATTTGAACAACGGCGATGTCGATATCGCGTTTGTCAGTGCGCAAATACTTGCCCTTTTGCAGCGCAACGCCATCTTCATCTTCCAGATCAACATCCAGCCATGGCATCACGCCCAGTACCGGAACACCGGTCAGCGCTTCAATTTGCTCGATACCAGAGTGCAGCAGCGTCACATCACCGCGAAACTTATTGATGATCACCCCTTTTACCCGCGCGCGTTCGTGATCGTGCAACAGCGCCAGCGTGCCGTAGATGGAAGCAAACACTCCGCCACGATCGATATCCGCCACCAAAACGACAGGGCACTGAGCCATCTCTGCCATACCCATATTGACGATATCGCGATCGCGCAGGTTAATCTCTGCCGGGCTCCCCGCACCTTCCAGCACCAGCACATCAAACTCCTGCGCCAGGCTGTTATAAACTGACAGGATCTGTTCCCGCAGACGTGGCTTGTACTCGTGGTAACTCACCGCGTCCATATCGGTCGCCACTTTGCCCATCAGCACCACCTGCGCTTTTCGATCGCTGGTCGGTTTAAGCAGCACCGGGTTCATACGCACATCTGGCGTAATACCTGCGGCTTCAGCCTGAAAAATTTGCGCGCGGCCCATTTCTTTTCCCTCTGGCGTAATGCCAGAGTTCAGCGCCATGTTCTGCGATTTGAACGGCGCTGTATGCAGTCCATCCTGATAAAAAATACGACACAGCCCGGCGACCAATACGCTTTTACCTACATCAGATGCCGTTCCCTGCAACATTATTGCCTGCGTCATGACGCCTCCTTCAGTGCGTTCTCTCGCATACAGCTAAAAAATTCAGCCTCTGTTTTACACAGCGGGAAGCCCAGCTCGGTATGCAGCTTCACCAGCCAGGGCTGAGTTAATCCCGCTTGTTCAATAAGATCCGTACGGGCGAAAACGTCGCCTGGCGCGCCGTGCGTGAGCACTTCGCCCCGGCGTAGAACGTACACCGCATCGCTGACTTCATAGATAAGATCGATATCATGGCTGGAAATTACGACGCGGTTTCCTTGCGCTACGATGCGTTTGATAATCTCAATCATCTGCGTGCGGCCTGATGGGTCGAGGCCCGCAGTAGGTTCATCCAGCAGCAGATACTGCGTCTGCAACACCAACGCCCCGGCAATCGCTACGCGTTTTTTTTGCCCATGGCTTAAACACTGAATGGGCTGATGGCGAAAATGCTGGGCGTCGACCAGCGTAAGCGCATCTTCCACGCGGCGAGCGATTTCAGCCTCATCCACCCCAAGATTGCGCAGGCTAAAGGCGATATCGCTGTCGATATCGGTATAAAAGATTTGCTGATCGGGGTCCTGAAATACCGTTGCCACCTGTTGACGCAGCGCTAGCAGGCCGCGCTTGCTGTAATCCAGCGGTTTGCCCTGCCACATCACCGCGCCTTGCTGTGGGCGCAATAAGCCACTCAGGTTCATAAACAGCGTGGATTTCCCGCAGCCATTAGCCCCTACCAGTCCGGTGACGGCATGCGTCGAAAAATCCAGCGTTAGCCCTTTGAGGATCGGGTCATCCTGATAGCGAAACCAAAGCGCTGAGGTGGCAAGCATACTTTTCCTTACAGGTGAAAATCACCCTGATACAGTTTGATATCCAGTGTGGTGGTCATTTGCTGGTAGCGGATCAACACGCGGGTAAACAGCAATCCCACCAGCATTGCCAGAGAGCGGTAGCCCAACGGCAAGCTACGATAACCAAAACGCAGCGTTTGTGCGCGATGAATAGCCAGCGCCTCGTCTAACAGGATAAAAATAAACCGCCAGGTCAGCAGGATCTGCTCAGTTAGCAGGCGAGGAACATGCGCGCGTTTGAGTAAGATAATTAATTGCGGAAACGGCAGATTCAGCACCAGCCAGAAAGTTGCCGCCAGCGCGGCAAGGCTGCGCCAGAAGGTTTCATTGGCGGTTACCAGACCTGGTGCGCTGATCCCCAACCAGTAACTTCCCACAGGTATGCTGGCCAACAGCGTCTGTGGATCGCGGCTGATGCTAAACAAAATGGTCACCACGCCAACCGTGAGAAAACCAAACGGTAATGCCATCCAACGGCACCAGCGCCAGAAGGAAATACGCAGCAGCCAGCAGCTCAGCGCGGCAATAAGTAAAAGCTCAATACCCTGCCCCAATGGGGGCAGAGTAAACGCCAGAATCATCATCACCAGCCAGAGCAGAAATTTCCGCACCGGCGAGACATGAACCCAACGGCTTTGATAGCTAAGCCTGTCAAGCCCGGTCATCACGGCGTTGCCTACCCTTGGTGTAACCCAGGATATAGAAAATCACAGCTGCGCCCAGCGATCCCTGGAGTGTAAACAGCAGACTTTCAATTTCACCGCTTGCGGGTTCATACAACGGCTGGAACCAGGGCTCATAATGCGGGGCAATAGCCTGAATCTGGCTTTCCGCCTCACCATCTGAACCGCCGTATTCCCCACCGTGGTTGATAAAGAACGGCAGGATCACCAGCGCCACTACCATGCCCAATATAATCAGCGTCTTTTTCATCGTTAATGCCCTTGTGCGGTTATCAACTGGCGTTTGGTTAGCTGATCGTAAATCAGCACGGTAAGTAACCCTTCCGCAATCGCAATTGGGATCTGCGTCAGGCAGAAAATCCCCATGAACTTAATGATTGAGCCGGTAGCACCAGCAGAGGGATCCGGGAACGCAACGCCCAGCTGTACCGAGGTCACAAAATAGGTGACGAGATCCGCCAGCATCGCACACAGGAAGACGCAGACATCACGACGCAGCCCTGCGCGGCAGGCCATTTTCCACACCATGTAACCCACTACCGGGCCAATTACCGCCATCGACATGCCGTTCGCGCCGAGCGTCGTTAAACCACCGTGTGCCAGCAGCAGAGCCTGGAACAGCAGGACAATCGCCCCAAGGATGGCAACCACGCCCGGTCCAAACAGGATAACCGCCAGGCCTACACCGGTAGGATGTGAGCAGCTTCCTGTAACGGAAGGAATTTTCAGCGCCGACAGCACAAAAATAAAAGCGCCACACAGGGCCAGCAAAACCTTCTGGTGGTTATCCTCCTGCACAATTTGGCGCAGACGTACCAGCCCGTACCACAGGCAGGGTAAAAACAGCAGCCACCAGGCCAGCGCCCACATCGGCGGCAAGAAACCTTCCATAATGTGCATGGCGAACGCTTGTTCAGGAACAATCATCAGTAATAGCGCCGCAGCCAACCCGCTGAAAGACAGCTGTTTTAGCTGTTGTTCAAGCTTCATTGTGCATACTCCCACTGTTTATTGACCAGAATGGTCGAGAAATAAGGCAGCGGCTGATCGTCGCTCACCTCATCGAGATGACGCCAGCACTGTTCACCTGGCAGCGTGGCTTCAGACATCATTAATGCACAGTCCAACAAACCCTCTTGTTGTAGCAGCGCTTTAATACGCGCAAAACGACCGTACACTTTCATCAACACCAGACTGTCATGCTGTTTTAACGCTTGCTGGATTTCCGCTTCCGGTGCGGTACAGGAGACCACCGCCAGTGACTGCTGCTCCATAGCGAGCGGCGTTTTGGAACGCGCGGCAATCGCGGCGAAAGACGTGACGCCAGGAACGATTTCCAGCCAGTCAGGACAACCAATACGCTGAAGTAAAAAGACCCAGGTGCTGAACAGCATCGCATCGCCGAGAGTGATAAACCCCACCTGCTTACCGGCCTCGACTTCCTGAACCAGCGCGGCAGCAACTTCATCCCAGACGGCCTCTTTTTCAACGCTATCGGCACTCATAGGAAAATGACAGCAGCGGACTTCGGTCTGTTCACCGATATACTCACGTACAATCGACAATGCCAGACTGTCACCGCCTTTACGCCCGGCAGGCGCATAGAGAATATCCAGCGCGCCCAGCGTGCGTGCGGCACGCACGGTAATCAAGTCGGAAGCACCTGGCCCGGTGCTCAGTGCATACAGTTTTCCGCTCATGCTGCTTCCTCCAGCGCCACATTAAGCGCCTGCTGTAAATGTGCCACGAACATGGCGCGAACCGCCGGGTTCTCACCCAGACCACTAAGCCACGGCGTAGCCGGTATCCCTGCTGCATTGAACAACGTTTTCCAGGAATCATCTTCGTCGGAGGCCATATCGTTGATGGCATGGTCGCCAGCGACTAACATCAGCGGCATCAGATGCACCGCCGTCACCCCTTCCTGAGATAAACTTTCAATCAACACATCCACTTCCGGATAGCTTTCCACCGCCCCAACCCGCGCGGGAAAGCGCTGCGCCGTCATCATGTGGTCGAGACAGGCATAGGCGGCAAAAGCATGGTGGCTGGCACCGTGTCCCATAAAAACCACTTTTTCACTTTCGCCAAGCGCCGGCATCTGCTGTTGCAGCGCCAGCATCAACTGGGTGTAATCTTCATGGCTGCTCAGCAGCGGTACACCCAGCGTCAGGCGTGAAAACAGCGGACGCATACTTTGCACTTCGCGGACAATTTTTTCGTATTCGTCGCCATTGATAATGTGCAGTGACTGAATAGCCACATCCTGATACCCCTGCTCCGCCAGTTTTTGCAGCGCCTGCAGCGGCGTGTCGATTTCAATGCCGTCGCGCTGCTTGAGCTTGCGGATTATCATCCCGGAGGTAAACGCCCGGAACAGGTCGCGGTCAGGGCAGCTAGCTGCAAGATCGCGCTCACAGGCCACAATATTTTTCTCGCAGGTGTCGTGATAGCTGGTGCCAAAGCTGACCACCAGAAGCGCCTTTTTCATCTCAAACTCCTTAAGCAGTGGCCAGCCAGCGCGTTAAACGCACCCCAAAGGCGGCCTGACTTTCCAGTAACTCTTCTCCCGTCACCAATGGTGCCGGACGTGTAATCACGATGCAGGGGATTCCGGCATCCAGACAGGGCTGAACCTTTTCCTGATAACCACCTTCAGCGCCAGATGCTTTGGTGATCACCACATCAGCCTGGCACTGGCGATAAAACGCGGCGTTGAACTCGGCGCTGAACGGCCCGCACAGTGCGAAGATTTCACCGACACCAAATCCCAGATCCGCGCATTGCTGAATGACCTCAGGAACAGGCAGAACGCGCGCCAGCAGCGTTTTTTCAGGCAACCCTTCGCGCCAGATGGCCAGATCTTTACTGCCGGTCGTCAGCAGCACACGATCGCCGAAGCGTCGCGCCACCTCACAGGCTTGCGGAATGCTTTGTACGGTATACAGGTGCGGGTGAGTTAACCCACTCAACTGCTCAGGGCGCTGGTAGCGGCTTAGCAGTACGCCCGCCGCTTCGCAGGCGCTCATGATGTTGCGGCTCACCACCTCGGCGTACGGATGCGAGGCATCGATCACCCAGCGCGTCCGATTTTCCTGTAGCCAGGCAATCATTTGTTCTCGCTCCAGACGCCCGCAGCGCACCTGGCCTTTGATGTCTCCCGCCAGTTGTTTCCCTGTTGGGGTTGCAACTGACAGGGTGTAGGCCACGTTTGCCGCATCCAGTTGCTGGCACAGCATGCGCGCATCGCTCGTACCGCCCATGACCAGCACATCACCGTAATTCACAGCACATAACCTCGTGGCGTGATCATCAGGCCGTCCTGAACATAGGTTGTTTTGTTACCCACGATCACAAGGCTGGTCATATCAACCGGTTCGAAATCCATTTCACCGAGCGTGGTTAACCATTTTTCCTGCTTTTTACGTCCGGCAGACTTCACAATACCAACCGGCGTTTGCGCGCTTTTGCTGGCGGAAAGCAGCTCAAATGCGCGCGCCAGATGACCTTCGCGACCCCGACTGCGCGGGTTGTAGAAACAGATAACAAAGTCTGCCTCACCGGCGGCAACGATGCGTTTTTCAATAACCGGCCATGGCGTTAACAGATCGCTTAAGCTGATGTGGCAGAAGTCGTGCATCAGCGGCGCGCCCAGCAAAGAGGCCGCGGCAATACTAGCGGTCATGCCAGGTATTAGCCTGACCTCAACATCCAGCTTTTGCTTGCTGACCAGTTCGAGCACCAGCCCGGCCATACCGTAAATCCCCGCGTCACCGCTACTGATCAGCGCCACGTTATGACCCGCCTGTGCCAGTTCGATCGCCGCCTGGCAGCGTTCAATCTCTTTGCACATTCCGGTTTTGATCACCTGCTTGTCACCCGTGAACGCTTTTACCAGATGGGTGTAGGTTTTATAGCCAACGATGATTTCCGCTGCCTGCAGTGCTTCAACGGCTTCCATGGTCATCATTGCCTGCGAGCCAGGGCCAATTCCAATTACGCTTAACATCAGTGTGAAACTCCCAAAGTGATGGTGACGCCCTGTTCTCGCAGGGTCTCGCCTAACAGTTTTCCGTGGCTCAACAGCCAGGCTGCAGGACCGGAAACGCTTCCTGTACCTACCGTTTTGCGAACAAACGATGAGGCCGGAAAACGGTGCTCATGCTCACGCAGCGCGTCAGCGGTAAAGGTTTCGAAAGGAACGCGACAGCACGAAGCCAGTTGGATAAGTCCCTGTTCATCTTTTTTCAGCGTGATGCTGCCAATCGCTTTTAGCGCCAACGGATCGAGCTGTTGAGCTTCAAGTTGCCGGGCAAGCAGCGCAGCCAGCAGAGGGAACGGCGTATCACGGCGACAGCCAATTCCGGCCACAACCCGCTGTGGCACCAACTTCCAGTGCGGAACAGGCAGGTCAGGTAAATTGGTGCGTAAGGTGATGCACACCAACGCATCCAGTTCGGGGAGCTGGTTAAGATCGGTAACCGTAATAAATCCGCGCCGGTCGCAATGGCTGACATCCTGCGTCAGTTCGTCATCCCACCACAGACCAACCCGTTTATTGCTGACCAGCATCTGATTCACGATCTTCACCGCCGAACGGAAATCACTCATCCGGGCATTCAGTTGAAATGCCAGCGTATCCAGTGCCGCCATATCGTTCACATCCGTCGCGGTAGTGATAACCGGGTCAGCGCCCAACATGCCCGCCAGATAACGCGCCAACGCATTGGCACCGCCCGCGTGGCCGGAGAGCAGGCTGATGACATGCTGGGCACGTTCATCAATGACCACCACTGCCGGATCGCAGAATTTGTCATTGACCAGCGGGGCCAGTACGCGGACCGCAATGCCGGTCGCACCGATAAAAATCAGCGCCGAGTAATTCGTAAACGCTTCGCGGGCGGTATTCGCAAAACCGTTTTCAAAGGGAATAAACCCCTCCTCCAGCAGCTTTTCACTGGTAAAACAGGTAACCGGCAGCATGGCTGCCAGACGTTTCGCCAGCACAACGCCACCAGGAGTCAGGCAAAAAAGCGCAATTGACTCAGGCTTTACGGTATTCATGGCTAAAGTCCGCCGCATAGAGTTTGGAGTAGTGATACTCCGAGCCCAGGAAATTACCGACCAGAATAAGGGCCGTTTTACGGATGCCCGCATCGCGAACCTTGTCGCCAATATCCGCCAGGGTCCCGCGCACAGTCTGGCTTTCCGGCCAGGTCGCTTTATAGATCACCGCCACGGGCGTGGTCGCCGGATAGCCGCCTTCAATCAGACGCTCAGCCACCCGATGAATGCGCTGGACGGAAAGATAAATCGCCATAGATGTCTGGTGACTGGCAAAAGACTCCAACTGTTCACGTTCCGGTACCGGGGTGCGGCCTTCCAGGCGCGTAATGATCAGACTCTGTGAAACTTCAGGTACGGTGTACTCCACACCCAGCTCCGCCGCCGCGCCGAGGAACGCGCTGACGCCAGGCACCACCTGCCAGTCAATCCCGCGTTTGGTCAGCTCCTCACCCTGCTCGCGTACGGAACCGTACAACGAGACATCGCCGGTTTGCAGGCGCACAACGGTCTTGCCCGCTTTCACTCCAGCTTCCATCAGATCAAGGATCTGCTCCAGATGCAGTTCAGCGCTGTCGTGACATTCAGCACCGGCAGGGCAATACTCCAGCAGTTCAGTGTTAATCAGCGATCCGGCGTAGATAACAACCTGCGCCTGCTGCAGCAACCGGTAACCTTTGAGGGTAATCAGCTCGCGATCGCCAGGACCTGCGCCAACAAACCACACGCTACGGGGATCAAAAATCTCAGACATGGTTTCCTTCCTTCTGACAGGCGATAACAAATACGGGGTTATTCGGTTTGAAATAGTGACCACTGCCAAGCGTGGCAAGCGAGGAAACCTGTAACTGCAGGCAATCCACTCCCTGTACGCCAAGATGGTCCAGATGTGCCAGCGCGGTGTTGAGGTTTTCCTGGAGGATAAACGTCATCACCAAACGCCCTGCGGGATGCAATTGGCGCATCGACCAGTCAATCAGTTCGGTCAAATGGCCGCCGCTGCCGCCCATGAAGATGGCATCGGCTTTTTCCGTGATGGTCATGGGTGCAACACCGGGAAAAATATCGATATTTGCGCAGGCAAAATGCTGGCGGTTTTCATCCAGCAACCTAAGCGCCGCCGGGTTACGTTCGATGGCCGTTACACGTAATCCGGGATATTGCAACGCCGCCTCTATCGACACGCTGCCGGTTCCGGCACCAATATCAATCAGGTGACTGGCGCGGTGTAATTCAAGTTTTGAGAGGGCAAGTGCTCGTACCGCTTCTTTGGTCATCGGCACTTTCTCTCCACGCAGAAACAGCTCATCTTTCATCAAGGATCACCACTGCATTCATGTCATAGTCAGCGTTAACTTCACGCACAGGCAGGAAATGGATCTGTTCGTTTTCCATCGCCAGGTTTTCGCCAATCACCATCCAGCGATGCCCCTTGCCTCGGGCAATGAGCTGCTGTGCGATTTCACGCGGGCCACACAGCGCATCAGTCACCATCGCCACCTTGTTATGCCGCACCAGCTCGTCGAAACAGACGCTGCGGCCATGGCTACTGGTCAGCCACATATCGTTCATATCAATACCGGACTGCGCGCACAGGTACTGCACCGCGCTAATACCGGGAATTATCCGCACATTCTCAATGCCAAAATGCGCCACCATGCGCGTCCCGATGCCGTAAAACAGCGGGTCGCCAGACGCCAGTACCACAACATGCTTCTCCTGGTGCGCACTAATCCAGCTCAGGAGTTCCGGGATATTGGCGCCAAGAGCAAACTGTTCACCGGCAAAATCCGGGAATTGCTGCAAATGCCGCTTTCCACCGACCAGAACATCCGCCGTCGCGACCGCTTCACGCGCCGCAGGCGTCATCAAATGCAAACCAGCTGGCCCCATCCCTACAACGGTTAACATTGCATCTCCTCAGCAATCTCTGCGACCGGGCGATTACTGCCAAGCACCTGATTATCAAAAGAAAACATGATAGCGTCGCAGGTCGGGGGATTTTTGGTAAAGCGCAGCGTTTGCAGGACACGCATACAGATGCGCTTAGCCAGGTGGTTATAAATGTGCTGAAAACCGTATGCGTCGATGTGTTCCATCGCCGCCTCGGTGGTATCGCAGTCGCTGACCAGCGTCAGCAGTTCCAGCGGTGCGCCAAGTAGCGCGAGGTGGGCCACCAGCGTTTCCATGCGGGCATCGGCAATATGGCTATGAGTGTGGAAGATCCCCGCCGCGATTTTGACGAGCTTACCGGGGTGCCCCACCAGCACGATTTGCCGGAACCCCAGACGTACGGCTTCTTCAATCATGTAACCGACAAAGTTGCTCATGGTGACCACAACCTGGGTGTCGATACCCATCTGCTCGCGAACAAAACGCTCGCCGTGGTTTCCAGGCACCAGTACGACACGCTCCAGCCCAGCCGCCCGCTTAATTTCCAGCTCCAGCGACAGTGAACGCTTCCAGCTCTCTTCCGACATCGGCGTGACAATACCCGTGGTGCCAATAATCGAAATGCCGCCCAAAATGCCAAGGCGCGAGTTGTAGGTTTTTTGCGCTCGTTCTTCGCCTTCTGGCGCGAAGATTTCAATCTGCGCCCCACGATTTGGGCCAATCGCTTCGCGGACGGCGGATTCAATGGTCTGGCGAGGTGTACGGTTAATCGCCGAACTGCCCACCGGCAGGCCAATCCCTTTGCGGGTTACCGTACCGACCCCTTCACCGCCCTGTAAGGCAATCACGCCACTATCGTCTAACGTCACGCGGGCAAAAATCAGCATGCCGTGGGTGGCGTCCACATCATCTCCACCGTCTTTGCGGATGGCCGCTATTGCCTGCTGCCCTTCGATATGCGGTGACTCCACGCTCAGGCACAGCGTCACCCCGGAAGGCGTCACGATGGAAACCTGATGGATGAGGTGTTGGCGCAATACCATCAACGCGGCAACTTTTGCCGCAGCCGTGGCGCACGATCCCGTGGTATATCCTTTACGCAGCGCTTTACCGTTGTGCCACACCGGCGTATCGAAGGCCTCGCTCATCGCGCCCCCTGCATGTGATAAAGCATGGCGTTGACGATAGCGGCGGCGACATTGCTTCCCCCTTTGCGGCCTAACGCTGCAATGGCGGGCAAATTGCTTTGGGTCAGGGCATCTTTCGACTCTTCAGCACCAACGAACCCGACCGGTACACCCACCACACCGCTGACGGCAACATCATGCTCAAGCAGGCGGAACAGCGCAGTCGGCGCGTTGCCAAAGACAAACAGCTTTTCCCCCTCTTCCTTCACCGCAATGTCAACCGCCGCCATGGACCGGGTAATACCCTGCTCTTTTGCCGTACGCACAACCCGCGGGTCGCTGATGTAGCAGCGGCATTCACCGCCGAATTTTGCCAGCAGCGTTTTATTGATCCCGGAAAGCGCCATCGTGGTGTCGGTATAAATCACGCTCGAACGGCTAAGCGCAGCACAAAACTGCTCCAGTACATCACGGGAAAACCACAGAATGTCCAGCCAGTCAAAATCTGCCGTCGTGTGAATAACACGCTTGATAATGGCTTCATGTAACGGACTGGCAAACTGATAGTCCGGACGCGTTTCACGGATGATCTCGCCAATAATGTCGAAACTTTTGGCTTCAATCGCCTGGGGTTGCTGGATATATTGCATTATGTTGTCCTCAGGCTACACCGACCCACAGCCACCGCAGCGCAATAAACAGCGCCAGTGCCAGCGTCGATGCCACCCACATCAGTCGAATCGTATGGGAAATGTCGTCTACCGAAATGTCGCGTTGAGCATCACCGATCCACGGTTTCTCAACGCGCTCGCCAAAGTAGTCATTAGGACCACCCAGACGAATGCCTAATGCCCCGGCTACGGATGCCTCTGACCACGCACAGTTTGGGCTGCTGTGGTTGTAGCGATCGCGCCAGCCAATCTGTAAAGCTCGCGAGCCGTCTTTACGGCATAAAAATGCCGCCACGCCCAGCAACAGCCAGCTCAGTCTTGCAGGAATAAGGTTCGCAACATCGTCCAGACGCGCGCTGACCATACCAATAGCGCGGTATTTTTCATGTTTGTAGCCCACCATGGAGTCAAGGGTGTTTACCGCTTTGTAGGCCATCGCCAGGGGCGCACCGCCGAGGAGGAGAAAGAACAACGGCGCGATAATGCCGTCTACGGTGTTTTCAGCCACGGTTTCCACCACCGCGCGATTGATCTGCTGCGGTTGCAGTTGTGAGGTATCACGCCCCACAATCCATGACAATTTTTCCCGACTCTGAGCAAGGTCACCGGCCCGCAGCGGACGTTCGACATCCTGCGCGGCCTTTGCCAGGCAGCGCCCGGCCAGCACGGTAAAGATCATCCATACCTCTACCACCCAACCCAACCAGGGATGAACAGATTCTGCCAGTGCCAGCACGCCCCAGGACACAGCCCAGGTCAGACCAACCACCACAATCCACATCACCGCACCGCCAATGCGCAGCGCACGGTCGCTATGACAGTAACGCCGAACAATTCGCTGCACGGCAGAAATCAGATTGCCAATCCAGCGCACCGGATGCGGCCAGTTCTGCGGATCGCCGATGATAAAATCAAGCAGCCAGGCAACACACCACGCAAGGATTGTCATAGCGCACTCCTCGCGGCTGCCAGCCAATGGTTAAGCATCTGCGGACGTTGAGCAAAATGAACGTGTAGATAGCTGGCGAAGGTGTTTCCGACCTGCCAGCCGCCGGACCAGGCTTGCAGCGTTTTACCATCGCGCACTTTGCGACAGTTCATCACCGCTGGCGTTTCAGGAGTAAAATCAGAGTAGTGGAATTCATGTCCGCGCAGCACTTCACCTTCTGCAGCTAACAATGTTTGCTGCGCGGCCTGCGCTTCGCAGTAGCCAAATCGGGTCAGACGTTTCCCCATTTTGCTGTGGCCGGGAATGATATCCGCCATCAGCCAGGTATCGCCGTTGCTGTCCTCAAGCGAACTGCCGAGATACATCAGCCCCCCGCACTCTGCATAAATCGCGACGCCACGTTGATGTGCCTCTCGCAGTTGATTCAGCATCGAGACATTGCGAGCCAGCGCCGCAGCGTGTAGCTCAGGATATCCGCCACCTAACCAGATCATCTGACAGTCCGGCAAACAGGTGTCGTGCAACGGGCTAAAACGAACAATATTTAGCCCCGTACGTTCCAGCAGCGTAATGTTATCCGGGTAGTAGAAGTTGAAGGCTTCGTCATCGGCAATTGCAACCGTTAGCCCTGCTCCGGCGTCTGCGGCGGGCAGCGTTGGCCATTCGCCAGCAGGAAGATTGGTTGACTGGCTTAATGTCAGCAGCGCGTCAATATCAAGGGTTTGCTCCAGTGTCGCGGCAAAAGCCTGCCACGGTTGCTGATTGATAACCGACTCACGTGCGGTTACTAAACCCAGATGACGTTCGGGAAGGGCAACGCCCTCCATACGGGGTACGTAGCCCAAGACGGGTACATCGCAGTAACGTTCGATTGCGACTTTCAGTAACTGGTAATGCGTTTCGCTGTTAACCCGATTAACAATAACCCCGGCGATGTTCAGGGTGGGATCAAAATGCTGAAACCCCATTACCGTTGCGGCGATTGAAGTGGAAACGGCTTTACCATCAACCAGTAAGATGATCGGACAGCCTAACTGTTTAGCCATCGCGGCGGTGCTGCAGTAGTTTGGGTCGGTACCATAGCCGTCATACAGCCCCATCACACCTTCAATAACGGCAATATCCGCATGTTGCATCTGCTCGTTGAATAGAGCGTTCAGCGTGGGGACGGGAAGCATGAAGCTATCAAGATTACGGGAAGCGGTACCGCATACCGCTGTATGCCAGCCGGTATCAAGGTAATCAGGACCCACTTTGCATGGCTGGACGCGCAAACCGCGTTTTTTCAACAAGCTCAACAAGCCCAGCGTCACCGTGGTTTTACCACAGCCGCTTCCGGTACCTGCAAGAACAAATGCGTGAAAATTGGCCGCCATACCCTGATCCTGTTCAGGGTGGTAGGGGTGTAGAGATACCCAGTCTCTCGACTGTATGCATCTGAACCACCCACTTCCCACCGAAGTTGTTGGTAGTCACTGACAGGCAGGTCTTCTGGCTTAGCGTCATCCTCACCCGTCCTTCCCAATCTTGCGATCAGTGGTCCATACGGGGTCGTCAGCATCACAGCAGCGGGGGCTGCGGGGGATTCTCACCCCCTTCCCTACCACAAATGTGGCAAACCTGTCAGTTCAAGAGCCTGGTTAATTAAGCTCTCTGTTATGAGGTAAATTCACGACCTCATGACAATAATTCAATTTAATATCTTTCCGAGTTCATTCAGCTAATTTTCTGGCCTTAACCCACTTATTCACACGTTTACTTTTTGAATGAAAGTATCAGCTAAGAATAAAGAAAGTCATTCACACAGACACTGTATCTCATCACAAAAATAAAAACTGGTGCAGTTTATCCCTCTAATACCATTATTTTGTTGCGCTATGACAATTTATTGACTGCTGTTGTCACATTTCATTTTATAATGACTGACATAGCACCCGATATCAAAAATCGGCAATAGCAAAATATTGCTATTTAAGCGGATTCACCGCGTGAAATGACATTTATTTGCTGGCGAAATGCCTGCGGCGTAACCTGATAGGTCTGGCGGAAAACTTTGCAAAAATAACTTGTTTGCGAAAAGCCTAAATTACGCGCAATGCTGGCTATGCTCCAGTCACTGTGACAAAGCAGCTCTTTGGCACTGGCCATTCTTTGCTGGTTTACCCATGCGTTAAAACCAATACCCTGATATTTTTTGAACAATTTGCTGAAATAGTACGGGCTAAGGAAAACATGAGAGGCAACATCTTCCAGACGCAGATCGTCTGATAAATGTGCATCAATATAGCGCAGGGCTTTTTTCATTTTACTGTCATGAGGGTTGGTACTACGGTTAGCGCGTACCGGCTCTGACTGCTGCGGGTTATCTTTGATAACAACAAAATTAAGTTGTTTCTTAAGGCAATTTTCGACGATGAGCTTGAGTAAATCCGCTGAAGCAATGACTCGAGAATAGTCCATTTCAGGTACATTACGGAACTCGTTTACCAGTTCGGGATCGGCTTGCCAGCGGTCATCGACGTTCAGAATATCAACAAGGCCTACATCATTACTTAAGCGTACTTGTCCACAAAGCACGAACCCTACCAGGTGTCCCGCGATGACCAGCGGAATTGAGAAATCGGTAAGCCCAGCATGGCAGCGATAAATGCAGGGTTGATCGGACTTAGAGGCTTCCAACCCTCCACAGCGGTCGCTCATACGACAACGCGTACTATGCTGAGGATGCTGGCGCATCAACTGGCAAAAAGGAGTGAAATTAAAAAGCTCAGAAATTTCATCACCGTGAATATTGACAACCACAACAGCCAGACTGGTGGCCTGTGCAAAATCCTGTGCGATTTTATTAATGAGTTCTGAGTTCAGGGCACTCGCAGAAATCATGATAAAACCTCTCAGTTAATTTATTGTTATAAATAAAACATATTATTCACACATTCTTTTTCATCTCACGATCCAGCGCTCTGATGAAAGTCAGCATCGAACATAACAAAAGTCTCCCACTCTTGGGAGACTTTTTAAGCCGTTCAGGAAACCGGATCACGAAAACAGTTTTTACCTTTCAATAATAAACATCTTTCGTGAAGCTAGCTCTCGTTTTCCTCCAACTTACACGAATTACACGGTAAATTTTTGCCAATAAAATAACGATAAATTGCTGCGCCCGCACAGGCGCCGATGATGGGTGCCGCAATCGGCACGATGAAATAAGGGATATCACGCCCGCCTGTCATCGCAACATCACCCCACCCGGCCATCCAGGCAAACAATTTAGGACCAAAATCACGTGCCGGGTTCATCGCAAAGCCGGTAAGTGGACCGGTTGATGCGCCGATAACAGCAACCAGAATACCAATCAGCAGTGGTGCTAACGGGCCTTTGGGAACACCGTTACCGTCGTCCGTTAGCGCCATAATCATCCCCATCAGAATGGAGGTAATCACCACTTCGACCAGTGCGGCCTGCCAGACACTCAGTGCGGCGGCAGGATACGTGCTAAAAATGCTGGCAAGTTGCAGGCTTTCCAGACTGCCGCGTACCATTTGGTGGGCTGATTCATACTCAATAAATAAGCTGCCGTACAACAAATAGGCCAGCATAGCGCCACCAAAGGCACCCGCTATCTGAGCGACAGAATAAGGCAGTACTTTACGCCCCGGAAAACAGGCAAACAACCAAAGTGCGATGGTAATCGCGGGGTTGAGATGGGCCCCAGAAATCCCGGCTGTCAGGTAAACTGCAAGCGAGATCCCCAAGCCCCATATGATACAGATCTCCCACAATCCCAAACTGGCACCCGCGACCTTCAGGGCGCTCAGGCACCCAATACCAAAAAACAAAAATAGTCCGGTACCCAAAAACTCAGCAATACATTGCGCTCTTAGTGAATCGTTCATTGTGACACCTTCTAAGCAGAGTTCGTGTCTTTACCAGCGGACTCCTTGCTGGCAGGAAGATTACTTCAAGGCTTACTATAAAAATCTGTATCGGCAAATTGTTGGCAATCTGCAAGCGACATGCCCTTAAAAATCGTGTTGTGATAGCAAATTCTTGCCATCACCTTTAATAAAGCAGGCGGTAAAACGAGGATTTACCCTATTAAAAGTACATTTTCAAAATAATAAAATATTGCGAACAGCAGAATTCCATTTTCAAACGATCATCACAATTTCATTTTTCTCGCATAGCAAATGATATTTAAACTGTCACTCGGAAAAGTGTAAATATGGAATTAACATAACCAAATAGTCACATTGTTAAAACCAAAAATAACCAATAAAAACAAATTGTTATAATTATGCATAGCAATTTTATATCACCATAACCCCACTATTTTTTCACTCTTACTTTCAACTCAGCCATTCTTTTTCCTCGCTTCTTTTTATAGTCATGAAAATCGGGACAACCCAGGCGAGGTCTTTATGCAACAAGAAGCGTTAGGAATGGTAGAAACCAAAGGCTTAACTGCAGCCATAGAGGCCGCAGATGCAATGGTGAAGTCAGCCAATGTAATGCTGGTCGGCTACGAAAAAATTGGTTCGGGGCTGGTAACAGTCATTGTTCGTGGCGATGTCGGCGCAGTCAAAGCAGCAACAGATGCAGGTGCCGCCGCAGCCCGTAATGTGGGAGAAGTGAAAGCCGTACACGTCATCCCACGCCCGCATACCGATGTAGAAAAAATCTTACCGAAGGGAATTAGCTAATGAGCAGCAATGAGCTGGTTGAACAGATCATGGCGCAGGTGATTGCTCGCGTGGCAACGCCGGAACAGCAGGCTATCCCTGAAAATAATCCTCCAACACGAGAAACGGCTATGGCAGAGAAAAGCTGCAGTTTAACGGAGTTTGTCGGTACCGCGATTGGCGACACCGTCGGTCTGGTAATCGCCAACGTAGACAGCGCCCTACTGGACGCAATGAAACTTGAAAAACGGTATCGCTCCATTGGCATCCTTGGCGCCCGTACTGGCGCAGGCCCGCACATCATGGCCGCCGATGAAGCGGTAAAAGCCACCAATACTGAAGTCGTCAGTATTGAGTTACCACGTGATACCAAAGGCGGCGCAGGTCATGGCTCGCTGATTATTCTTGGCGGCAACGATGTTTCCGACGTGAAACGCGGCATTGAAGTCGCACTGAAAGAACTGGATCGCACCTTTGGCGATGTTTATGCCAATGAAGCGGGTCACATCGAAATGCAGTACACCGCACGCGCCAGCTACGCACTTGAAAAAGCCTTTGGCGCACCGATTGGCCGTGCCTGTGGCGTTATCGTCGGCGCGCCGGCATCCGTTGGTGTCCTGATGGCCGATACGGCCCTGAAATCAGCCAACGTGGAAGTTGTGGCCTACAGCTCCCCTGCCCATGGCACCAGCTTCAGTAACGAAGCCATTCTGGTTATTTCGGGTGACTCTGGCGCTGTTCGTCAGGCCGTTATCTCCGCCCGTGAAATCGGTAAAACCGTACTCGGGACCCTCGGCTCAGAGCCGAAAAACGATCGTCCGTCCTACATCTGATATCAGTGAGGCTGATTCATGAGATCGAAAAGATTTGAAGCACTGGCGAAGCGCCCTGTGAATCAGGATGGTTTCGTTAAGGAGTGGATCGAAGAAGGCTTCATTGCGATGGAAAGCCCGAACGACCCCAAACCGTCGATTAAAATCGTCAACGGTACAGTCACTGAACTGGACGGTAAATCCGCCAGTGAATTTGACTTAATCGACCATTTCATTGCCCGCTACGGCATTAACCTGGCGCGCGCTGAAGAAGTCATGGCGATGGATTCGGTCAAACTGGCCAATATGCTTTGCGACCCTAACGTGAAGCGCAAAGACATAGTGCCGCTGACCACCGCAATGACGCCGGCAAAAATTGTCGAAGTGGTGTCCCATATGAACGTCGTTGAGATGATGATGGCGATGCAAAAAATGCGTGCTCGTCGTACACCCTCTCAACAAGCGCACGTCACTAACGTCAAAGATAACCCGGTGCAGATTGCCGCTGATGCCGCTGAAGGCGCATGGCGCGGGTTTGACGAACAGGAAACAACCGTTGCCGTTGCACGCTATGCGCCATTTAACGCCATTGCGCTGTTAGTCGGCTCGCAGGTTGGACGCCCTGGCGTATTAACCCAGTGCTCGCTGGAAGAAGCTACCGAACTTAAACTCGGCATGCTAGGCCACACCTGCTACGCGGAAACCATCTCCGTCTATGGTACTGAACCCGTCTTTACCGACGGCGATGACACGCCATGGTCGAAAGGCTTCCTCGCCTCGTCCTATGCATCCCGTGGTCTGAAAATGCGCTTTACCTCCGGTTCTGGCTCAGAAGTTCAGATGGGTTACGCCGAAGGCAAATCAATGCTTTATCTGGAAGCCCGCTGCATTTACATCACCAAAGCTGCGGGCGTACAGGGCCTGCAAAACGGTTCAGTAAGCTGCATCGGTGTCCCTTCCGCCGTGCCGTCAGGCATTCGTGCAGTGTTGGCTGAAAACCTGATTTGTTCCTCTCTGGATCTGGAATGCGCCTCCAGCAACGACCAAACCTTTACCCACTCGGATATGCGTCGTACTGCGCGTCTGCTGATGCAGTTCCTGCCGGGTACTGACTTCATTTCTTCTGGTTATTCCGCGGTGCCGAACTACGACAACATGTTTGCAGGTTCGAACGAGGATGCTGAAGATTTTGACGACTACAACGTTCTTCAGCGCGACCTGAAAGTAGACGGTGGTCTGCGTCCGGTTCGTGAAGAAGATGTTATCGCCATTCGTAACAAAGCGGCACGTGCGCTGCAGGCCGTCTTTGCCGGGATGGGATTACCACCAATCACTGATGAAGAAGTGGAAGCTGCGACCTACGCCCACGGTTCGAAAGATATGCCGGAACGTAACATCGTTGAAGACATCAAGTTTGCACAAGAGATCATCAATAAGAACCGTAACGGTCTGGAAGTGGTGAAAGCCCTTGCTCAGGGCGGATTTACCGATGTCGCTCAGGACATGCTCAACATCCAGAAAGCCAAGTTAACCGGGGATTACCTGCATACCTCCGCCATTATCGTTGGCGACGGACAGGTGCTATCCGCTGTCAATGATGTTAACGACTATGCCGGTCCGGCAACAGGTTATCGCCTGCAGGGCGAACGCTGGGAAGAGATCAAAAACATCCCTGGCGCACTTGATCCCAACGAGCTTGGCTAAGGGGTGAAAAATGGAAATTAATGAAAAACTGCTGCGCCAGATAATTGAAGATGTGTTGTCTGAAATGCAGACCAGCGACAAACCCGTCTCTTTCCGCGCATCTACAGCGGCAAGCGCACCTCAGGCTGCGGCGACACAGGGAGACAGCTTTCTGACCGAGATTGGTGAAGCCAAACAAGGCCAGCAACAGGACGAAGTGATTATTGCCGTAGGGCCGGCGTTCGGGCTCTCGCAAACCGTCAATATCGTAGGGATCCCGCATAAGAATATCTTGCGCGAAGTGATTGCCGGTATTGAAGAAGAAGGCATTAAAGCGCGCGTTATCCGCTGCTTTAAATCCTCCGATGTGGCGTTTGTCGCCGTTGAGGGGAACCGTCTGAGCGGTTCCGGGATCTCTATCGGCATCCAGTCAAAAGGTACCACGGTTATCCACCAGCAGGGGTTACCGCCGCTTTCAAACCTGGAGCTGTTCCCTCAGGCACCTCTTCTGACGCTGGAAACCTATCGTCAGATCGGTAAAAACGCCGCGCGTTATGCCAAGCGTGAATCTCCGCAACCAGTCCCTACTTTGAATGACCAGATGGCCCGTCCTAAGTACCAGGCGAAATCAGCCATTCTGCACATTAAAGAGACCAAATACGTTGTGACAGGCAAAAACCCGCAGGAACTGCGCGTGGCGCTTTGATAAAGGATACCTCCATGAATACCGACGCAATTGAATCGATGGTTCGGGATGTGTTGAGCCGGATGAACAGCCTGCAAGGCGAGTCCGCAACTCCGCCCGCGGTGAGTTCATCAGCACATACCGCGAAAGTCACGGATTACCCTCTCGCGAATAAACATCCTGAGTGGGTAAAAACTGCGACCAACAAAACGCTGGACGACTTCACGCTTGAAAATGTTCTGAGCAACAAAGTGACCGCGCAGGACATGCGCATCACCCCTGAAACACTGCGCCTGCAGGCGGAAATCGCCAAAGATGCCGGACGTGACAGGCTGGCGATGAACTTCGAGCGCGCAGCCGAGCTAACCGCTGTTCCTGACGATCGCATTCTTGAGATCTACAACGCGCTGCGCCCGTATCGCTCAACAAAAGATGAGCTGATGGCTATCGCCGACGATCTCGAAAATCGTTATCAGGCAAAAATCTGTGCAGCTTTCGTTCGTGAAGCGGCAGCGCTGTACGTTGAGCGTAAAAAACTCAAAGGCGACGACTAACTCAGGGAAAGGATCATGCGATATATAGCTGGCATTGACATAGGCAACTCATCAACGGAAGTCGCTCTGGCTACTCTCGATGAGTCTGGCGTGCTGAGCATCACCGGCAGCGCGCTGGCAGAAACCACCGGAATTAAGGGCACATTACGTAATGTGTTTGGCATTCAGGAGGCCCTTACGCTGGCGGCAAAAAACGCCGGTATCAATGTCAGTGATATTTCGCTCATCCGTATTAACGAAGCCACCCCGGTCATTGGCGATGTGGCGATGGAAACAATAACCGAAACCATCATCACTGAATCCACCATGATCGGCCATAACCCTAAAACACCGGGCGGTGTCGGGTTAGGCGTGGGCGTCACTATTACGCCGGAAGACCTTCTCAGTCGTCCGGCGGATACGCCCTATATTCTGGTGGTGTCATCGGCATTTGATTTCGCCGATGTCGCTACGATGATTAATGCCTCCGTCCGTGCTGGATACCAGTTGACTGGTGTTATTTTACAACAGGACGATGGCGTGTTGGTCAGCAATCGTCTGACTCACCCCCTGCCCATCGTCGATGAAGTCCTTCATATCGACCGTATCCCGTTGGGGATGCTGGCTGCCATTGAGGTCGCTGTACCAGGAAAGGTCATTGAAACCCTTTCTAACCCCTACGGCATTGCAACTGTCTTTGGCCTCAATGCCGATGAGACTAAAAACATTGTTCCGATGGCACGGGCGCTGATCGGCAACCGTTCAGCCGTGGTGGTGAAAACGCCGTCAGGTGATGTGAAAGCGCGAGCGATTCCTGCCGGAAATCTGGAGCTACAGTCTCAAGGTCGTACCGTACGGGTCGACGTTGCCGCGGGCGCCGAAGCGATTATGAAAGCGGTTGGTGAATGCCCAAAACTGGATAACGTTACCGGAGAAGCTGGCACCAATATTGGCGGCATGCTGGAGCATGTGCGCCAGACGATGGCTGAATTAACCAACAAACCCAGTCATGAAATTTTTATTCAGGATCTGCTGGCGGTCGATACCTCGGTTCCCGTCAGCGTGACGGGTGGACTTGCAGGTGAGTTCTCACTGGAACAGGCTGTCGGCATAGCCTCCATGGTGAAATCAGACCGTCTGCAAATGGCGATGATTGCACAAGAGATCACGCAAAAGCTCAACATTGACGTCCAGGTTGGCGGGGCCGAAGCCGAAGCTGCCATTCTGGGAGCCTTAACAACTCCGGGCACAACACGACCACTGGCTATTCTGGATCTCGGCGCGGGTTCAACCGACGCTTCTATCATCAATCCTAAGGGCGAAATTATTGCCACGCACCTGGCAGGCGCAGGCGATATGGTCACGATGATCATTGCCCGTGAACTGGGTCTGGATGACCGTTATCTCGCTGAAGAGATTAAAAAGTATCCGTTGGCGAAAGTTGAGAGCTTGTTCCACCTTCGCCACGAAGACGGCAGCGTTCAGTTCTTCCCTACGCCTCTCCCACCAACGGTTTTTGCGCGCGTGTGCGTAGTGAAACCCGATGAACTGGTGCCACTGCCTGGTGAACTGGCGCTGGAGAAAGTACGGGCCATTCGTCGAAGCGCCAAGGAGCGTGTTTTCGTTACTAACGCACTCAGAGCGCTACGTCAGGTCAGTCCGACCGGGAACATTCGGGATATTCCCTTTGTGGTGCTGGTTGGCGGCTCATCTCTGGATTTTGAAGTTCCACAGCTGGTCACCGATGCTCTGGCGCATTATCGACTGGTTGCCGGGCGCGGCAACATTCGTGGTACCGAAGGTCCGCGCAATGCGGTTGCGACAGGACTGATTCTCTCCTGGCATAAGGCATTCGCTCATGGAAAGTAATCTCACCACACCAGCCATCGTTATCTTCACCAGTGCTGACTGTGCTGACGTCTGGAATGACGTACTGCTGGGTATTGAAGAAGAAGGGATCCCTTTTGTGATTCAGGAGAGTGGCTCAGCTGACGTTATCCACAACGCATGGTTGGCCGCCTGCCAGTCTCCATTGCTGGTCGGTATTGGCTGTAGCCGCGAAAAACTGGTCGTGCACTACAAAAACTTACCCACGTCAGCACCACTTTTTACGCTGACGTATCAACAAAATAGCCACAATCGCCGCAGCATTGGTAACAACGCTGCGCGGCTGGTTAAAGGCATTCCGTTCCGGGAATGCCACTCATAACCCATAGGAGAAAAGCAGTATGAATAACGCACTGGGACTGGTTGAAACAAAAGGGCTTGTCGGCGCTATTGAAGCCGCTGATGCCATGGTGAAATCCGCAAACGTGCAGTTGGTTGGTTACGAAAAAATCGGCTCTGGCCTTATCACCGTTATGGTTCGCGGTGATGTCGGCGCGGTGAAAGCAGCCGTAGATGCAGGAAGCGCAGCCGCAAGCGCCGTTGGTGAGGTGAAATCCTGCCACGTTATCCCGCGTCCGCACAGCGACGTTGAAGCCATTTTACCTAAATCCGCATAAGTCGTTGCAACCAAGGAGCACAGCGTGAAGCAATCACTGGGATTACTTGAAGTTAGTGGTCTGGCATTAGCCATCAGTTGCGCGGACGTCATGGCGAAAGCCGCCTCCATCACGCTGGTGGGCCTCGAAAAAACCAACGGCTCAGGCTGGACGGTGATCAAGATAATCGGGGATGTGGCCTCCGTCCAGGCGGCCATTTCCACCGGTGTCAGTTTCGCTGACCAGCGAAATGGACTGGTGGCTCACAAAGTCATTTCCAGACCCGGGGACGGGATCCTGTCGCATAGCGTTGCCCTGGAGCCTGAGCCAACGCCAGAACCCATACCAGCCGTACCGCATGAAGAGATATTTGTAGTCCATGATGTACTCGAAGCCCCGCAAGATGCAGAGTTGATTAGCTGCAATTTGTGTCTTGATCCTGCCTGCCCTCGCCAAAAAGGCGAGCCGCGCACGCTTTGTCTTCACTCTGGCAAACGAGGTGAAGCGTAATGGATAAACAGCAACTGGAGACCACTGTCGCTAAGGTTCTGGATGAAATGCGCGAGCGCCCGATTCCGCTGGGGATCTCTAATCGTCATATTCATCTGTGCGCTGAAGATTATGGTCGCTTGTTTCCCAATCACCCCATTAGTGAGAAAAAAGGGCTATTGCAGCCAGGACAATATGCAGCAGAGCAGACTGTCACGCTGGTGGGGCCAAAAGGTCAGTTAAAAAATGTGCGTTTACTCGGCCCGCTGCGCAGTACCAGCCAGGTCGAAATTTCTCGTACCGACGCCCGCACGTTGGGAATTGCTGCTCCGCTGCGGATGTCGGGCAATATTCAGGGCACACCCGGTGTTCGTCTCGTCAGCCCATTTGCTGAACTGGACTTAGCATCCGGGGTGATCGTCGCCCAACGGCATATCCATATGTCGCCGCTCGATGCTCTGATTCTGCGGTTTTCCCATGGTGATAGAGTCTCGGTCGCCATTAATGGCGATGAACGTCGACTGATTTTCGATAACGTCGCCGTACGCGTTTCGCCGGATATGCGCCTCGAAATGCATATCGATACAGACGAAGCCAATGCTGCAGGCGCTGATAATCCCCAGGCATTCGCCACACTGGTGACCTCACGATGAACAACGAACTGCTGCAACGCATTATCGAGGAGGTTGTTTCCCGATTAAAAAAACGCGCGGAAAGCACGCTCACTCTTAGCGTCGCGCAGTTACGGGAAATCGATTCACGGACAGTATGCTGCCAGTACTCGTCGCTCCATCTCCAGCAAGTGGATCTGCCATTACTGGAGCGAATTGCCGAAGGCTGCCCAGCCAACATGTCGGTGAGAAAGATTCACGACGCGCTGGCATGCGGAGTCCGCGTGAAAATTTCACTACAACACCGATTATTACCCGCAATCCCCGTGAAAAAACTCGCACGTCTACCGCTGGAGTTCAATGACGAACGGGGACGAATCATCTTTTTGCATCCTGAGAAGCTTCTCAGCTATGCCGACGTCGCCCAATTAAGGGATGGCGTACTGGTGTTGCGCCGTCGGTGTGTCGTGACGACTCTGGCTCAGGAAGCAGTCAGTCTGCGAAATGTCCAACTAATTAAGCAGGAGTGAGCTATGCATCTGGCACGGGTTACAGGCGTTGTGGTTTCCACGCAAAAATCCCCATCACTGGTGGGAAAAAAACTGTTGCTGGTACGTCGGGTAAGTGCTGACGGAGAGCTTCCTGCGTCCCCTGTGAGTGGAGATGAAGTCGCTGTTGATTCTGTCGGCGCGGGAACTGGCGAACTGGTATTACTCAGCAGCGGCTCCAGCGCCAGACACGTTTTTTCTGGCCCTAATGAGGCCATCGATCTGGCTATCGTCGGCATTGTCGACACGCTTTCTCGTTAGGAGGAACTATGGCGATTTATACCCGTACTGGTGATGCCGGAACAACAGCCCTCTTTACCGGACAGCGCGTGAGCAAAACGCATCCACGCGTGGAAGCCTACGGTACGCTGGACGAACTGAATGCGGCGCTAAGTCTGTGCATTTGTGCAGCGAAAAACCCGCAGCACCGGCAGTTACTTGAAAATATCCAGCTGCAGCTTTTTTGGTTCAGCGCCGAACTGGCAAGCGAAAGCGAAGAACCAACGCCAGAGCAGCGCTACATCAGCTCGGAAGAAATTGCGGCACTGGAAGCTGCCATCGATACCGCAATGGGAAGAGTACCGCCGCTGCGCAGCTTTATTTTACCTGGCCGCAGCGAAGCCGCCAGCCGACTGCACTTTGCCCGTACGCTGGCACGCCGCGCAGAGAGACGACTGGTCGAGCTCTCCACCGAGATATCCGTCAGACACGTGCTGATGCGTTATATCAATCGCCTGTCCGACTGCTTATATGCGCTTGCACGAGCAGAAGATCATGACGCCCATCAAAACGACATCATTCAGAAAGTGGCTGAGCGCTATCTCGCTGCCGTTCAAGCACCAGCCATAAAGGAGCCGACTATGTCTCTGTCTTTTCAGGAGCTCCACCAACTCACTCGCGCTGCGGTGACGAGAGCAGAAGAACTTCAGGTTCCGATCGTCATTAGCATTGTTGATGCGAACGGGACCCAAATGGTGACTTGGCGCATGCCTGACGCATTACTCGTGAGTAGCGAACTGGCACCCAAAAAAGCCTGGACTGCCGTGGCGATGAAAACCGCCACACATAAGCTGACATCAGCAGTTCAACCCGGTGCTGCGCTTTACGGTCTGGAAAGCCATATGCAGGGAAAAGTCGTCACCTTCGGTGGCGGGTACGCATTATGGCGTGAGGGTTTACTCCTCGGGGGTCTTGGCATCAGCGGAGGAAGCGTTGAACAGGATATGGACATTGCAGAAACGGCCATTGCGGCGATTAACGTGAGAACACATCAATGAATACTTCAGAACTTGAAACCCTTATTCGTAACATTTTGAGTGAGCAACTCGCCCCGGCAAAAGCAGAAGTTAAGGGTAACGGTATTTTTCCGTCCGTTGGCGAAGCGATCGATGCCGCGCATCAGGCTTTTCTGCGTTACCAGCAATGTCCATTGAAAACCCGCAGCGCCATCATAAACGCCCTGCGCGAAGAACTGACGCCTCATCTTGCTTCACTGGCCGCTGAGAGCGCTGCCGAAACGGGTATGGGCAACAAAGAGGATAAGTTCCTTAAAAATAAAGCCGCGCTGGACAACACTCCGGGTATCGAAGATCTCACCACCACGGCGCTAACCGGCGATGGCGGCATGGTGTTATTCGAGTATTCACCGTTTGGCGTGATTGGCTCTGTCGCCCCCAGTACTAACCCGACAGAGACCATTATTAACAACAGCATCAGCATGCTGGCGGCAGGGAATAGCGTTTATTTCAGTCCGCATCCGGGTGCTAAAAAGGTTTCACTCAAGCTGATTGCCATGATTGAAGATATTGCTTTCCGTTGCTGCGGAATTCGTAATCTTGTCGTCACGGTCACAGAACCCACTTTTGAGGCTACCCAGCAGATGATGGCGCACCCTAAAATCGCAGTTCTGGCGATTACCGGTGGCCCAGGCATTGTTGCTATGGGCATGAAAAGCGGGAAAAAAGTCATCGGCGCAGGCGCAGGAAATCCACCCTGCATTGTTGATGAAACAGCCGACCTGGTTAAGGCGGCGGAAGATATCATCAATGGCGCATCCTTTGATTACAACCTCCCCTGCATTGCTGAGAAGAGCCTGATTGTTGTTGATGCCGTTGCCGAACGACTGGTTCAACAGATGCAGTCTTTTGGTGCGATGCTTCTCAATAGCGTAGAGGTAGACAAACTGCGTGCTGTCTGTCTACCAGAAGGCATAGCCAATAAAAAACTGGTGGGTAAAAGCCCGGCAACCTTACTGGAAGCAGCAGGAATACCGGTTCCGGCAAAAGCACCTCGACTACTGACAGGCATCGTCAAGGCTGACGACCCGTGGGTTACCAGCGAGCAATTAATGCCAATGCTCCCCGTCGTAACAGTGAGCGATTTTGACAGTGCATTAACGTTGGCCCTGGAGGTTGAAGAGGGATTGCATCACACCGCCATTATGCATTCGCAAAATGTGTCACGTTTGAACCTTGCCGCGCGCACGCTTCAGACCTCCATCTTTGTGAAAAATGGCCCCTCTTACGCCGGGATCGGCGTTGGTGGTGAAGGTTTTACAACCTTCACTATTGCGACGCCAACCGGTGAAGGAACAACATCTGCGCGCACTTTCGCACGCTCTCGTCGTTGCGTGCTGACAAACGGTTTTTCTATTCGCTAATGGGGCCGTTATGAATAGCTTTTCACTGCAAACTCGATTGTACAGCGGCCAGGGAAGTCTGGATGTGCTCAAGCGTTTCACGAATAAGCATATCTGGATTATCTGCGATGGTTTTCTCGCACGTTCTCCCCTGATTGAAAAGCTGCGCAACGCTCTGCCAGCGGATAACCGCATCAGCATTTTCAGCGATATCACCCCCGATCCCACCATCGGTACGGTAGTACAAGGGATTGCACAAATGCAGTCCCTGCGACCGGACGTCGTGATGGGTTTTGGTGGCGGCTCAGCACTGGACGCCGCAAAAGCCATCGTCTGGTTCAGCCGACAGTTCGGTATTGAAATTGAAACCTGTGTTGCAATTCCCACCACCAGCGGCACAGGCTCCGAGGTAACCAGTGCCTGCGTGATTAGCGATCCGGATAAAGGCATTAAATACCCATTGTTCAATAACGCACTTTACCCGGACATGGCCATTCTTGATCCAACGTTGGTCGTCAGCGTACCACCTGCCATCACCGCGAATACCGGCATGGACGTGTTAACGCATGCACTGGAGGCTTACGTATCCACGAAGGCCAGTGACTTCACCGATGCACTGGCTGAAAAAGCGGCTCAAATCGTCTTCCAGTACCTGCCTGTCGCCGTCAGCAAAGGCGACTGTCTGGCAACCAGGGGGAAAATGCACAATGCGTCAACGCTCGCGGGAATGGCATTTAGTCAGGCTGGACTGGGGATCAATCATGCGATTGCCCATCAGTTGGGTGGTCAGTTTCATCTGCCGCATGGACTTGCCAATGCGCTGCTGCTGACCCATGTCATTCATTTTAATGCCCGCGATCCGCGGGCTGCGAAGCGCTATGCCCGTTTTGCTAAAGCCTGCCATTTATGCCCGGATAACGCGAACGATACAGCGGCATTGAATGCGCTCATCCATCACATCGAGCTACTCAAAAAACAGTGTGCGTTGCCTTCTTTTGTTGACGCGCTTAAAGACGGAAAGCAAGTCTGGTCACAACGTATCCCGTCGATGGTTCAGGCCGCGCTGGCTGACGTCACGCTGCAAACCAATCCTTGTGTTGCCGACGCCAGTGCCATGCAGGAACTGCTTGAGGAATTATTATGAAGACAGCCATGACGGCAGAGTCCACGCTCTATGATGCGCAGACCATTCGTGAACGCGTTCGCGCAGCGGGTGTTGTCGGAGCCGGAGGCGCAGGCTTTCCTGCTCACGTAAAATTACAGGCGCAGGTCGATACCTTTCTGGTCAATGCGGCTGAATGTGAGCCAATGCTGAAAGTTGACCAGCAGTTGATGTCCGTCCAGGCTGAGCGACTTATCCGCGGCGTTCAATATGCCATGACGGCTACCGGAGCCAGTGCCGGAATTATTGCACTCAAAGAGAAATACCAGAAGGCTATCAATGCATTAACGCCCCTTCTGCCTACCGGGATCCGCTTACATATTTTGCCTGATGTCTACCCGGCTGGTGACGAGGTTCTGACCATCTGGATGTCAACAGGTCGGAGAGTTCCGCCTGCCGCGCTGCCGGTCAGCGTCGGCGTGGTGGTCAATAACGTCCAGACCGTGCTCAACATCGCCAGAGCAGTTGAGCAGCAGTACCCCGTTACGCGTCGTACCCTGACCGTTAACGGCGCAGTCGCCAGTCCTATCACACTCACAGTCCCTATCGGAATGTCTTTACGTGACGTTCTGGCGCTGGCCGGGGGTGCAACCGTTGACGATCCCGGCTTTATTAACGGTGGTCCGATGATGGGCGGCCTGATTACTTCACTGGATACCCCTGTCAGCAAGACCACCGGGGGCCTGCTGGTTTTGCCTAAGTCTCATGCGTTGATTCAGCGGCGGATGCAGGATGAACGCACCGTGCTTTCTGTAGCAAAGACCGTTTGCGAGCAGTGCCGTTTGTGTACGGATTTGTGCCCGAGGCATTTGATCGGTCATGAATTATCCCCGCATCTGCTGGTTCGTGCGGTTAATTATCAGCAGGCGGCCACACCGCAACTGCTGCTCACGGCCCTGACCTGTTCAGAATGCAATGTGTGTGAAAGCGTAGCCTGTCCGGTTGGGATTTCACCGATGCGCATCAACCGTATGCTTAAACGTGAATTGCGGGCGCTCAACCACCGTTATGAAGGGCCGCTAAATCCTGAGGATGAAATGGCGAAGTACCGGCTGATCCCAGTTAAACGCCTTATTACCAAACTGGGTCTTAGCGACTGGTATCACGATGCGCCACTGGCTGAAACTGATTATTCCACAAATAAAACGACGCTGTTGTTACGCCAGCATATAGGTGCCAGCGCCATCCCATGTGTAGAACAAGGCGAACGCGTTGTTCGCGGTCAATGTGTTGCCGATGTGCCCTCCGGTGCATTAGGCGCGCCTGTTCACGCCAGTATTGACGGTATTGTCAGCGAAATCACTGAGCAATCCATCACGGTAATTAGAGGTTAATCATGTCTCAGGCTATAGGGATTTTAGAACTCACCAGCATTGCCAAAGGAATGGAAGCTGGCGATGCCATGTTAAAAAGCGCGAATGTGAATTTACTGGTCAGCAAGACCATCTGCCCGGGAAAATTTCTACTCATGCTCGGTGGTGACGTAGGTGCCGTACAACAGGCGATTGCCACTGGAACATCTCTTGCTGGTGATATGCTCGTTGACAGTCTGGTACTCCCCAACATTCATGCCAGCGTACTCCCCGCAATCAGCGGACTAAACAGCGTGGATAAGCGTCAGGCTGTTGGTATTGTCGAAACATGGAGCGTTGCTGCCTGCATCTGCGCCGCCGACCGGGCGGTTAAAGCCTCCAACGTCACGCTGGTACGCGTCCATATGGCATTTGGTATTGGCGGCAAGTGCTACATGGTCGTTGCTGGCGATGTATCCGATGTGAATAACGCGGTGACGGTTGCCAGTGAAAGTGCGGGTGAAAAAGGCCTGCTGGTTTACCGCTCGGTCATACCCCGCCCGCATGAAAGCATGTGGCGACAAATGGTGGAGGGATAATGGAAAGACAACCCACCACGGATCGAATGATTCAGGAATATGTACCTGGCAAACAGGTCACGCTGGCGCATCTTATTGCTAATCCAGGTAAAGATTTGTTCAAGAAACTGGGATTACCCGATTCGCTTTCCGCAATCGGTATTCTGACCATTACCCCCAGCGAAGCCTCAATCATCGCCTGTGATATCGCCACGAAATCCGGGGCGGTAGAGATTGGTTTTCTCGACCGGTTTACCGGCGCGGTGGTACTGACGGGTGATGTTTCTGCCGTTGAGTACGCACTGAAACAGGTAACCCGAACGCTGGGCGAAATGATGCGTTTTACCGCGTGTCCCATCACCCGGACGTAATCTCATGAAACGTATCATGCTAATTGGCCCCAGCCAGTGCGGTAAAACGTCGCTCACGCAGTGCATGCGGGGAGAGGCACTTCACTATCAGAAGACCCAGGCCATAGTCTGGTCTCCTACGACAATAGACACGCCGGGTGAATATCTTGAGAACCGCTGCCTGTACAGTGCGCTGCTGGCCAGCGCCTGTGAAGCAGACATTATTGCGCTGGTACTAAATGCTGACGCGCCGTGGTCACCATTTTCTCCCGGTTTTACCGGACCAATGAACCGACCCGTTATTGGCCTCGTTACCAAAGCCGATTTAGCCAACCCGCAGCGTATTTCTCTTGCGGAGAGTTGGTTAGTTCAGGCTGGTGCGCAAAAAGTATTTGTCACCAGCGCGCTGGAGAATACCGGGGTCGATGAGATGTTCATTTTTCTGAATGCAAAGGAACCTTCATGTCTCACAAAATAATGGCCATTAATGCAGGTAGTTCCTCGCTTAAATTTCAACTACTGGCGATGTCGCAGGGTGAAATGATCTGTCAGGGGTTGATTGAACGTATCGGTTTGTCTGATGCGCAAGTCACCCTAAAAACGCCAGCGCAGAAATGGCAGGAGACTTTGCCCGTAGCCGATCACCGTGAAGCCGTAACGTTGCTCCTGGAAAAACTGCTCAACCACCACATTATCAGCAGTCTGGATGAGATCGACGGCGTGGGCCATCGCGTCGCGCACGGCGGGGAATCCTTTAAAGACTCAGCGCTGGTAACTGATGAAACGCTGGCAGAAATCGAGCGCCTCGCGGAACTGGCTCCTCTGCATAACCCGGTCAATGCGCTGGGGATCGCGGTATTCCGCCAGCTATTGCCCAAAACGCCAGCCGTTGCGGTGTTCGACACCGCCTTTCATCAAACGCTTGATGAGCCTTCTTTCATCTATCCCCTGCCCTGGCGTTACTATGCAGAGTTGGGTATTCGTCGCTATGGTTTTCATGGTACCAGCCACAAATACGTTAGCTCACAGCTTGCTGAAAAACTGGGTGTACCACTCAGCGCCCTGCGCGTTGTTTGTTGTCATCTGGGCAACGGCAGCAGCATCTGCGCCATCAAAGGCGGACAATCGGTGAATACGTCAATGGGCTTTACGCCGCAGTCTGGCGTGATGATGGGCACGCGAAGTGGCGATATCGATCCGTCCATTTTACCGTGGATTGCCCTGCGAGAAGGCAAAACACCGCAGCAGCTCAACCAATTGCTCAACAATGAGTCCGGATTGCTCGGTGTTTCTGGTATCTCACCTGACTACCGCGACGTTGAACATGCCGCAGATACGGGCAATCACCAGGCTGCGCTGGCGTTGACGCTTTTTGCTGAGCGCATTCGTGCCACCATTGGTAGCTATATTATGCAGATGGGCGGTCTGGATGCCCTGGTGTTTACCGGTGGTATTGGCGAAAACTCCGCACGGGCGCGCGCTGCGATCTGTCGTAATCTGAATTTCCTGGGTCTGGCCGTTGATGAGGAAAAAAATCAGCGTAATGCCACCTTCATTCAGACGGAAAATGCGATGGTCAAAGTAGCAGTGATTAATACCAATGAAGAGCTAATGATTGCGCAAGACGTTATGCGTTTAGCGATATCTGAAACTGTGACATTGGGCATTCCTGCATAATACTGCCGCACCGCAAATTGCGGCAAATCATGGTAATAGCGCGATCGCCATGACACTATGCGCCGAGGATTGCTGATCACATAGGTGAAGACGTGGCTGTTGCGCAATGTCCCGCATCGTGCGGAGAACTTATCCAGGGCTGGATACTGGGCAGTGAGAAATTGGTCTCCTGCCCGGTTGAATGGTATAGCACCGTTGAGGTCACTTCAGGTTCACCGCTGACAGATGAACGTCCACTTTCGCGGGCGATGGTTGAGAGGTTATTGCTGCACTGGCAATACCCGGCACAAATGAGTCAGGATATTCGAATTGATGTCCAGTCAACCATTCCTGTCGCTAAAGGGATGGCCAGCAGCACAGCGGATATCGCCGCCACGGCAATCGCCACGGCGCAGTATCTGGGGCATCAGCTAGACGAATCCACTCTGGCGCAGCTTTGCGTTTCGCTGGAACCTACCGACAGCACCGTTTTCCGCCAGCTTACGCTGTTCGATCATAACGATGCCTCCACGCAAATTGCCTGTGAAGCCCAGCCTCAACTCGATCTGCTGGTTCTCGAAAGTCCGGAAACCTTGCTTACTGCTGATTATCACCGTACTCCACGCCAGTCAGGATTACTGGCAGGCGCTCCAGCGCTGAAACGCGCATGGGAAAAGGTACAGGAAGCCTGTATCAGTCAAAATCCCTATCGGATGGGTGAAGCCGCCACGCTGAGCGCGATCGCCAGCCAGTTGCTGTTACCTAAACCAAATTTTGATTCACTTTTAGCGCTGGTAGAAGAATGTGATTTATACGGTGTCAACGTTGCGCACAGTGGCAGCGTAGTCGGTCTGATGCTCGACAGAAAGCGTCATGATGTGGACTACATAAAATGGATGCTGACGCAGAAAAAATTGACGGAGCACTGGCCGGAACAGCATTTGTTGCGGATGGTAACTGGCGGGGTCGAACTGCAATAAGGGCCGCCGCTAAGCAGCGACCCGAACAAGCATAAAATCGTTACTCGGCTTTCGCTTCGCCGTTTTTCACTTCGCCCATCGCTTTCAGCTTTTTAGAGATGTCGCGGCGCTCTTTAGAGATCTCAGCGTTTTTGATGATGTAATCATCAACACGATCTTCATAATCGCTTTTCATGCTGGCGATAATGCCCTGAATCGCTTCCACGCTCATTCCAGGCTTGATGTAGTCGCTCAGGTTGTCCAGCAGCAGAACACGTTTCTGGTTGTCACGGATCTTTTTCTCAACGTCCTGGATTTCACGTTGCAGTTTGTTTTTACGACGGAACAGACGAACAAATTCCAGCACGTCCTGGAAAGAAGGCTTGGTAGTTTCCATTTTTACACCCCTGATAATGTGAGATTCGGATTCGTTAAAACAACGGCTAAAGTGGGTCAACATTACTTTCATGCCCGCCATACTTCAAGTTGCATCTGCATCGACCATGCATGGTTGAAACCTGAATTATCGAGGGTAAAGCCATTGCAGTTACCAATGGTTTTAGCCTTTTTCAGTATCATACCTCTAATCGTTGCTGAATCGAAGCAGCAGTAGAACCAATCCCCTCATCTGCTCTTTATTTGCGCAGCGCGCGACAGATCAAATGAGAGAGCAACTCCAGCTGTCGCGCCATTTCCATATTTAGCCAAACGTAGCCGTGAATGGGCGTTTCAGCGACATTATCGCCCTTATGCTCAGCAATAAGCTGACGTAACTCCACCACGGTGTCATTGAGTTTTTCCGTATTGGCAAGCACCGGTTGTGGATTACCTTCATACAATGCGTGGGTTATCGTCAGTAGCGCCTGTTGTGTCCTGAGCTGTGTTTCACGCAAAGTATGCGCATTCAACATAACAAAGTGGCTTGTACGGCTGGCCCAGAGCGCATTGATTTGCAGCTCAAGCATGCAGACCAGGTTACGATTAACCGTCTGAATAGCTTCAAAGATGGATTTTTGAATGCGGGTTTCTTTGCTGGCAGGAACGATGAGCCCACGCATTTTGACAACATCGCTTAAAAGCTGTTGTAAATGCTTTTCCAGTCGCGGTTGCTCCAGCAGGTTGGGAGATAGCGCAGCCTGATACACCCAATTGTACCCCGTTACGCAATGCGCCAGCTGAATTCGCCAGTGTATAAATGCCCGCTGCGGCCAGATACCGGTAAACAGCATTGCCAGTAATGAACCCAGAATAACATCGCCGCCGCGCCATAACGCTGTGTTCATATCACCAGCGGGGGCGCCCACAACGACCGCAAGCGTTATACCAATCAGCAACGCCTGATACGGCTTTTTACCCAGTGCCAGCCAGCCGCAGAGAAACATCGCTACCGCGCACCATATCAGCATTAGCGGAAGTGAAAAGAGCTCTAGACGAAGAGCCACCAGCCCAAGTACCGAACCCAGAATTGTCCCGCCAATACGCTCAAACGCTCTGGGGACAACGTTCCCCCAAAAGGAAATAGGCCCCATAATTACCACCAACGTAATCAGAGGCCATGTACCTTCAGGAATGTTCAACAGGCGAACCAACAGAAAAGTAAAAAGAAACGCCAGCGCAATGCGAACACCATGCACCACACGATAATGACGATACAAACGAATTTCAAAAGGACTCAGTGACTTATCTGCACGCACTCATGCACTCCGTCAGGGAATTGCAAAGAACAGAATTGTACCTGTTTTTTGAGTGAAAACATCACCCTGATGACCAGGACATTCATCCTGATTTACACCAAAAACAGTTACTTCGACTGTACCGGCACGTACATTTCAATGTCCCAGTAGCCGTCCTCCATGCCATTGTTCATATAAACTTCAAAGCAGGGTTTAGCGGCTATCGCATACGTCGAATCCTGCAGCAGGCGCTCAAAGAACTGATACCACGGCGTCGCGAAGTCATAATTTTCAACGCGCGCAACGGCGATAGCATAGTCGCCCCCCGCCAGTTCGGTCTGGATCACCCCTTCGCTGTTTTCTGGGATCTCAAAACCTTCAGGCACAGACACCACGGTATCACAACGCAGTTTTTCCACCGGAACAACGTCAGGATTGTCGTAATAAACGGCTATCCATTCCAGCGGTACGATCTGCTTACCATCGACCCACATCATTAACTGCTCGAAACCCTGCTTTACCGTTTGTTCCCACGGTCCAACCATATGGAAACCAGCAATTATGCGTTTCTCGACCTGCTTTATCTCGTACTCCATATAACCTCCGCTATTACACTGTATTTATATACAGTGTAATTTTTAGGTATGACGGCCACAAGGAATCAGTGATTATTATGTGAGCAGATTCGCACTCTTGCCAGTCAGGCACATCAGGAAAAACTACGCCTTGTGGTGGAAGTAATCGCTCAAACGCGAGAAGACGCCGCCTTCGTTGACAGACTCCAGCGTAACCAGAGGCCAGTGCGCCACCAGTTTATCCCGATCGTAGAGTTCAATTTCCCCCACACGTTGATGGGCAGCAATGGGGGCAACCAGTTCTTTCTTATCAAGAACATATTTTGCCTTGATATTAGCGACTTCGGCTTTAGGCAGGGCCATCCAGAAATCCTGCTCTGTGCCAAGGCTAATTTTTTCTTTATCGCCATACCAGATCCGTTCAATACCAACTTGCTTACCGCTACGTAAAACCTGCACGGTATCGAAGTTCTGTTGTCCCCATTGCAGCAGTTTTCGCGCCTGGTCTTCACGCCCTTTCGCACTCTCCGCCCCCATCACAACCGCAATCAGGCGGCGCTGCCCATCAACGGCAGAAGCAATCAGGTTGAATCCAGCGCCGGAGGTATGTCCTGTCTTCAGACCATCGACGTTCATGGTTTTATCCCACAACAAACCGTTACGGTTTTGCTGCGTAATTCCGTTCCAGGTAAGGCTTTTTTCACTGTACATATGGTAGAAATCCGGCTCTCCATGGATGATAGCTCTCGACAGCACAGCCAGATCGTAAGCTGAGCTATGCTGACCTGGCGCATCCAGACCATGTACCGTTTCAAAATGCGTGTCCCGCAGGTTCAGCTTTTGCACATAGTTGTTCATCATCGCGACAAACTGCGGCTGCCCTCCGGCGATGTAATCCGCCAGCGCCACACAGGCATCATTACCGGAATCAACAATTAACCCGCGACTCAGATCGCGCACAGAAACGCGATCCCCTTCTTTCAGGAACATTAAGGACGAACCGACGAATACCGGATTATCTTTCGCCCAGGCATCTCGTCCTACAGTGACAATATCTGTCGGACTAATACGCTTGCTGTCGATTGCGCGATCGACAACATAGCCGGTCATCAGCTTGGTCAGGCTGGCAGGGTTGCGCTGCTGGTGTTCATTTCCGGCTGTCAGGATTTGGCCCGTGGTGTAATCCATTAATACCCACGCCCCGGCATTAATTGCTGGAGGCTGTGGAGCGAAACTGGCGACGTCGGTCGCATACGCGGGCGAAAAAATCATCGCAAATAGTGAAGCGGCAATAAACAAACGGCGTTTCAACAGCATGTCCTCAGAAAATGGAGAAATAGCCGTTCTTTTTACGGAAGTTCTGGCGAACAAACATGGATAAATTGCAAGAAAATGTGACATAAGGCACATTTTCTTGCTGTAAGGATAGGATTTCAGATATCAACCACGTCTGGCGTTACCCTTTGCGAGGTGCTGTCTCTGCGTGATGGCTGCGATGACGATGATAGCCATCTATCATGCTGCGGAAAATCTGCCCCGGAGTGTCACCCAGCGTGCACAGGTAAATATGTGCACAGATGAACAGTAAGCCGACAATCGCCAACACCATATGCAGCACCAGCATCACAGGCCCTGCCCCTATTACCTGCGGGTAGAGGCATAACAACCCGGTGATGATTAGCAGCGGAACCAGCGCATACATGATGGCCAGATAAGCCAGCTGTTGTAGCGGGTTAAATTTACTCTCTGCCGTTGCGGCAAACGGGTGTGGTTCCCCCTTCATGATACCATACAGATAAAAGCGCGTTTGCAACAAGCAGCGTGATATCAACCCGTTAAACTTCACCCGGTAATGACAACCGTTGCCGCTGGTTGCGTTGATTAGCACAAAACCAACCCAGAAGGCCAACAAGGCGAAACCGCACCAGGTATGTACCTGCACCATCAATGCCACCGGTCCGACAGAGAAGTGCCCAAACAGGCCGCTCAGCAAAAGCAGGATAAAAAGCAGCGCATTACCCCAGTGCCAGCGGCGAACTGCCAGCGAATAGAGGTAATCCCGATGTTCTTCTCCGGTTGCCGTTTTGGGTGCCAGCATCCGACGTAACAGCGCGTGCATAACCAGGCCCGCAATCATCAGCACAATAACAACGCCTGCATAAATGAGCCACAGCGGCCAGTAGTCCGGCGCATAGTTAAGCTCTGCTCCCCAGATAGAATTCATGCTTTACCCTCCTGATGGATCTCTTTACGCCGATAAACACTCACCGGGCCGCTACGCGTATCCTGCTGGCGATAAACCTCTTTTTGATTTATCCAGTGCTGAATTTCCGGGTCGTCGCGACGACCAAATTTCAGCGCATCCGTCGGACAAACGGAAACACAGGCGGGCGATTGTCCTGTCTCCAGTCGCGTATCTGCGCAGAAGTTACATTTGTCGGCAATTCCCGTTTGCGGATTGAGATAACGGACGTGGAACGGACAAGCGGCAACGCAGTAGTCACAGCCAATACAGCGAGACTTATCCACTTGCACAATGCCATTTTCGTCGCGAAATGACGCACCGGTCGGACAAACGCTGACACACGGCGCATCTTCACAATGCTGACAGGAAACGCGAACAAACTGGAAGTGGGACAGCACCTCGGGTTCATGTTCGGGTGAACGGATCTGCACCTGTAAGCGGCTAAATCCCTCTGGCACATCATTCAAAACTTTGCAGGCAACCGTACATGCCTGACAGCCGATACAGCGTTTCTCGTCATGCAGCATGACATAAGGGTTTGTAGATTGATTCATGATGTTCTCCTTTCTCATGCCCGACGAAGCGTAACGCCAGCGGTGTGGACTACCGTACCGGAAACCGGACTGGTAACATGCGGAAGCAAATTACCGCAGTGAATACCGTGCGTTGTCGCTGCGGTTTTGGCTCCCGCCTTGGCACCAAATCCCATATAAACAAACAGCGTATCGGGCCGAATTCCGGCGGTGACCAGCGCTTTACCTTTTTCCTTGCCGGTCGCATTTTCCAGCCAGATGTCATCACCGCTTTTGATGCCTTTTTCACGGGCCGTTTGCGGGTGGATCCACACCGCGTTATCCCACATCAACTCGCTAAGCAGTGGCACATATTGCGTCGCACCGTTGGTATGAACCGCCACTTTTCCCTGGATAAAATAGAGTTCACTGTCGCCTTTGAGCGCAAAATTGCGCGCGCGCGGAATACCGTAGCCAGGCAGGAGCGTTTCCAGCTCTTCGGAATAGAGTTCAATTTTTCCTGACGGAGATTTAAAGCGCAGTTGCTCGCCATAGGTACCGTCGCTGTCAACCGCCACCGCGCCCGGATAGCGTTCCACAAACTGACGCACCGCTTCAGGTTCACGCAGCAGCAACGGAATCCCCCACTCCCGGTACCCTTTCTGACGCAATTCAGCAGATAGCGCATGATCGCCATTAAGCTGGTACAACTGACGCGTTTGCATATCCTGCCATGAGTAGAATTGGCCAAGGCCTAACTGCACGGCCAGCTCTTTCCAGATTTGCCAGCTCGGACGCGCATCACCAATAGGCTCCACTACCTGTTGGCGCAGGGCATAGGCTGGATTCAGGCCCGACATGTCTGAAACTTCTTCATCGCGCTCAAGGTAAGTACATTCAGGCAAAAGGTAGTCGGCATACGCCGCGCTTTCGCTTAAATAGACATCACAACTGACCACAAGGTCGAGCTGTTCAACGGTTTTGACCAGATCCGGTCGACAGGTAACGGTTTGGAAAGGGTTGTGTCGGGACATAATCCATCCCTTCACCGGATAAGGCGTCTGGTTTAACACAGCATCAATGATGCTTTGCACCACACCACCGCCCGCCGCGATGTACTTAAACTGCGGGGCTACCAGATCGATACGCTGCGCCGTTGGCTTGGGTAATTTGACATCGGGTTTTGCCAGCACCGGAGCGACCTTCTCTCCAGCCAGCTTATTGTAAGTTGCCGCCGCTTTTTTCTGATACAAACCGCCTTCACGCTCAATATTGCCAAGCAGCACATTGAGGGTAAAAATCATGCGCCGCATATCAATTTCTTCTTGCGAAAACGTCGCTCGATGGCCCGGACTGACGATGGCATGAGGCGCGCAGGCGGCCATTTCGCGGGTGACCCGAACAATGACATCAGCAGGCACATCCGCGAGCTGCTGCGCCCATTCCGGCGTGGTCTCTTGTACCGCTTCTGCCAGTTGCTCAAACCCCGTGGTGTAGCGCGCCACAAAGTCCGCGTCATACAGATTTTCATTGATCATGACGTGACACATGGCCATCAGCACCGGTAAGTCGCCGCCCGGTTTGAGCGCATGCCATTCATCCGCCTTGCTGGAGAATACGGACAAACGGGGATCGAAGCTGACCATCTTCGCACCCTTCTCCTGCGCGGTCATCAGCTCATGCGTATCAGCAACCTCGATCCCTTCATAGAGGTTATGGCCAAAAGAGACCATATAACGGGTATTGGCGATATCCATGGCTAAATCACCACCCATCATAACTTTAGCGGCAATGGCTTTACCGGCAGGACACGTTGATGCGTGAGTAAAGGTATTCGGTGACCCGAAAGCCGTCGCGAGGTGGAATAAATGGCCAGACAGCGAGCCGGATTTAGACGAGAAGACGACTCCCTGGGGACCATATTGCGTTTTTATTGCCGTCATTTTTTCGGCGATTTCTTTATACGCCTGTTCCCAGCTAACAACCTGCCAGTCACCGCTCCCGCGAGGTCCTGTGCGTTTCATGGGTTTAACAATGCGATGAGGGTCGTTGACCAGGCTAACGCCGCTGCCGCCGCGAGCGCAGACACGTGTCCCCTGCTGTGGCGCATTAGGGTTTCCCTGAATAAAAACCGTTTTATTATTAATCACCTGAGCCTGAATTGGGCAGCGAAAAGAACACATCTCGCACAAACTTGGCGTCAGGGATGTTTTCCCTTTGATACTCTCCGGAGAATTTCGTGCCAGTGCCCCGGGCGGGAAACTGCCTATCGCACAGGCTGAACAGCCTATACCCACTCCTCGCAAAAAATTACGCCGACTAATGCTCATATAACCTCCTGTTATTAGATATATCCAATAATTATATGGCGTTTAGATTATTTATTTTTTACATCAATCACATTTCATTACAATGCATGACAGCGAATTGACATAAATAAAAACCCATTGTTTATAAAAGATTTTTAAAGTTTCCAGAACACAACAAAGAAGAGGAAAATAACAATAATGGTTATCAGTTAGATTATTTACAAACCCGCAACTTCAAGATATTTTATTTCCGTAATTTATTTTAACAGTGCGAAATTTATTAATTAATTCCATTAATGCCCTGTTTATCTCAATTTTATTGCGTGCACAATCCAGCTTCGATAATGCCATGGCTGATTATCTCGCTATTTTTTGGTATTCTTGAACCAGCGCTAAATTGATCCCGGACATAACTGAACAATGAATGACGGCAAGCAGCAACCTGGTTTTCTCTTCCACGACTACGAGACCTTTGGTACCCATCCGGCGCTGGACAGACCCGCGCAATTTGCGGCTATCCGCACAGATAATGATTTCAACATCATCGGTGAACCAGAAGTCTTTTATTGCAAACCCGCGGACGATTATCTGCCGCAGCCTGAGGCGGTGTTGATTACGGGTATCACACCGCAGGAAGCACGTGAAAAGGGAGAAAATGAAGCCGCTTTTGCTGCACGCATCCACGCCCTGTTCACCGTACCGAAAACCTGTATCCTGGGCTATAACAACGTGCGCTTCGATGATGAGGTGACGCGTAACATCCTGTATCGCAATTTCTACGATCCCTATGCATGGAGCTGGCAGAACGATAATTCGCGCTGGGATCTGCTGGATGTGATGCGCGCCTGCTATGCCCTGCGCCCTGAAGGCATTAACTGGCCGGAAAACGACGACGGCTTACCCAGCTTCCGCCTGGAGCATTTGACCAAAGCCAACGGTATTGAGCATACCAATGCTCACGATGCGATGGCGGACGTATACGCCACAATTGCAATGGCGCAATTAGTGAAGTCGCGCCAGCCGCGTCTGTTTGATTATCTCTACAGCCATCGTAATAAGCACAAGCTGGCCGCGTTGATTGATGTCCCGCAAATGAAGCCGCTGGTCCATGTCTCTGGTATGTTCGGCGCATGGCGCGGCAACACCAGCTGGGTAGCGCCATTGGCGTGGCATCCGGAGAATCGCAACGCGGTTATTATGGTCGACTTAGCCGGTGATATTTCGCCGCTGCTCGAACTCGACAGTGACGCCCTGCGCGAGAGGCTTTACACGTCTAAAGCGGATCTGGGTGATAACCCGGCCGTACCGGTTAAACTGGTGCACATCAACAAATGCCCGGTACTGGCACAGGCGAATACCCTGCGTCCGGAAGATGCCGACCGTCTTGGCATTAACCGCCAGCACTGTCTGGATAATCTCAAAGTTCTGCGCGAAAATCCGCACATACGCGACAAAGTGGTTGCGATCTTTGCAGATGCAGAACCCTTTACACCATCAGATAACGTAGATGCCCAACTTTATAACGGCTTTTTCGGCGATGCTGACCGTGCGGCGATGAAAATCGTTCTGGAAACCGAACCACGCAATTTACCGGCGCTGGATATCTCCTTTGTCGATAAGCGCATTGAAAAACTGTTGTTTAATTACCGTGCACGTAACTTCCCGGGAACGCTGGACGAAGCAGAACAGCAACGCTGGCTGGACCATCGCCGCCAGGTATTCACACCCGAGTTTTTGCAAAATTACGCCAATGAACTGCAGTTATTGAGCCAGCAGTATGCGGATAACAAAGAAAAGTTGATGCTGCTGAAATCACTCTGGCAGTATGCCGAAGAGATTGTATAAGTCCCACGCATAAAAAAACGGAGAATATGTCTCCGTTTTTTTTTAGTTAAATGCCGTTATTACGCGACATCTTCATCGTACTGCGGCACCGGGTTGCGGAAGCTTTTGGTCACACAAGCCAGGTAAATCAGACCAATACCGGCCCAAATCAGACCCAGAACCATTGAGCTCTCTTCCAGGTTAACCCACAGCGCACCAACGGTCAACGCACCGCACATCGGCAGGAACAGATACTGGAAGTGGTCTTTCAGCGTCTTGTTACGCTTCTCACGGATCCAGAACTGGGAGATCACCGACAGGTTAACGAAGGTAAACGCCACCAGCGCACCAAAGTTAATCAGCGCCGTCGCCATCACCAGGTCGAAGTTGATTGCCAGCAGAGCAATCGCACCAACCAGAATGATGTTCATAGACGGAGTACGCCATTTCGGGTGTACATAACCGAAGAAACTTTTCGGGAACACGCCGTCACGCCCCATCACGTACATCAGACGCGCTACGCCTGCATGCGCCGCCATACCGGACGCCAGTACGGTAATGGTAGAGAAAATCAGCGCGCCAACCTGGAAGAACTTACCAGCGACGTACAGCATGATTTCTGGCTGTGAAGCGTCTGGATCCTTGAAGCGCGAGATATCCGGGAAGTACAGCTGCAACAGATAGGTGGAGACGATAAAGATCAGGCCACCAATCAGCGCAGTCAGGAAAATCGCACGCGGGATCACGCGCTCAGCGTCTTTGGTTTCTTCTGACAGGTTGCTGATACCGTCAAAACCGGTGAACGAGAAGCACAGGATGGTAGCGCCTGTGATCATCGGGATCACGTGTGCATCACCTGACCAGAACGGACGGCTGCTCGCCAGCGTACCGGCACCTTCCCCTTCGAACACGCCATAAACGACCATGCCGAGGATCACTGCAATCAGCACCACCTGCAACAACACGATTACGGTGTTGAAATTCGCAACGGATTTAAGGCTGCGCAGGTTAAAGGCTGTCATAAAGGCCACCAGCGCCACCACGAATATCCATGACGGTATCGACGGCACCAGGGCTTCAAAATAAATTTTTGCCAACAGAATGTTAATCATCGGAGCGAACAGGTAGTCCAGCAGTGATGACCAACCCACCATAAAGCCAACGGTCGGGCTAATGGATTTCTGGGCGTAAGTGTAGGCAGAGCCTGCAGACGGATAGCGACGCACCAGTTTACCGTAGCTCAGTGCGGTAAAGAGGATGGCGATCAGTGCAAAGGCGTAAGCTGTCGGGACGTGACCATCGGTCATTCCTGATACGATACCGAATGTATCGAACAGCGTCATCGGCTGCATATAGGCAAGGCCCATCATGACAACCGGAACCAGCGTAAGCGTTTTACGTAATTCCACGCGAGAGGTGTTTGGAGTAGCGTTATGCGACATGGTTATCCCCCATTACGGCGAAAACCGTCGCGTAAGCAAAAAATTGCCCCATTTTTTGTTAATCCTCAGCGACAACAACTGTCGATTTTTAAGTAAGTATCTATCCGGTACGAAGCCCGGCCTCTTTTATGAATGATTGGTTTGATGCAAAAAAATAACCGACGCGTATTAAAACGTCGGTTAATGTCATTTTTTGCAAGCGGCATATTTTGCACTAAATTGGGGAGAAATAACAAGAGATTGAAGTAGCCACAAAAGAATATTTTTTCTTAACTGATTGATTTATCAGCAGCCGTTTTCACATACACCCCTGCAATAGCACTATTTGCTAAAATTTCATCCCGCCACCAGGCACTGGCCAACCCGGCGGTCTGTTCATTCCAGCCTATCCACACGGGTTCAAAGACAATTTGTGCGACCACTTTTTTCTCAATCAGTGCGCCGCTCTCCAGAAATCGCTGCGCCAGGTAGCGCGGAATATAACCACATCCCAGACCGCTGATTTGCAATTCCAGCTTGGTTTTGAAGTCAAAAACGGTAATAGCTTCCTGATCGTCAAGCACCTGGGAACCTGAGACGTTGGCATGCTGCGCATTGTCGCCCACCACAATGGCGCGAAAACGGCGAATGGTACGACGATTTAACGGTTCCTGTTCCTGCGCCAGCGGGTGATGCGGCGCAACCACAAACACCTGTTCCAAAACTCCCAACCGTGCAAAACCAAATTCGCTCGCTGCAGGGGGTTCATGCATGGCGCCAACGATAATATCCGCCCGGCCCTGAATGAGGGCATCCCAGGAGCCGCCCAGCACGCCATTGATAAATTTCAGACGCGTCACGCTGTGGTGTTGATAGAAAGATTCGATGAGTGGGGCCAGCAGTGAAAAGGGAAACGTATCATCTACGCCAATAACCAGTTCATTCTCCCAGCCTTCGTGAAGTTTAATCGCCTGTTTTTCGAGTTCACGGACGGTGTGCAGCACCTCCCTCCCCTTTTCCAGCAGCATCTGTCCGGTGCGGGTGAACTTAGCCCGGTGTCCGCTGCGATCGAGTAGCTGAATATTAAGATCGCTTTCCAGCTTATGGACCGTGTAGCTAAGTGCAGACGGCGTCTTAAACAATTTTGCCGACGCCGCCGCGAAACTGCCCTCTTTTTCTAATGCATCGAGGATGATAAGAACGTCCAGCAGTGGTTTCATACTCGCCCCCTGGCGGTATACAGCGGCACTCTGCTGGATTGTCACTCCATTGGCATCACCAGCGGGTCGGGATACTGGTACTCAAACCCAAGCTCATTACAAATACGGTTGCCATCAATGACTTTACCTTTACCGTTATCCGTACCGCCGCGAAATTCCGGCGGCTCCATCCCCAACTGGCGGGCCATCTGCGGATAGAACACGTTACGCGCCGGATGCATAGGCGCACATATATTATAGATGTGTCCCCCTTTAGGCGCTTGCAGCAGTAACGTGATGGCAGATACTACATCGTCCAGATGCACCAGATTGACGCCATGATGTCCGTCAGGTGCCGTCTTGCCAGCGAAGAAGCGACCAGGATGTCTTCCCGGACCGACCAACCCGGCCAGACGCAAAATATCCACCGACGTACCTGGCAAATTGTGCAACCAGTCTTCAAGTTCTTTCAGGACACGACCGCTCGCCGTGACCGGATTACGCGCCGTTCCCTCTTTCACTGTGCCTTGAGCGTCACCATAAACTGACGTCGAACTGGTAAAAATAATTCGAGGGATGCGGTACGCCAGCGCACTGTCCACCAGTTCCTGCATTGCCTGCAGGTAAAATGCCTCCCCGGGACCGCTACGGCGTGCAGGCAGCGTAATGACCAGCGCATCGGCGTCCATCAGTGCATCGAGATCGTCAGCCTCACAGACCAGTTCAGGTTCCAGGCGCAGCGAGTAACTCTCGATACCGCTCATGCGGGCCGCTTCCACCCCATCCAATGTGGTTTTGCTGCCGGTAACCTGCCAGCCTCTCGCCGCCAGCGACATGGCTAACGGCATGCCTAACCAACCTAACCCGACAATTGCGACCTTTTTCATGCCTTCTCTCCTGACTTTTGGCCTATAACGCAAGGCTACGCCAGCCCACGGTGGCTGACAATTCATAGTATCAATATGAAATGAATTAATGATCAAAAAAAGCCCTTGCTTTCCGTAGCTAAAGTGGTTTAGGTTAAAAGACATCAAATGAATAAACATTCATCGAGAAAATTTATGACACGCGCTCAATTCAAACACCATCATCACCATCATCCTGACTAGTCTTTCAGGCGATGTGTGCTGGGAGACATTTAAATCTTCCAGCGGTGCATGAGCGTATGAGAAAGCCCCCGGAAGATTTCTTCCGGGGGCTTTTTTTGCGCGTGACCCAAACTGATTCAGACAGGATAACGAGGAATAAAGAATGTTAGACAACACCCGTTTACGCATAGCTATGCAGAAATCAGGCCGCTTAAGCGATGATTCACGCGAATTACTGGCCCGTTGCGGCATTAAAATTAATCTTCACACCCAGCGCCTGATTGCGATGGCGGAGAACATGCCGATCGATATTCTGCGCGTGCGTGATGACGATATCCCAGGTCTGGTGATGGACGGCGTCGTTGACCTCGGCATCATCGGGGAAAACGTTCTGGAAGAGGAACTGCTCAACCGCCGGGCCCAGGGTGAAGACCCTCGCTATTTTACCCTGCGCCGTCTGGACTTCGGCGGCTGCCGTCTTTCGCTGGCAACCCCGGTTGATGAAGCCTGGGATGGCCCGGCAGCGCTGAACGGTAAACGTATCGCGACCTCTTACCCACACCTGCTCAAACGTTATCTCGATCAGAAAGGAGTTTCGTTTAAATCTTGTCTGTTAAACGGCTCAGTAGAAGTCGCTCCCCGTGCGGGTCTGGCTGATGCGATTTGCGATCTGGTGTCCACCGGCGCAACGCTTGAAGCCAACGGTCTGCGCGAAGTAGAAGTGATCTACCGCTCTAAAGCCTGTCTGATTCAGCGCGACGGCGAAATGGCCGAAGCCAAGCAACAACTGATCGACAAACTGCTGACCCGTATCCAAGGGGTTATTCAGGCCCGCGAATCCAAATACATCATGATGCACGCGCCGAGCGAGCGTCTGGACGAGGTCATCGCCCTGCTGCCCGGCGCAGAGCGCCCTACCATTCTGCCGCTGGCAGGCGACCAGCAGCGCGTTGCCATGCACATGGTCAGCAGCGAAACCCTGTTCTGGGAAACAATGGAAAAACTGAAAGCGCTCGGTGCCAGCTCAATTCTGGTGTTGCCGATAGAGAAGATGATGGAGTGATCTGTTGCCTGATAGCGCTTCGCTTATCAGGCCTACAAGAATTGTCACAATTATTGATATTACGGGTCTTGTAGGCCGGATAAGGCAGCGCCGCCATCCGGCAACACCCGATGATGGAGTAACGACCATGAGCTTCAATACCCCGATTGACTGGAATAGCTGTAGCCCTGAGCAGCAGCGCGAACTGCTGATGCGCCCGGCAATTTCCGCCTCTGAAAGCATCAGCCGTACGGTGGCCGAGATCCTTGAGAACGTCAAAAATAACGGCGACCGGGCGCTGCGTGAATACAGCGCAAAGTTCGATAAAACCGAGGTTGGCGCGCTGCGCGTGACCGAGGAAGAAATCCAGCAAGCCAGCAGTCGCCTGAGCAACGAGCTAAAACAAGCGATGCAGGCGGCGGTGAGAAATATTGATACTTTCCACACCGCGCAGATCCTGCCGCCGGTGGATATCGAAACCCAGCCAGGCGTGCGTTGCCAGCAGGTTACCCGCCCTATCGCTTCCGTGGGCCTGTATATTCCTGGAGGTTCGGCGCCGCTGTTTTCTACTGTATTAATGCTGGCGACCCCGGCGCGCATCGCTGGCTGTAAAAAAGTGGTGCTGTGCTCACCGCCGCCGATTGCCGATGAAATCCTCTACGCCGCGCAGCTGTGTGGCGTAAAAGAGGTGTTTAATGTGGGCGGCGCGCAGGCCATTGCCGCGCTGGCGCTGGGCACCGAATCTATTCCTAAGGTCGATAAAATCTTCGGGCCAGGCAATGCATATGTGACCGAAGCCAAACGCCAGGTTAGCCAGCGTCTTGACGGCGCGGCCATCGACATGCCTGCTGGCCCGTCCGAAGTGCTGGTTATCGCCGATAGCGGCGCGACGCCGGACTTTGTTGCCTCTGACCTGCTTTCTCAGGCAGAACACGGCCCCGACTCGCAGGTTATTCTACTGACGCCAGACGCTACGCTTGCCGAAGGCGTTGCCAAAGCCGTTGAACGCCAGCTCGCTGAGCTTTCCCGCGCTGAGACCGCACGTCAGGCACTCTCCGCCAGCCGCTTAATCGTGGCGAAAGATCTGGCGCAGTGCGTTGAAATATCTAACGCCTACGGTCCGGAACACCTGATTATTCAGACCCGCAACGCGCGTGAACTGGTTGATGAGATCACCAGCGCCGGTTCGGTGTTCCTCGGCGACTGGTCGCCAGAATCCGCAGGCGACTATGCTTCTGGCACCAACCACGTTCTTCCGACCTACGGCTATACCGCGACCTGCTCAAGCCTTGGGCTGGCTGATTTCCAGAAACGGATGACCGTACAGGAATTAACCCCACAAGGTTTCTCTGCCCTGGCCTCAACCATTGAAACACTGGCCGCTGCTGAACGACTGACTGCCCACAAAAATGCCGTCACCCTGCGCGTTAACGCCCTGAAGGAGCAAGCATGAGCACTGACAACTTTCTCAGCGTCACTGATTTAGCCCGTAAGAATGTTCGCGAATTAACGCCCTATCAGTCTGCCCGTCGTCTCGGTGGTAACGGCGATGTCTGGCTCAACGCGAATGAATACCCCACTGCCGTGGAGTTCCAGCTCAGTCAGCAGACGCTGAACCGCTACCCGGAGTGCCAGCCGAAAGCGGTGATTGAGAATTACGCGCAGTATGCTGGCGTCAAACCGGAGCAGGTGCTGGTCAGCCGCGGCGCAGATGAAGGGATCGAACTGCTGGTGCGCGCGTTTTGTGAACCCGGTAAAGATGCCATTCTCTACTGCCCGCCGACTTACGGCATGTACAGCGTCAGTGCCGAAACGATTGGCGTTGAGTGCCGCACCGTTCCGACCCTTGAGAACTGGCAACTGGATTTGCAAGGCATCGCGGACAAGCTTGATGGCGTGAAGGTAGTCTACGTTTGCAGCCCGAACAACCCAACCGGTCAGCTGATAAACCCGCAGGATCTGCGTTCACTGCTCGAAATGACGCAGGGTAAATCTATTGTGGTCGCTGATGAAGCCTATATTGAGTTTTGCCCGCAGGCCACGCTGGCAGGCTGGCTGTCTGAGTATCCGCATCTGGTGATATTACGCACGTTGTCCAAAGCGTTTGCGCTCGCCGGTTTACGCTGCGGGTTTACGCTGGCGAACGAAGAGGTTATCAATCTGCTGTTAAAAGTGATTGCCCCTTACCCGCTCTCTACGCCGGTGGCAGATATCGCCGCCCAGGCGCTGACGCCGCAAGGGATTTCCGCCATGCGTAAACGCGTAGAGCAGATCCTGGAAGAGCGTCAGTATCTGGTAGATAACCTGAAAACAATTCGCTGTGTAGAGCAGGTATTCGATTCTGAAACCAACTATGTTCTGGCGCGCTTCACCGCATCAAGTAGCGTATTTAAATCTTTGTGGGATCAGGGCATTATCTTACGAGATCAGAATAAACAACCTTCGTTAAGCGGCTGCCTGCGAATTACTGTCGGAACCCGTGAAGAGAGCCAGCGCGTCATTGACGCCTTACGTGCGGAGCAAGTATGAGCCAGAAGTATCTTTTTATTGACCGTGATGGAACCCTGATTTCCGAACCGCCAAGTGACTTTCAGGTCGATCGCTTTGACAAACTCGCCTTCGAGCCGGAAGTTGTTCCCGTTTTACTGAAACTGCAAAAAGCAGGTTTTAAGCTGGTTATGATTACCAACCAGGATGGACTCGGAACCCAGAGTTTCCCACAGGCTGATTTTGACGGTCCGCATAACCTGATGATGCAAATTTTCACCTCTCAGGGCGTGACGTTTGATGAAGTATTGATCTGCCCGCACCTGCCAGCGGACGAGTGTGATTGCCGTAAGCCAAAAGTGAAGCTGGTTGAACAGTATCTGGTTGAACAGGCCATGGATATGGCGAACAGCTACGTCATTGGCGATCGGGTGACCGATATTCAGCTCGCTGAAAACATGGGCATTAGCGGATTGCGTTACCATCGCGACACCCTAAACTGGGCGATGATCGGCGAGCAGTTGACCAAACGTGACCGCTACGCACACGTTGAGCGTAATACAAAAGAAACGCAGATTGACGTCAAAGTCTGGCTGGACCGCGAAGGCCGCAGCAAAATCAATACTGGCGTTGGCTTCTTTGACCACATGCTGGATCAAATCGCCACCCACGGCGGTTTTCGCATGGAGATTGCCGTCAAGGGCGATCTGTATATAGACGATCACCACACCGTTGAAGATACCGGTCTGGCGCTGGGCGAAGCCTTAAAGCTGGCGTTAGGCGATAAACGCGGTATCAACCGTTTTGGTTTTGTACTGCCGATGGATGAGTGCCTGGCACGTTGCGCGCTGGATATCTCCGGCCGCCCACACCTGGAGTACCGCGCGGAGTTTACCTACCAGCGCGTTGGCGATCTGAGCACGGAGATGATCGAACACTTCTTCCGTTCACTCTCCTACACCATGGGCGTCACCCTGCACCTGAAAACCAAAGGCAAAAATGACCACCACCGCGTGGAAAGCCTGTTTAAAGCCTTTGGCCGTACGCTGCGTCAGGCGATTCGTGTAGAAGGCGACACGCTGCCCTCTTCAAAAGGAGTGCTGTGATGAACGTGGTGATTCTGGACACCGGCTGCGCCAACCTGCACTCGGTAAAATCTGCCATCGCACGTCATGGATACGACCCGGTTGTCAGCCGTGACCCGGACGTGGTGCTGCGCGCCGATAAACTGTTTCTGCCGGGCGTCGGCACCGCGCAGGCGGCTATGGACCAGTTGCACGAGCGCGAACTGATTGAACTGATTAAAGCCTGTACGCAACCGGTACTGGGGATCTGTTTAGGTATGCAACTGCTGGGCCGTCGCAGCGAAGAGAGTAACGGTGTCTCCCTACTGGGCATTATTGAGCAGGACGTCCCGAAGATGACCGATTTCGGTCTGCCGCTGCCGCATATGGGCTGGAATCGCGTCTATCCGCAGGCGGGGAACCGTCTGTTCCAGGGCATTGAAGATGGTGCGTATTTCTACTTTGTACACAGCTACGCTATGCCGGTAAACCCGTGGACCATCGCCCAGTGCAATTACGGCGAACCGTTTACCGCGGCAGTACAAAAGGACAATTTCTTTGGCGTACAGTTTCACCCGGAACGTTCGGGCGCGGCTGGGGCACAGTTGCTGAAAAACTTTCTGGAGATGTAATGATTATTCCGGCATTAGATTTAATCGACGGCACGGTGGTGCGTCTTCATCAGGGCGATTACGCTAAGCAACGTGATTACGGCAACGATCCTCTCCCCCGTTTGCAGGATTATGCAGCCCAGGGTGCTGAAGTGCTGCACCTGGTTGATTTAACCGGCGCGAAAGACCCGGCACAGCGCCAGATCCCGCTGATCAAAACGCTGGTCGCTGGCGTCAACGTTCCGGTTCAGGTTGGCGGCGGCGTGCGTACAGAAGCAGACGTGGCGGCGCTTCTTGACGCAGGTGTGGCGCGCGTGGTGGTGGGTTCGACGGCGGTAAAATCCCCCGAGATAGTCAAGAGCTGGTTTGCCCGTTTTGGTTCCGACGCGCTGGTACTGGCGCTGGACGTTCGTATTGACGAGCACGGTAATAAACAGGTTGCGGTCAGTGGCTGGCAGGAAGATTCCGGGGTTTCACTGGAAGAACTGGTTGAGACCTATTTATCCGTCGGCCTGAAGCACGTGCTGTGCACCGATATCTCCCGCGACGGCACGCTGGCCGGCTCAAACGTCGCGCTGTATGAAGAAGTGTGCGCCAAATACCCGCAGGTGGCATTTCAGTCATCTGGCGGCATTGGCGGAATCGAGGACGTAGCGGCCCTGCGCGGGACCGGAGTTCGCGGCGTGATCGTCGGACGCGCCCTGCTGGAAGGAAAGTTCACCGTTGAGGAGGCCATTCAATGCTGGCAAAACGCATAATTCCTTGTCTGGACGTCCGTGACGGGCAGGTGGTAAAAGGCATCCAGTTCCGCAATCACGAGATTATTGGTGACATCGTCCCGCTGGCAAAACGCTATGCCGATGAAGGCGCAGATGAACTGGTGTTCTATGATATCACCGCTTCCAGCGATGGCCGCGTAGTGGATAAAAGCTGGGTATCACGCGTGGCGGAAGTGATCGATATTCCGTTCTGCGTAGCTGGCGGCATTAAATCCATCGACGATGCGGCGCGCATTCTCTCCTTCGGGGCGGACAAAATCTCCATCAACTCCCCGGCGCTGGCCGAACCGGAGCTTATCACCCGTCTGGCGGACCGCTTCGGCGTGCAGTGCATCGTGGTGGGCATTGATACTTGGTATGACGCCGACACCGGTAAATATCATGTAAATCAGTATACCGGAGATGAAAGCCGTACCCGCGTCACGCAGTGGGAAACACTGGACTGGGTGCAGGAGGTCCAAAAACGCGGCGCGGGCGAAATCGTCCTGAACATGATGAACCAGGACGGCGTACGTAACGGTTATGACCTGGAACAACTGAAAAAAGTACGTGACGTTTGCCACGTCCCGCTGATTGCCTCCGGTGGCGCGGGCACCATGGAACACTTTCTCGAAGCCTTCCGGGATGCCGACGTTGACGGCGCGCTTGCCGCCTCCGTCTTCCACAAACAAATTATCAATATTGGCGAATTAAAAGCGTACCTGGCAACACAGGGCGTGGAGATCAGGATATGTTAACGAAGCAACAATGCCGCGAGCTGGACTGGGAAAAAACCGACGGACTGATGCCAGTCATCGTGCAGCATGCGGTTTCCGGTGAAGTATTGATGCTGGGTTATATGAACCCGGAGGCGCTGGATAAAACGCTCGAAAGCGGCAAAGTAACCTTTTTCTCGCGGACCAAGCAGCGCCTGTGGACCAAAGGAGAGACCTCCGGTCACTTCCTGAATGTGGTGAGCATTGCGCCTGACTGCGACAACGACACCCTGCTGGTGCTGGTTAACCCGATTGGCCCGACCTGCCATAAAGGCACTTCAAGCTGCTTTGGTGACGCCAGCCACCAGTGGCTGTTCCTGTATCAGCTGGAGCAACTGCTGGCCGAACGTAAAACCGCTGACCCAGCCAGCTCCTACACCGCGAAACTGTATGCCAGCGGCACCAAACGCATCGCACAGAAAGTGGGTGAAGAAGGCGTAGAAACCGCGCTGGCCGCGACGGTGAACGACCGTTTTGAGCTGACAAATGAAGCTTCTGATCTCATGTATCACCTGCTGGTGCTGCTGCAAGACCAGGATCTCGACCTGACGACAGTGATTGAGAATTTACGTAAGCGTCATCAGTAAGTTGCAGATATGAAAAAACCGGGCACTGCCCGGTTTTTTGTTGTCAGCTTTAGACTTACTCAGCTTTGGCTTTGTAACCACGCAGAGCATTTCGCCCCAGCACCACGCCTGCACCAATCATCCCACCGAGCAGAACCGCCAGCACGAGGGTAATCGCTTTTTTCGGGCTGTCACGACGAATCGGTAACGTTGGTTTCATCACATAGCGGTAGGCGTGTAACTCAGCCCCTTCAAGCTTAAGGCTTTCGATATCCAACAGCTTTTGCTTGGTCTGGAAGTAGTTATCAGACAATATCAAAGGGCGTGTAGATTCGTGCTCAATCATGGACTTCAGGGCATCACTACCCAACAGGAACATACTGTCCTGCGTCACATCCTGCGTCTGCTGAATTTGCGGCTTAATCACCCCGGCCTGCTCTGCATAACGCAGCGCTTCCTGAATTTGCTTAATTCGCAGATCTTTTTGCTCCTGAGCGACCACTTCCTGAGTTTTCAGAGAGTCTTGCAACGTGGTTGTTTGCAACTTGATATTATCAACCAGGTCAAGCTCCAGCTCTTTAGCAACCTTTTCATCTGTTTGTTGAATGTATTCGGCGAGCTGACGCTGAGCGTCTTCTGGTGAGCTACCCACATAAGAAACCGCCAACGGCAGCGGTTGGCCTTTAACAGATTGTTCAATTGACAGTTTCTGTGGTTCTTCCTGATTATCAAGCGTTTCAGCCAATGCAGAGAGAGAAGTACTGAAACGACCAACCACGTTTGTCTGCAGTTCAGTAGCCTTGGGGGCGCTGACACCATACAACACATTGAGGGCGTTGTTATATGTGGCGATCTGACCAACATCCGGTTGAGTAATAATGGCTGTTGAGGTCCATTTCTCCTTAGCAACTGCCAGATAGCCCACAGCAAGCACTATGGCAATAACAATCGCGATAACGATTGTTACTTTCCCACGCCATAACTGTACCAGTAAATCAATCAGATCAATCTGTTCCGGATCGTGACTGCGCCCGGACATGTTGTTATCACTTACAGACATAGAAACCCTAGATAAGGAAAGACTTAAACTGGGATTAGTTTAGCTATAAATTGAGGCAATGCCATAGGATTAATGATAAAAAAATCAAATTGTTTCAGGGATTTTGATTGGTTTTTCAAACACTACTGGAATACGATACGTTTATAAAGTGGACTGATGCAGACACGCAATGGACGTAGAGACGCGCAAGCCCGCGGCCAGCATGCGCCCTATCACGTCGACAATATCGGCAATAGTTAACCGGTTGAGCTAATGGACTATATCCAGGCTTTGGAAGATGCACTGAGTATTGAAGCGAAGAAAAATATGCTACCGCTACTGCCAGGTGATGTGCTGGAAACCAGCGCGGACACTAAAGCACTGTATGAGGTAATTGGTTTTAAACCTGAAACCACGATAAAAGATAGGGTGAAGAACTTTGTTGACTGGTACCGTGATTTCTACAAAGTTTGATTACTGGCCTGATTAAAATAAAAAAGGCCTTATATTAAGGCCTTTTTTATGGAGACGAGATTAATCACTACCAAACAAATCGCGGGTATATACTTTTTCTGCAACATCAGCTAATTCTGACACCATGCGGTTAGAAATAATAATGTCTGCTTCGTTTTTGAACGTATTAAGATCACGCACTACCCGAGAGTGGAAAAATTCGTCCTCTTCTACGACGGGTTCGTAAATAATCACGGGCACGCCCTTTGCCTTAATGCGCTTCATGATGCCCTGAATGGATGATGCACGGAAATTATCGGAACCGCTTTTCATAATTAAACGGTATACGCCAACTACTTTAGGTTGACGGGCAAGAATAGAGTCTGCAATAAAGTCCTTACGCGTACGGTTAGCATCAACGATTGCGCCAATAATGTTATTCGGCACAGATGCATAATTCGCCAACAGCTGCTTAGTATCTTTCGGTAGACAGTAGCCGCCATAGCCGAATGACGGATTGTTGTAGTGATTACCGATACGCGGATCCAGGCACACTCCTTCAATAATCTGCCGTGAGTTCAGACCAAGGCTTTCGGCATAGCTATCCAGCTCGTTAAAGTAGGCCACACGTAACGCCAGATAGGTGTTAGCAAACAACTTGATGGCTTCGGCTTCAGTCGAGTCAGTAAATAAGGTCGGGATATCTTTCTTCACCGCCCCTTCCAGCAGCAACCCGGCAAAGCGCTCGGCACGTTCAGAACGTTCACCAATAACAATACGGGACGGGTGCAGGTTGTCGTATAGAGCTTTACCCTCACGCAGGAATTCAGGGGAGAAGATGATATTATCTGTTCTATATTTTTGACGCATTGATTGAGTAAAACCGACAGGAACTGTCGATTTTATTATCATTATGGCATCTGGATTTATTTCAATAACATCCCTTATGACTGACTCGACACTGCTAGTATCAAAGTAATTAGTTTTAGGATCGTAGTCTGTTGGGGTTGCAATAATAACAAACTCTGCACTCTGATAAGCGTAGTATTTATCTAGTGTAGCTTCGAATTTTATATCTTTTGATTGCAGATACTGTTCAATTTCTTGATCAACTATCGGAGACATCCTATTATTTAGCATCTCGACACGTGAGGGAACAATGTCCAGAGCAATGACCTTATGATGTTGGGCGATAAGAAGACTATTTGACAGACCAACATACCCAGTACCAGAAATGGTGATTTTCATTTCATGCTCTCAGTATTATCTTAATATTTAATCATGATGCCGTACATCTTGATAAGAGGATAATGTTTTAACTTTTTTTTGAATATCATGTCAACGAAGCTTAAAACAATTAAGATTTTCTTTATCAGATTACGCCAGGAATATTAAGAAAAGATTAAGCAATCAACTTAAATCAATAGAATTTGAGATAAAAAAAGCCCGGTCAAAAAACCGGGCTAGTGTACGTCAGAAGACTTACTCCATCCATTCGGTGTGGAATACACCTTCTTTATCTGTGCGTTTATACGTATGTGCACCAAAGTAGTCACGCTGGGCCTGGATCAGGTTAGCCGGCAGTACCGCAGAACGGTAGCTGTCGTAGTAGGCTACCGCTGCTGAGAAGGTCGGTACCGGAATACCGTTCTGCACAGCATAAGCCACTACATCACGCAGCGCTTGCTGATATTCATCAGCGATATTTTTAAAGTACGGAGCCAGCAGCAGGTTCGCGATGCCTTTGTTTTCAGCATACGCGTCAGTAATTTTCTGCAGGAACTGCGCACGAATGATGCAGCCCGCGCGGAAAATCTTCGCGATTTCGCCGTAGTTCAGATCCCAGTTGTACTCGTCAGACGCCGCACGCAGCTGAGAGAAGCCCTGTGCGTAGGAGACGATCTTGCCCAGGTACAGCGCGCGACGGACTTTCTCAATGAACTCGGCTTTATCGCCAGCCAGTTTAGCCTGCGGGCCGGACAGCACTTTAGATGCCGCAACGCGCTGGTCTTTCAAAGAAGAGATGTAGCGCGCGAATACAGACTCAGTGATCAGCGACAGCGGTTCGCCCAGATCCAGAGAGCTCTGGCTGGTCCATTTACCGGTGCCTTTGTTCGCCGCTTCGTCAAGGATCACATCAACCAAGTATTTACCGTCTTCATCTTTTTTGGTGAAGATGTCTTTAGTGATGTCGATCAGGTAACTGCTCAGCTCGCCTTCATTCCACTCGGTGAAGGTGGTAGCCAGCTCTTCGTTAGACAGGTTCAGGCCGCCTTTCAGCAGGGAATAAGCTTCAGCAATCAGCTGCATGTCGCCGTATTCAATACCGTTATGCACCATCTTCACATAGTGACCTGCACCATCAGCACCGATGTAGGTTACGCACGGTTCACCATCTTCGGCAACAGCGGCAATCTTGGTCAGGATAGGCGCAACCAGCTCATACGCTTCTTTCTGGCCACCAGGCATGATAGATGGTCCTTTCAGAGCGCCCTCTTCACCGCCGGATACTCCGGTACCGATGAAGTTAAAACCTTCCGCGGACAGTTCACGGTTACGACGGATAGTGTCCTGGAAGAAGGTGTTACCACCATCAATGATGATGTCGCCTTTATCAAGGTACGGCTTCAGGGAATCGATAGCAGCATCAGTTCCCGCCCCTGCTTTTACCATTAACAGGATACGACGTGGGGTTTCAAGAGACTCGACGAACTCTTTCACCGTGTAATAAGGAACCAGTTTCTTACCCGGGTTCTCGGCAACAACTTCTTCAGTTTTCTCGCGGGAGCGGTTGAAGATGGAGACGGTATAACCGCGGCTTTCGATGTTGAGCGCCAGGTTGCGCCCCATCACTGCCATACCGACGACGCCGATCTGTTGCTTGGACATTACATACTCCTGTCATTTTCGATAACTAATGGTCAGATAACACATTGTAAGAAACATCGGTAAATACATTGGATTTTAAAAAAAATACAATAAGAAAATTAACTTTTATAGACCTTACTTACAGAATCGTTACGCGCATTGAGAGTAAAGTGGTTCTGTACGTAGATTCTGGCATTTTCTGCATGCTGCGACAACATATCAGGATATTGATAATACTGTTTTATTAAAAAAGCCAATTTCTCATCATCAGCAACCTCAAATAAAAATCCGTTATATCCATTTTTAACAAGGTCATTATTTCCTGGTATATTTGTTACCAAACATGGTAGCCCACAACTCATGGCTTCGAGTATGGCTAGCGGCATCCCCTCCCAAAGTGAAGGTAAAACAAATATATTATGCTGTGGTAACAGTTCAGCGATATTATCCTTCCAGCCAAGGAAGTTTATATTCTCGGAATAATTACTAGCAAGATTTTTCAGTTCATGCATAAGTTCACCATCACCAACGTAGGTGACGCTGACACAAACATTTTCATCAAGTAACTTTTTTATCGCACGAAAGAGTGTTTTAGGATCCTTCTGCGGCCACAGTCTGCCAACCATAATGAGTTTGATCTTTTTTGACGACTTAGCAGTCATATTTGGAACAAACTTATCAGTGTCAACTCCATTAGGTATTATATGTACTTTTTCCGCTGAATATCCCAACCTGTTGATAGCAATATTTTTATCGCCTTCATTAAGGACGATCAGTTCATCAGTAAAAAACTTCGCAAACCACTCTAAAAAAAGATATAGAAAATATGTTTTTTTAGACGTTGCAGCAGGAAAAGCATATCCATGCACTGTATGGATAACTTTCCGAACACCCGCAAATTTAGCTGCAATACGTCCAAGCACACCAGTTTTTGATGAGTGAGTATGAATTACATCAAAATTCTCTTTGCGTATCAATTTAAATAATGCTAACAGCGCCTTCAGATCCCTGACAATAGAAATCTCACGACAAAATTCTGGAATAGTATAGCAAGGAACATTAATTTCGTTTAACGCATCTGTCAATGGGCCTTCGTTTGCGCACACAAGCGAGTAATCAAAATCCCTCTTCAGGTGCATTATTTCATTAAGGCTGACTCGCTGTACACCACTTAACAAGGGAAGTAATTGTACATGCAATATTTTAATTCGTTGTTGCATAAATAACAATACGCTCGACATTTGATAGTATATGAACTGGTAATTAAACCATAGATTCTACATTAGAACTCATCTTTGTATATTGATATCCAATGCTGTGTAATGTTTTGGAGAGAGAAAAGTCTCAATATTCGTTTACGATTATTTACGCCTATATTGTTTCGTTCTTCATGAGACAAGCCTAACGCAGTATTAATCTCATCCAGCAATCGAGATGGATTATTAATAGGTACAAGGAATTGTGTAGACCCCATGACTTCACTAACACCTCCGGCATCGGTTGCAATGACTACCCTGCCACAGGCCATAGCTTCAGCGACAACTAAACCGAATCCCTCCCACGCTGAAGAAAGAACAAAAATATCGCTAGCGGATAACCATCCTTCTACATTTTTTTGTATTCCCAACCAATGAACTCGATCTGATATTCCTAACTGCTGAGAAAGCGATATCAATTCATTTTTAAGCGGCCCCGCTCCAATTATCGCCAATTTTGTTTTATAAGCAGGATCTATTTTGGCGAAAGCATGGAGTAGATTAGGATAATTTTTTGCAGTTGTTAATCTGCCAATTGCTATTAACAACTGCGTGTCCTCAGATATCCGTAGTTGATTACGTAGCCGCATACGTGAATCAGAAGAAAAGGTAAACCGATTAGTATCGATACCATTATAGACTAAAATCATGCTTTCCCGCTTTGCGGCTTTGGATTGTATGAAAGCTTCAACGGCTTCCTGGCTTACGTTGGTTGAAATATCAGCAAGGCGATCGGTGAGTCGATAAGCTAACATGCGAACTTTTCCACCCTCGTTAGTATTGTGTGCAGTACAAACTAAGCGCGGAATAGACAATGTTAAACGTAATAATCTTGCAAAGATATTAGCATGAACCATATGGCTATGAACAACATCAGGCTTTATTTTTTTTATGAGTTTCCGAGTCTTAATATATGCTTTGATAAATCCAAGAATTGTTTTATCCATACTAAGAGTAATAACCTTTACCTTTTCATTAGGAAAAACCTCTTGAATATTAACAAGTGAAATGATGGTAATGTCATGATTCAAATCAGCCAAAGCATTAGCAAGGCTACATACTTGCATCTCAGCGCCGCCCATTCCTAGCCCAGTAATGATCATAACTATTTTCATTTCATCTTCTCATATATGAAGCACTGAAAAAAACGAATCATCATCTTTATTTTTTTTATAATTTTTGTTTCGCGAAAAAATTGATCTGCATAAAAAACACGAAAGCTATATGGATATTTTTTCAATTGTTTCTTGAAGTTTTTAGTAAGACCATCATCAAGAAACTCGGCTAAATAAATGACCTTGTTCGCGTTGAATCTAATCTTACCTTCATCCGTTATCTTATTCCAAATATATAACTCAGGAATAAACCTCTCATTTTTATAGAAAGGAAATGGATGTTGTAACATACTCCATTTTTTGAAACAGTAGGCTAAATCAGCTTGAAAAACACCACTTGCTTCAGTTGCACTCAAATAAATTATTGGTTCTTTAAAGTTAGGAGGAACACCCCAAATAGAACCTTCAAATGTTGCTCTTCTAAACCCGACACCAGAGAAAGAGATTTGTGTCTTTTCTGCTTCTACTATCTCAGCTATTAATGAACTTACCGCATCATTAGTTAATGCGTCATCACTATCCACAATAAATATATAATCAAATTGGCACAGTGGCAACCCCGTATTAATAGCACCAGGCTTACCTTTGTTTTGTTGATACAAATAATTAATTCGTATCTTGTTCTCGGAAATAAATGTATCAATTAAAATTCTAGACTCGTCAACACTTCCATCATCCACAATTACCCATTCAAAATTCAAGCAATCTTGCGAACATAAAGAATCATATAATCTTTTTAAGGTATGTTGTCGGTTGTAGGTCGGTGTCATAATTGAAATCATGCGTCAAACTTCCTTCGCAAAAAAAACTTTATCAAAAGCATTAAAAAGCTATTATTCAATGAAAACCTCCCTCGAATTAAATATTTCAACTGTGTTGACTTATTATTGGCATGACCAAATTTAATAAAACAGCGAAATGTTTTTGCTCTTTTTGCGTCTAACCTATTCCCATAAGTTTCAAAAAAAGACTCTTTAACAATAAAATGTTTTTTAGAAAGCAGATAGTTTACTTCAGAATTAATTTTCCCAATTAATTTTTCAATTAGTTTTCCATTAAAACTTTTCATCCCAGTCACAGCCTTCGCGTGCTGGCGGTAAAGCATAAGCTTTTTGGGTAAAAAATAGACTTCACCAAGCGCATGAGCAGCCAAACTGGCAATATCATCATGAAGGTAGATCGCACCCTTATATTCTGATAAAAATTTAACCATTGCTTGGTTAAACATAATAGAACACCCTTGATACCCGCCATTAAAAAAAAGGAATCCACTTAGATCATTTGCATGGTTATGAGATATGCCACTAAAGTCAATGTCCCCGGTTTCATCAGAAAAAGCATACCCGTCAGCATACACAATAGAGGGATTATTGTTATCTGCCAAATTCACACTTTCGGCATATTCAACCATATCACTAATTTTATTTTCAAACCAAATATCATCTTGATCGCAAAAAATGGTATATTCAGAATCAGAATACTTAGCTAATGAAATAAAATTTTTCCCCGGCCCCTGACGAGATATATTGTTATTGACAAAATGAATCCTGGCATCCAAACACTCAAATTCTGTAATAATATCAATAGTGTTATCATTGGAACCATCATCCTGAATGAATAATTTCCATGACTTAAATTTTTGTTGTTGAAGAGAGAGCAATTGATTTCTTAGATGCTCGCCTCCGTTATATGTCGCCATCAATATAGTTACTGTTTTATTTTGCATATTACCGTGAATCACCATAATAAAAACATAAAAAATAGTTTGATATTATCAGAAAGACTAGCTATTGGATTATTTGCAAAAAAAGAGGATACTTACAGCAAGTACAATATAAAAACGAGTTAACTTTACTTTGCCAAAGCACAAATAAATGCAAAAAAACTCCGTATAACATAGCACCTAAATCTACACTATATAAAGAAAAGTCTTGGTAAACAGTTATATAGCATTGTATAACGTTAATTGGAACCGAAACATCAATATAATTGAGAACTGTCAGCATTGCTTCAACTACAGACAGCCCCATTTTATCTGTAACTGCATACAAAAATCTAAAAGTTTATTCCTCTGTACAGCTTCGAAAATTTTCTACAACGACTTCATTTATTTGAACAATAGTACTGTAAATTAGCGTTGAATGAGACGGTTCATCAATGGTTAAAATAAAACATATAGTAGCGTACCATATCAAAAATGTATAAGCTTTGATGGATGGAAATTAATAACATCATTAGAAGTGATTCATTCAATTACGCTTACCAGAAACCATGCGATACAATGCGAAATAAAGGCCAGAACAAATTAATTTTAATATAATTAGAAACGCATCTAACTTTAGAAAAGACTTCCATAACAGATATATATCATGGCTAACTAGCCCTTCTATTTGATGATGACCATTTTTATCTTATTAAGCTATAGTTATCTATCAAGCTTTCGGTCAATTAGAGACAATAATAAATAATCCACACCCATTCTTATTGTCCAAGCAATGGCTGCACCAATAATGCCGTGGTTTTTTATCAAATAAAATAACATTGCCAAATATGGTACTAATTCAAAAAGATGGATATAGGCCGTAATCCTTGCAAATCCACGCGATTGAATGCTTGCAAAAGGCACCTGAGCCAACGAGTTCAATACAAATCCAACTAGCAAAATAGACAGTACCATTGCTGATAATCCTGCAAACGCGGGTCCCATCCAAAGAGTCATCATCCAATTCCCTGCCACTAGTCCAATTAATAGCAACGGTAAAGTTATTAACAGCAACAACAAGGTTACTATTTTTTTACTACGTCTTCTTTCAATTGCGTTGGTTGACGAACTTAACCGAGGGAATATGGCTCGGGCAAATGCTCCGGGGATAATACCTAATCTTGCTACAGCTTCAGATGGTGCTGTATAAAATGCAACAACTGCAGCACCTAGCTGGTTAGAAACGATAAACCTGTCAAAATAAGCCATCAGTGGACTAATGATATTACTGACTGTGATCCAACCTCCAAACATCAATAAACGTTTCAGCGTTGAGCCGCTAAAAAAAAGTTTCGATTGAATTATAATATTCTTACACAGAAAGAAAGCAAAAACCAAACAAAATAACCTTGATATAACCAATCCGATAATAGCGAATTCTAGAGTTGGGCGAATGTAAATAAAAACCACAGGTAATAAAGAAAGCAGTGAGCCAGTGATGGATTTATAAATATTAAGAATACCGAATCTTTCTTCTCCTTCAAGAATGGCTAACCATATCTGTGTCACAAGAAAGATTGGAATTGAAAGTGCTAAAATTTTTAAAGAATTCACAACATGCTGATGTAGAGCAGAACTAATCTTGAGTAGATCAGTAACCGTATCGCTAAAAAAATATAGTACCAGTGTTGCGATGACACCCATTATTATAACCAACAATGATGCCGTAGATATTATTTTCTTTTTTTCTTCCAACTCATCACGAAAAATAGATATTTCTCGGATGACAGCACGGGTTAACCCCACATCAAAAATACTGGCATAGCCTACTATTGCGAGTGCAAGAGTAAATATACCGAACATTTCCGCACCTAATACCCGCCCCAATAGTCCCAAAGCAGGAATAGTGATAATCGCAGGTACAATATAGCCAGCAACATTCCAGATGCTATTTTTTATTATACTCATTCAAATAGCTCATTCACCGGAATAGTATTCAGCAGAGAAGCTCCCTCATCCTTAGGTGAGAGTTTCAAATCGACATTAATCGGCCACTGGATGTTGAGGTTCGGATCGTCATATCTGATGGCCCGTTCCGACTGCGATTTATAGTAGTTAGTGGTTTTATACACAAACTCAGCTGTCTCACTCAGCACCAAAAAACCGTGGGCAAATCCTTCAGGGATCCACAGCTGCCGCTTGTTATCAGCAGAAAGAGTGGCCCCAATCCACTGACCAAACGTGGTAGATGATTTACGAATATCGACTGCAATGTCATAGACTTCGCCTTCGATGCAGCGAACAAGTTTACCCTGAGCATATGGGGCTAACTGAAAGTGTAGCCCACGCAATACACCTTTACTAGATTTAGAGTGGTTATCTTGGACAAATTCAACTTTTCGTCCGATGGCATCCTCAAAAATACGTTGATTATAACTTTCGAAAAAGAAGCCACGATTGTCGCTAAATACCTTCGGTTCAAAAATCAATACGTCAGGAATAGCGGTTTTAATCACATTCATTACTTAGTAACCTTTAATCATTTTCAGCAGGTACTGACCATAAATATTTTTAGCGAGAGGGGCCGCCAGTTTTTTGACCTGCCCTGCATCAATAAAGCCTTTACGAAAGGCGATCTCTTCCGGACAGGAGACTTTCAGCCCCTGGCGTTCTTCTATGGTCTGGATAAAATTGCTAGCTTCGATCAGACTTTGATGTGTTCCTGTATCCAACCAAGCGTATCCACGGCCCATAATAGCTACAGATAGATCACCCTGCTCTAGGTAGAGCCGGTTGATATCGGTAATTTCCAATTCGCCTCGGGAAGACGGCTCTAGACACTTAGCCATATCCACTACCCGGTTGTCATAAAAGTAGAGACCTGTCACCGCGTAGTTACTTTTGGGTTCCAAGGGCTTCTCTTCAAGTGATATAGCTGTACCATCGCGATCAAATTCCACGACTCCATAACGCTCGGGATCGTTGACATGATAAGCAAAAACAGTCGCGCCACACTCTTTATTCAAGGCGGCCTCTAGCTGCTTAGGAAGATCATGTCCGTAGAAAATGTTATCACCTAGTACCAAGGCACAGTTATCGTCACCAATAAACTCTTCACCAATAATAAATGCCTGGGCTAGGCCATCCGGCGTCGGTTGTACTTTATACTGTATATTTAGTCCCCACTGGCTACCGTCGCCCAATAACTGTTCAAATCGCGGGGTATCCTGTGGGGTACTAATAATCAAGATGTCACGAATCCCTGCCAGCATCAGCGTGGAAAGCGGATAATAGATCATAGGCTTATCATAGATCGGCAGCAGTTGCTTGCTTACAGCCATAGTGACTGGATAAAGACGAGTTCCTGAGCCGCCAGCTAAAATAATCCCTTTACGCGTTTTCATTTCATCATCTCTTTGTGTACAAAATGCCCGCTCACGGGCATTAAAAAAGTTCAAATCGCCGTTGTCGTGAACAACTCATTCAGCATACGTTTTACACCAACGTCCCACTGCGGTAATACCAGATCAAAGTTATTCTGGAATTTGTCGGAGTTCAGGCGAGAATTTGTTGGGCGGCGTGCGAGTGTAGGATACGCACTGGTCGGCACCGCATTTAAATGGGTTAATGCCAGTTTAATTCCTGCTTTACGGGCTTCGTCGAACACCAGTGCAGCATAGTCATGCCAGGTCGTGGTTCCACCCGCAACCAGGTGGTAGAGTCCAGCTACGTCGGGTTTGTTCATCGCAACACGGATAGCATGCGCCGTACAGTCCGCAAGAAGTTCAGCCCCGGTTGGCGCACCGAACTGGTCGTTAATCACCGAAAGCTCTGCACGCTCTTTTGCCAGTTTCAGCATCGTTTTCGCAAAATTATTACCCTTACCTGCATACACCCAGCTGGTTCTGAAAATCAAATGGTTGGCGCAGTGCGTCTGAAGCGCCTTTTCTCCCGCCAGTTTGGTTTCACCGTAAACATTCAGCGGCGCTGTAGCATCCGTTTCGCGCCATGGTGTTTCGCCGGTGCCAGGAAAAACATAGTCCGTGGAGTAATGCACCACCCACGCCCCGATTTCTGCGGCAGCTCTGGCAATTTCCTCCACACTGGTCGTATTAAGCAACCGGGCAAATTCAACTTCGGACTCAGCCTTATCTACTGCTGTATGGGCAGCTGCATTGACGACAACGTCAGGCCGGATACGACGCACGGTGTCTGCCACTCCCTGCGGATTACTAAAGTCACCACAATAATCAGTTGAATGTACATCTAACGCAATCAGGTTCCCCAGCGGGGCTAGTGCACGTTGCAATTCCCAACCCACCTGGCCCGTTTTACCAAACAGCAGAATATTCATTACTGGCGTTCTCCGTAATTCTGTTCGATCCACGTCTTGTAGGCGCCGCTTTTCACATTTTCAACCCATTGCGTATTCGACAGATACCATTCAACAGTCTTACGGATCCCGCTCTCGAAAGTTTCCAGCGGCTTCCAGCCCAGTTCATCGCTGATTTTCGCTGCATCAATCGCATAGCGGCGATCGTGTCCAGGCCGGTCAGTCACGTAAGTAATTTGATCGCGATAAGAACCCTCTTTCGGCACGATTTCATCAAGCAGATCACAAATAGTATGTACCACGTCCAGGTTTTTCTTCTCGTTATGACCACCGATATTGTAGGTTTCACCTACAACTCCCTGAGTCACAACTGTATACAACGCTCGGGCGTGATCTTCGACATAAAGCCAGTCGCGAATCTGGTCGCCTTTGCCATAAATTGGCAATGCTTTGCCTTCCAGCGCATTCAGAATCACCAGCGGGATTAGTTTTTCAGGGAAGTGATACGGCCCATAGTTATTGGAACAGTTGGTGACAATCGTTGGAAAACCATAGGTGCGCAGCCATGCGCGAACCAGGTGATCGCTGGATGCCTTTGAAGCAGAGTATGGGCTACTCGGCGCATAAGCTGTCTTTTCAGTGAACAGAGGTAACACATTACCGGCAGTCACTTCATCTGGATGTGTTAGGTCGCCGTATACTTCATCTGTGGAGATATGATGGAAACGAAATGCCTGTTTTTTACCTGCATCCAGCTCGTTCCAGTAGCCACGAGCAGCTTCCAGCAGTACATAAGTACCGACGATATTCGTTTCGATAAATGCTGCTGGCCCTGTGATGGAGCGGTCAACGTGACTTTCAGCTGCCAGGTGCATCACCGCATCCGGTTGATGAGTGGCAAAAATACGCTCCATTGCCGCTTTATCACAGATATCCGCGTGTTCAAAATAGTAGCGATTATTTTCGCTGACTTCGGCAAGGGACTCCAGGTTACCGGCGTAGGTAAGTTTATCGACATTAACAACGGTATCCTGAGTATTTTTAATAATATGACGAACTACTGCAGATCCAATGAAACCCGCTCCACCAGTAACTAGTATTTTCACGTTTAATTCCGAATATCGTTTATACGAATACTATTAATATGCTGGCACATAATGCACGTTTCTGGGCATTATGCACGCTACCGCCCCTGGCTTTGCAGCAACCAGAGCACTACTTAATGATAATGACGTAACTAGCCTCACCAGTTAGCGCGAAGCTATCTAAAATTCAAACGCTAATTGTCTTACCAAATGCGACCAGAAACAAGAAAAAATCCAACAAAAAACAGATTAAACTTGGTAGGTTAACTTATTGTAATCCTTCATTTTTAATATAAAAAACGACAGTAACATTCCATTGCCTAAAGCACAGACGCTGGGATGTTAGCTGCCGCTATTTTTTCTGGCTTACCATCACAAAGACGTGAACTTCTATTCGCTCAGTAGCTTCTCGATGCTCTTACGGAACTTCGGACCTTCCTTCAGATTACGCAGTCCATACTTAACGAATGCCTGCATGTAACCCATCTTCTTGCCGCAGTCGTAGCTGTCGCCTGTCATCAGTATAGCATCAACAGACTGTTTTTTAGCCAATTCTGCAATAGCATCAGTTAACTGAATACGTCCCCAGGCACCTGGTTCAGTTTTTTCCAGTTCTGCCCAAATATCAGCCGAAAGCACGTAGCGCCCTACGGCCATCAGATCGGAATCCAGCGTTTGCGGTTGGTCGGGTTTTTCAATGAACTCAACGATACGGCTGACTTTACCTTCGTTGTCCAAAGCCTCTTTGGTTTGAATAACAGAGTATTCAGACAGATCACCTTCCATACGTTTAGCCAGCACCTGACTGCGCCCGGTTTCATTGAAACGTGCCACCATGGCAGCGAGGTTGTAGCGCAACGGATCCGCACTTGCGGTATCCAGAACGACGTCAGGTAATACCACGACAAACGGGTTATCGCCAATGATAGGGCGAGCACAAAGAATGGAATGCCCCAGACCCAGCAACTGAGCCTGACGAACGTTCATGATAGTCACGCCCGGAGGACAGATAGACTGAACCTCGGCTAATAACTGGCGCTTAACACGCTGCTCAAGGAGTGATTCGAGTTCGTAAGAGGTGTCGAAGTGGTTCTCAACTGCATTCTTAGACGCATGAGTCACCAGAACGATTTCTTTGATACCGGCAGCTACAATTTCGTCGACAATGTATTGAATCATCGGCTTGTCTACGATCGGCAGCATCTCTTTAGGGATTGCCTTCGTGGCAGGCAACATGTGCATCCCCAGACCCGCTACCGGAATAACTGCTTTCAAATTAATCATTAAGTCATTCACCTATTCAATTGTTGTTGAATTATAGCTTTTTAGCTTGTTTTAGCCAGTATGAATTACATTACTCCGATGCCGCGTATGTTACGCCGCTTAACTGCGGAATGCAGTAATCTTAATCCCAGGCGGGTACAACTTTTGCCAGGAATGGTCGCAAAGTTACCTCCCCTGCCCCGGCAGTCGAAAATTCACCGCTTCGACATTCACCACCTGATGGTTTACCCGATCGATGTCAACTGAATTTTGCCCGCTTTCGTTTACCGCATGGATATTCGCCAGTGATAACAAGGTATCCTGCTTAGCCATAAACTTGCCGCGCACATCCTGGCGTAGATCGAAGTGCATCTTGAGCGCGGGTCCTGTTGCGGATTGCTGCATCACTCTGATGTTACGTAAAAAAAGGTGCTGCGGTTGGTTGTGCAACTCAAGCGTGGCTCGCTTCATCTCAACGTTGGTGATGGCCACGAACGACGTTGCATTACCTGATGAGATCTGAATGCCGCGTAATTTATATTCAAGTTTTGTGTTATCCAGATGGATATTATTTAACTTAAAGTTCTGCGGAATGGATAAATATCGTCCTTTAATAACACCGTAGCCAATGAGCATACCTGCGCTATTTTCCATATTGATATTATCAATCACGAAATTATCGCATCCATAAATAGCGACCGTCGCATTATCGATGCCCGCTTTCTTACTAAAATCTGGGGTAATATTTCGTGCAGTGATATTACGAATGATAAAATGTTTGCCGTTCTCTACATGGACTAGCTGTCGACAGTCGGTACCGGTGATATTCGCCACGACAAAGTTTTTTACCGCCAGTTCATCGGGATAGGAATTGTCATAGGTACTGCCCGCCAGTCCGATGCCGATGCCCCAGTTCACGTTGCCATTGGTACAGTTAATACGTTCAATGACATGGTCAGAAATGAGGATGTTGCTGTCGTTGATCGCCACATTCCACTCAATGGCATCTCCCTGTAGATCGCTAAAACGGCAGTTTGTAATCTTTACGCCGTCCATCCGGTTATGGAAGCCCTGACGTAGGATCCCATAGTTAGCGCGTGTGACGGTAATATCATCGATAACCAGATTACGCATCAGCCTCGGTGTTTTGCCGCCGATATAGATTTGCGTCACCGGGCCGAAACCACTCATGGCAATCCCTTTTATCACGCAGTCCGAACCGCGCACATCGAGGGTAACATTCCTTAGGCTCCCGCCCTGCTCACCCATCACCTTACATCCATCCTGCAGAATAAAGCGCCCTCGGCCATTGCCGCTTATTCGCCCTTGCAGGTGTAGCGTTTTGCCTGGCGGAATAACGACAGCGGTATTGAGATCCTTACATTCCAGTTCTTTGGGTACGACTACCGTTTGTCCTTCTTTGAACGCCTGCCGGAAAGAAGCGACCCAATCCTTTGGGTTGTAATCCTGAATGTTGACGCTATCCGATGATTCAAGCGCCCGGACAACGGGAGAATGCAGCACGACAAGCGCAGAGCCTGCCGTCAGAAAAGTACGGCGTGAGAGTTTGTTCTCTGACATACAACCTCGATTTACATCGTTTGCAGCAGACTGGCTAACTGTTTATTGATCGCTAGCTGATTAAATTCAGTTTCAATTTTTTCGCGCGCACACAGCACAATCGGCTGTACCTGCTCACTATCGAGCAGGCTAAATGCCGTTAAACGCTCTGCCAGTGCCTGCGCGTCATTTTCCGGTGCCAGCCAGCCAGACTTGCCCGACTCGACCAGCTCAGGGATCCCACTGTGAACGGTAGAAATCACCGGAATACCTACCGCCATCGCCTCCATCAGCGCCACCGGGATCCCCTCCATATCGCCGTCTCTTCCGGTAATCGACGGCAGTAAAAATACATCCGCCTGCTCAAGCATCTCCTTTACCTGATGACTGGGCTTAAAGCCAGGCATCTCAATCACGTCATCAAGTTGATATTGCTCGATCAGCGTACGTAAACGACGCTCCCAAGGGCCGATACCCAGGATGCGATAACGAAATGAGACGCCCTGCTCTTTTAACTGTCGACAGGCTTCGATGGCGACGTGCAGTCCTTTTTTCTCGGTTAACCGGGCGACAGAGATAATTTCCAGCGGTGCAGCTGGTGCTTTCAGTTGGCGAGGGGTAAAACGCGTCATGTCGATACCCATACGCGAAACCGCGATTTTTTGCGGCGGGCATCCCATGTTTTTTAAACGTCCGGCCCAGAGATTGCTGATGGGTAACATCAAATCTCCACGTTGAAACAGTTGCTGATACTCAGGGGTATAGCGGGTAAGCACATCCCGATGCGAAACATCGACGCCGTGAAAAACCGTGGCGATTTTTCCGCGGATCATCCCAAGCTCACGCAACTTGGCGGCGGTTACGCCTGCCGGCCCAAAATGAGCAATAAAGACATCTGCCTGAAACGCCTGCGGATTCCCGCCGCAAATAGCCGCCAAAATCAGATTGCGCGCCTCCTCGCCATAGCGTGCAACATTAAGCGCCTTCCAGGTCGCTGCGCGGGTGAGACCGTGCAGAGCCGCCGCGGCCCTATATTTCAGCTTCGCCAGTTTGCTTTCCGGTTCATTGAGCAACCAGCGCGTTTTTTCACCCAGCCGGTAGGTATTAAATGAGGCATGCGTATTTTCAAGATCGCCCTTCTGCAAAGCGACAATCTCCACGTCGTAGCCCATATCGATAAATGCGGTTATCTGATTGAGTACAAAGGTCTCAGAAGAGAGCGGAAATTTAAGCAGGAAAAAGCCAATCTTCATTTTTCCCCCTCAATACGCGTTAAAACCGACTGCACCATGTGTACCCCGCGTTCGCGTTCACGTGTCACAGCGTCCCCAAGCCGTATGTTCAGTTCAGGTAACTGTCCGAGGGTATCGGCGACCTTTCCTTCCAGGCTGCCATCGAGCAGGTGGCGAATATCGACAGCCATCTCCGGTAACCCCAACTGTTGCATAATCCCTGCCGATTTATGCTCGTAGTTAATGGCGATGGCAGGCGTCATAAAATTCATCGAGATGATGGCCGAGTGTAAGCGAGTACCCACCGTCAGATCGCATGCTCCCAGAATCTTCCCCATCTCCAGATCGTTAAGTTCATCCATCACCACGTGATATCGAGCCGGGTCGTTAACATACTGGCGCAGGTTTAACGCCACCATGCGATCATCTTTGTTGTAACTATCAATACCGGTGCAGGTTGACAGTGCAATCACCTGGTAACCTTCATCGAGGATGCGGTTCACCACCCCGGCAAAGGCTTGCTCATAGGCCTGCTGCGTTGTCCCCAGACGCTTATCAAAAGGGGCCAACTCGCGTAATGTAATGGCAACGGTCTTCTGTTTAGCCGCCATATCTAACCAGTGCTGTACCGCATAACCTGGCTCAAAATCCTCATGATGATTGTCGACCAGCCAGGCCGTATCCACGCCTGTTTCAACTTTATCCGTGGTTACTTCGCTGCGCTTCATCAGATCAAGACTGACGGATTCACGTAAAATCAACGCATTACAGTGACCAAACACGTAGTTCGCCAGTTGATTAAACTGCTCATCCTGGAATGGCCCCACGCTGTGACCAATCATGTACAACGGTTTTTTCGCCATAAACGAACACAGGGCATGTTCAAACTGCGGTACGCCATACAGATCGACAAAGAACGATCCGCCGACCTGGATGATGGCGTCATAGCGCGACAGCAGACGAACAAAATCGGTAAAACCCTGGGCGATAGCGATATTGCGCAGATTACCGGAGTCGGTAACACGCGAGAGCAGTACCTGATGCTGATAGCGGCGACGCAGCACTTTCTTCACGCGCCCCATAACACCCGCTGCGTTGTTGTGTTGCTTCATCTGCGAATACAGCGGATCGCCCATCACCGGGCGGTTCAGCAACCATGAGGAGCTCACCGGGTAACGGCTCATAACATCCACTTCAGTCTCAGGACGCAACGCGTTAATGGCATCCAGCAAACCGCGCAGGATCGCGCTATCCCCTCGGTTCCCGCAGGTATGGTTGCCCAAAATTAATAGTTTCATTATGACCTCTTAAAGCGTTGTTCTTATCCTGCACGGAGCAAGGTTTTCATTTTTTCACTGCGACAGAGCTGGCGTTTTATTTCCACCACCAGCGGATGACGCGACAGCACCATCATTAGCGCAAACGCCAGCGCCCCTGCCGCTATCTGGCTCCCCAACAACACGCCCAACGACAGTTGCCCATGCAGCAACACACCCAGCGCATAACTCACCACAAGGGTTGGCAAGGAGAGATACAACGGCAGCCAAAGACTGAGCATGTACTGGCGGTAGCTGGGGCCAAGAACAGGTTTAATCATCACGAAATAGCTGAGGACTGTGTTAATCACCTGGACCAACAAAAAGCCCAGCGTCACGCCAATTGCCCCGGCCAGATGTCCACCGATGAAAATGGCGGGAATAAACAGAAAGGTTTTGAACACATTGAATTTAAAGCTGATATCAACCCGCGCTTTCGCCATCAAAAGCGATCCTATTGGATTCCCCACCGAGCGCAGCAGCCCAACAATGCACAGCAGTTGCAGGATGGGGATAATGCCGTTCCACTTCTCGCCGAATACCAGCGGCACCACGTTATTCGACACCACCATCAGTCCCAGCAGCGCCGGGAAGTTGATAATCCCAACCACCGACAGCAGTTTGTAAAAATTCACTCGCAGCTTTTCACTGTCGTCCTGGATTTTGGCAAACGCCGGAAACAGCACGCGGGTGATAATCGGGTTCAGTTTGATCGGGGGGACAACCGCCACATTCCAGGCGAGATTGAATCCGCCCGCCACGCCAGCTCCCAACGTGCGGGCTAAAACCAGCGTGGAAAGGTTGGTATTGATGTAATTGATGATGCTGTCTGCCGTCAGCCACGCACCAAAACGCAGATTCGACGAAACCGATGCCAGCGAAAAATGCAGCCCCGGACGGTAAATCCGGCGACCAAAATAGCCGAGCAGCAGCGTACGTAGCGTACTGTTTACCAGATACCCGAGAATGGCCGTCAGTGCGAGCGGCCAGAAATGGGCGCTGACTACGGTAAAGGTAAAACCGGCCAGTACCGAACTGGTTTCAATCATGCCAATTTTGTTGAAGGCCAGCTCTTTTTGCATCAGCGCGCGAAACTGCTGCCCGTGCGGTATCACCACAAACGCCAGTGATAATGTTTTGATAAGCAGTGCCAGTTCTGGGTTGTTGAGCACATGGGCAATCGTCTCGCTCAGCAGAAACATCGCCACGCATACCACGATACCCAGCCCAACGTTGAGCCAGTACAGCGTGGTCAGTTCAAGATAGCCAATCTCTTTACGCTGAATAATTGAGTTGGCGATACCAAAGTCAGACAACGTATCGGCCAGCGCGATGATCACCAGCGCCACGGTTAACAACCCGAACTGGTGGTTATCAATAATCCGTGCCAGTACGGTCATCTGGATAAGCCCCAGACCAATGATGATCACCGTGGCAATCGCCGACCACTTTGCGCCGTTAAGCGTTTTTTCTCGTAAGCTCATGTTAATACGCCGCTTTGTTGACAAAGCCTTTGAATACCGTCAGAAAAACAATTTTGATATCGAACCACAAGCTCCACTCGCGAATGTATTCGAGGTCAAATTCCACACGTTTTTCCATTTTTTCCAGCGTATCGGTTTCACCCCGCCAGCCGTTGATTTGCGCCCAGCCGGTAATCCCCGGTTTCACCTTATGGCGTAACATGTACCCCTCGATCAGTTGGCGATACTGTTCGTTATGCGCTACCGCATGTGGGCGTGGCCCGACGATAGACATGCCTCCGGTCAGCACGTTAATAAACTGCGGCAGTTCATCGAGCGATGTTCGGCGCAGGAAATTCCCCACAGGGGTAACGCGCGGATCGTTTTGCGTCGCCTGCGTCACCACCGCGTCGTTTTCCATCACTTTCATCGAACGAAACTTCCAGACTTTGATCGGTTTGCCGTCCATGCCATAGCGGGTCTGGCGGAAAATCACCGGTCCTTTGGAGGTCAGTTTTACCAGTAGCGCTATGCCACACAGCACCGGAGAAATAAGCAGCAGGATCAGCGAAGCCAGCACGATATCTTCCGCGCGCTTTAACAGACGATTAATCCCCGAGAGCGGCGTGTCATACAGCGGCACCACCGGAATGCCGTTCATCTCTTCAATCCGTGAATGCAGAATGTTGAAGGTAAAGACATCAGGAATAAGGATCACAGAACAGGTGGTATCAGCCAGCTCACGCACCAGTTTTTTGACGCTGGCGCCATCGCTCATCGACATGGCGATATAAACGTTATGAATGCGTGAGGCTTTGGCGTCATCCACCAGTTGTTGCAGATTACCGGCCCAGTCGCGGGAGTTTTTTCCAGGGATAGGATCGTGATAGACACCTGCTACTTCAAACCCCAGCCACGGTTCATGGCGAAAACTGTCCAGTAGCATTTGTCCGGCTGGCAGCTCACCTGCCACCGCCACCCGACGAGTGTTGTACCCGCGATTGCGCATCCATCCCGCGCCGTAGCGAATAAACGAACGGCACAACACCAGGCCAACGCTGGATAGCAGATACCACGCCAGCCAGACGGCGAGACGGTTGTCAAAATCGTTATTAAAGGCGATCAGACCTGCGCAAAAAATCAGACTCAGCGTCCAGTTTTGCAGTAACAGCACCAGCTCAGTGGAAATTTTGACACCACGCCAGGAGCGATAAAAATCCGTTATGCCACCGAGCATCTGAAAAACGACCAGCGTGATCAGCGCCACCAGCAGGTGCATGTACAGGAAAGGCAAACCGCTTAATTCGCAGATTACCCACAACCCGCCAAACATGATGGTGATATCTGAAAAGCGTTGCACCATCGAAATTAACGACGCATTGGTTTTGGCGCGTTCGCGCTTTTTTAGATGTGTCATCGTGGTTCCTGTTAGTCACCCTTTGCCCAGCATCGGGCAAAGGAAGCACCAGCATTACTGATTCAGTAACGCCAGAAGAGTGCGCGTTCGCGCTTCCATCAACGGAATATCTCCGCGCGATTCCACGTTCAGGCGCACCACCGGTTCGGTATTGGATGAGCGTAAATTAAAGCGCCAGTCGACAAACGACATGCTGATACCGTCCGTTCTGTCCACCGACAACGCCTCACGGGAAAAATGCTGCTCCACGCGCGCAATCGCCGCCGTCGGCTCTGCCAGCGTACTGTTTATTTCTCCGCTCGCCGGGTAGGCCACCATCCGGTCACGAACCAGTTCGCCCAGCGACTGCCCTTTCAGAGACAGCAGCTCCGCCACCAGCAGCCACGGGATCATTCCGCTGTCGCAATAGGCAAAATCTCGGAAATAGTGGTGCGCGCTCATTTCACCGCCATAAATGGCATCTTCACGGCGCATCCGCTCTTTGATAAACGCGTGCCCGGTTTTAGACATCACCGGTTTACCGCCTGCCGCCGTCACCACATCCACGGTGTTCCAGGACAGGCGTGGGTCGTGGATAATTTTCGCCCCCGGATTCTTCTCCAGAAACGCTTCCGCCAGCAGGCCGACAATGTAGTAGCCTTCAATGAACTGACCTTTTTCATCGAACAGGAAGCAGCGGTCAAAATCACCGTCGAAGGCAATCCCCATATCCGCGCCGTGTTCAATCACTGCATTGCGCGTGTCGGCCCGGCATTCCGGCAGCAGAGGATTGGGAATACCGTTGGGGAAGTTGCCATCCGGCATGTTGTGAATTTTGATGAACTCGACCGGCACGCCCAGCGCCTTAAAACGGGCTTCAATGGCGTCAACCACCGGACCTGCCGCGCCGTTGCCGGAATTGAGCGCCAGCTTCATTGGTTTCAGGTTGGCTGGATTGATGTAACCCAGCAGGTGGTCAATGTAGGCATCACGGGTAGTAATGCGCTGGTAGCGGCCACGTTTTGTCTCATCAACCGCCGGGAAGTCATTGGCTTCCGCCAGGCGCTGCACGTCGCGCAGACCGGTATCACCGCTGATAGGTCGAGCCCCTTCCCGCACCAGCTTCATGCCGTTGTAATTCATCGGATTATGGCTGGCGGTCACTTCAATACCGCCGTCAATGCCCAGGTGGAAAGTGGCAAAATAAATCTCTTCGGTGCCCGACATACCAATATCCAGCACATCCACGCCTGCATCCTGCAGTCCTTTCGCCAGCGCCAGCTTCAGCGTCTCACTGGTCAGGCGCACATCGCCACCGAGGACAATGGTTTTTGGCTTCAGTAACTCACCGTAAGCGCGGCCAATACGCCACGCGATATCTTCATTCAGCTCTTCGCCCAGCCTGCCGCGAATATCGTAGGCTTTGAAACAGGTTAATTTCGTCATGATTTACCCTTCTTCAGGCAACAGGAGGCCCTGACTCTTAATGAGCCTTTTAATGAGTGTTAAATGCATTTCCCGGCGCGCTTCGCTTATCGGGCCTACGGTGTTGTAGGCTGGATAAGCGCAGCGCATCCGGCATCAGGTACGCCCGTATCTGTCCGCAAACCGCACCACATCATCCTCATCGAGGTAAGATCCGGAGCGCACTTCAATCAGATCGAGCGGGATTTTCCCCGGGTTCTCCAGACAATGGGTCGCCCCCAGCGGAATATAGACAGACTCGTTTTCAGCGAGCAGTTTAATGTCGTTATTGATTGTCACCTTCGCGGTACCAGCCACCACAACCCAGTGTTCAGCCCGGTGATGATGCATCTGCACGGACAATCCCTCACCGGGTTTAACGGTAATTCGCTTCACCTGGTAACGGTCTCCGGCATCAATAGAGTCGTACTTGCCCCATGGACGATAAACTTCACGGTGAATATGGTGTTCATGGCGTCCGTCAGCTTTAATTTGCTCCACCACTTTTTTGACGTCCTGCACCGCGTTGCGATCGGCTATCAGCACCGCATCTTTGGTCTGCACCACCACCAGATCCTTCACCCCGACGGTCGTCACCAGGCCAGACTCGGCATACACGTAGCTGTTTTCCGTTTTATGGCTAATGACGTCACCATGATGCACATTGCCTTCAGCGGTATGGGCGCTGATTTCCCACAATGATGACCAGGAGCCAACATCGCTCCAGCCTGCGTTCATGGGCATCACCACCGCATCGGCCGTACGTTCCATTACCGCATAGTCCACAGACTCTTCCGGGCAGGCGAGAAACGCCTGTTCATCAACGCGGATAAAATCAAGATCGGGGCCAACCGTACTCATGGCGTTTTCGCAGGCCTCAAGAATGTCGGGGCGATATTTTTTCAGTTCTTCCAGATAGCGCCCGGCCCGGAACAGAAACATGCCGCTGTTCCAGTAGTAGTCGCCGCTCGCCACGTAAGCCTGCGCGGTTTCCAGATTGGGCTTTTCAACAAACTGCGCCACCTGAAAAGCCACGGCGTCGGTATTGGATGGCGAAACCTCGCCGCGACGTATATAACCATAGCCGGTCTCCGGCTGGTCCGGCACGATGCCAAACGTCACCAGCTTACCCGCGCTGGCGTAGGGCATTGCATTGCGAACCGCCTCGCGAAATGCCTCCTCGTCGGCAATCATGTGATCGGCCGCCAATACCAACAGCAGCGGATCTTCCCCCGGACTTTGACGTTTTGCCGCCAGCGCGGCCAGTGCTATCGCCGGTGCCGTATTGCGCCCGGCGGGTTCGAGAATAATATTCTCAGTCAGCTTGTGCAGTTGTCGTAGCTGTTCCGCCACAATGAAACGGTGTTGTTCATTACAGATAACCACCGGGCTTTCGCACTCCACGCCGTTCAGACGACAAATCGTTGTCTGCAGCATGGTGAGGTCGCCTTTCAGGCACAGGAACTGCTTTGGATACAACACGCGGGACAGAGGCCATAAACGGCTACCCGAGCCACCGGCCATCACCACCGGAAAGAGTTTGCTTTGACTCATCATGTACCCCGAATATCTGCAATAAATTGGCTCAGCACGTTTTCTTTATCCAACGTGCGTTCGGCATACTCACGTGCCACCGTGTTCACTTTTGGCATGGTTAACGCCTGTTGAATCCCGCCAACCAGCGCATTCATTGATTCAGGTTCGACACACACCGCGATGCCTGGGTGAGCGTCACACAGCTGACCCAACTCGGTCTCAGGTTCGGCGGTAATCACCGCGTTACCACCAACGGCGAGGATATTGGTCAGTTTGGAGGGCAATACGGCATCCGCCGCACCGCGCTTTTGTACCACCAGATGGCAGTCCGCCATCTTGAGCAGCGCAGGCAGCGCGTCATAAGATTGCAGCGGAAAGAACATCACATTGTTCAGGCCGCGTTCACTAGACATACTCTCCAGCCGCGCTTTCCCCCCGCCCTGCCCGACAATCACAAACAGCCAGGGCTGTTCGCTCAACAGGGCCGCTGCGTCGATCACACTCTCCAGCCCTTGCTTTTCACCGATATTGCCTGAGTAGAGAATGATTTTTTTATCATCAGGCAAGCCCAGTTGCTGGCGCAACGCCAGAGCATCGGCATCGTTCACGTCACGAAAACGTGTTACTTCTGACCAGTTCGGAAAGAAAATGACCTTCTGTGCATCAACGCCCTTCTCCTGCGCTTTATTCATCATTGAGCGAGAAATGGTCGAAATATGATCCATATTCAACAGCCCACTGCGCTCAAAGGCGCTGGCCAGTTTTGCCACCGCGCCACGCTTGCCTTTGCCCGCCATGCCAAGCCCCAGCATGGCATCGACTTCGTAATCCTGAATATGCAGCAGCGTGCGCGCCCCGGACAGCTTCGCCAGCAGGCGCATGCCCGGCGTACAAAACAGCGTCGGCACTACCCCAATGATGCGATCCGGTTTCCAGCGGCGCTGCGCCAGCAACGGGAAGAAACTACTCAGGGCGAAACTACCTAGATGCAGCACACGCTTGAGCGTAGAAGGCTGCTCAGGCACATACAGCGGACAACGCCAGACGATGGCATCGCCCTCTTCACGACGATAGCGCCAGGATGAATAGCGACCGTTGACCTTCCACTGCGGATAATAAGGCGGCGCAGTGATCACCCGTACGTCATGCCCCTGTTGCGCCATCCACTCCACCATTTCACCGGTGTATTTACCGATACCGGTCAACTCCGGCGAATAGTTGATGCCATACACAAGGATCTTCATAGCCCGGGTACTCCGGCCTGACTCTTCTCACAGAAGTAAGCCCGGCTGTTGTCGTGCACGTGGTCACTGGTCAGAATCTCTTCAATTGCCAGCCAGCGGTACGCGTCATGTTGAACGTCAGGCAGCTGCAGGTCGTTTTCCGACACCCGCAGACGAAATCCCAGCACGATGTAATGCGTTGAGAAATCTTCCCCGGAAAAGTTGTCGTCATAGAAGTGCTGCCAGACCCCGTAAAACTCTGCAGCGGACAGCGGTAAACGTAACCCCAGCTCAGCGTCAGTCAGCCGCTCAAAGGCCGCGCGCAGCGGTTCATCTTTTTGCACCCGACCGCCGGGCACGAACCAGTACCCCTGCGCCGGACGATTGAGGCGCTTGCCAAGCAGAAATTCGCCGTGGGCGTTTTCCACGATCAAATCGATGGAAATCAGCGGAGTTGAACGTACAACGGTGGCAAAATCCTGATGACGTAAAAACATGCTTACCCCCGGTAACGCTGCTGGTTTTCAAGGAACCACTGATATGTACTGGCAAGCCCCGCTTCCAGAGATATCTCGTGATACCAGCCCAACTGATGCAGACGCGTAACGTCGAGCAATTTGCGCGGCGTGCCGTCCGGTTTGCTGGCGTCAAACACCACGCGCCCCTTGTAACCCACAACCTGCGCGATGGTCTGGGCCAGTTCACGGATGGTGCAGTCCACGCCAGTGCCCACGTTGATATGCGACAGCATTGGTTGGGTATATTCCTGCAACACTTCCTGAGCCAGCTCCATCACGTGGATACTGGCCGCCGCCATATCGTCGACATGCAGAAATTCACGCATTGGCGTCCCGCTTCCCCACACCACCACATCCGGCGTATTTTGCTCGCGAGCCTCATGAAAGCGGCGCAGCAGAGCCGGGATCACATGCGAATTACTCGGATGAAAGTTGTCATGCGGTCCGTACAGATTGGTCGGCATCACCGAGCGATAATCACGGCCATACTGCCGGTTATACGATTCGCACAGCTTGATACCGGCAATTTTGGCAATCGCATACGGTTCATTGGTCGGTTCAAGAGTCCCCTGCAACAGTTCACTTTCAGCGATTGGCTGGGTGGCTTGCTTGGGATAAATACAGGATGACCCGAGAAACAACAGTTTATTCACGTTATGCAGATGAGCTGCATGAATAATGTTGCTCTCAATCATCATGTTTTCATAAATAAAATCAGCAGGATAAGTATTGTTTGCCACAATCCCCCCTACTTTTGCCGCCGCCAGATAAACCTGATCAATGTGTTCAGTGGCGAAGAACGCCTGCACCGCACCGGCGTCCAGCAGATTAAGCTGGTCGCGGGTACGCAGCACCAGCTCTACGTTATTTCGCTGCGACAATTGTCTGACGATGGCGGCCCCCACCATCCCGTGATGGCCCGCCACAAAAATACGTTGTGTCTTCATCCTTAGTACTCCAGCGCGATAGCGACCTCGTAACCGTGCGACTTGAGCAGGGAATGTTTCTTCGCCGCATCAAGATCGTTGGCAACCATTTCCGAGATCATCTGGCGCAGTGTGATTTCCGGTTTCCAGCCCAGTTTTTCATGGGCTTTGGCCGGATCGCCCAGCAGCGTTTCCACCTCAGCCGGACGGAAGTAGCGCGGATCAACGGCAATCATGACATCCCCGGGTTTCACCCCCGGCGCATCGTGTCCGGTCACAGAAACCACGATGCCTTTCTCATTCACGCCCTCACCTTCAAAGCGCAATTTAATCCCCAGCTGAGCGGCCGCCATTTCTACAAACTGGCGCACGGAATACTGCACGCCGGTGGCAATCACGAAATCTTCCGGCTTATCCTGCTGCAGCATCATCCACTGCATCCTGACGTAATCTTTGGCATGCCCCCAATCGCGCAGTGAATCCATGTTGCCCAGGTACAAGCAAGACTCCAGCCCCTGAGCGATGTTGGCGATCGCCCGGGTAATTTTGCGAGTAACAAAGGTTTCGCCGCGGCGCGGAGACTCGTGGTTGAACAAAATGCCGTTACAGGCATACATCCCGTAAGACTCGCGGTAGTTGACGGTTATCCAGTAGGCGTACAGCTTGGCAACGGCATACGGCGAGCGCGGATAGAACGGCGTGCTCTCTTTCTGCGGGATTTCCTGTACCAGACCGTACAGCTCAGAGGTGGACGCCTGATAAAAACGGGTCTTTTTCTCCAGACCAAGGAAGCGGATCGCCTCCAGTAAACGCAAGGTGCCGATCGCATCAACGTCTGCGGTGTATTCCGGTGAATCAAACGACACCGCGACATGGCTCATGGCGCCCAGGTTATAGACTTCATCCGGTTGGACTTCCTGTAAAATACGGGTCAGGTTGGAGGAGTCGGTCAAATCGCCATAGTGCAGATGAAATTTGGGATTGCCTGAATGCGGATCCTGGTAGATGTGGTCCACACGTTCGGTGTTGAATGATGAAGCGCGACGCTTAATACCGTGTACTTCATACCCTTTTTCCAGCAGAAGCTCTGCCAGGTAAGAACCATCCTGCCCGGTTACGCCAGTAATGAGAGCGACTTTTGACATGTTATAACCTCTTCAGTGATCCCCTCAGGGAGTAACTTTCTCGACGCGTTCGCGCGTGACTACTGCGGGATTTCCCCGACAAATGACATTTGCTGGCAGCGATTTAAATACGCTGCTTCGTGCTCCAACGACGGTGCCATCGCCAATCGTCACGCCAGGCGCGACAAAGACATCTGTCGCCAACCAGCATTTAGCGCCAACCACAATCGGCGTGGCGTTAATATCAAAATGTTGACTGGCATAATCATGACTCCCGGTGCATAAATAACTTTTTTGTGAAATAACCGCGTGGGCGCCAATCGTAATATCACCTAACGTATATAAAACCGCGTCGTCACCCACCCAGGCATAATCTCCCAGGGTTAATTTCCACGGATAAGTAATTCTTACTGAAGGCCGAATGACTACGTTTTTTCCTATTTTTGCGCCAAACATTCGTAATAAAAATGCACGCCAGCGATACATGACCTGTGGAGACCAGCGAAATAATGTTGCTTGCACTGCCCACCATAATTGCACTTTAATAGCGCCACCGCCGCGAAAACCTCCAGGCACTTCAAATCCGCTTAAATCTTGCATACTATGCCCTTACGTTTTCCCATATAAGGTTTTAGTTTTACCAGTTGTGCGCAGACGTAAATATTCTGACAATCCGGTCCAAAAACCTGGCATGTGTAATATCTGGCGCTGTACTTTTTTGGCATCCCGACACAATTCCAGATTATTCGTCGTTGACACTCCGCCCATGGAAAATTCCGACACCAACCCGCTCAGTTTTTTAAAAGCGTAACCGGACTTGTATAATTGGGCTGCCAACGCGTAATCAGACGATATTTTATATTGCAAATCATAATGCCAGACATTCAGTCCTGAGAGCGGAAAGAATATCGCCTGATGGCTGGCGGGCAGGCTGTGATAAATATACCAACCTGGTTTTGCCCGGCGCTTAATTTTGTTGCCATTGCCGAAATCCAGCAACGCATCGCCAATGACCATGGTTTGGTCGCTCTGCGTTTTTAACTGGCGGATAAAATGTGCCGCATCCGCATGCAGAATATCCCCGGAGTTGAGGAACAGCGCGAACCGCCCGCGCGACATCGCGATGCCTTTGTTCATCGCATCATAGATGCCGTTATCCGGCTCGCTGACAAACCGTAACCGGTGTTCCCCACTGAGCCCTTCAAGAAACGCCGACGTACCATCCGAGGAGCCGCCATCAACAACAATCCACTCAAAACTGATATCACCCGCTTGCGCCAGATGTGCCAGCGATGCGTGAGTTTTGACGATCCCTTCCAGATTGCGAAAGGCGACGGTAATGATACTGAGCAGCATGTGAGTTACCTCGCGATATTCAGCGCCTTGCGCAATATAAACGGACATACAATTAAAAATGCGTATTCCGGACTAAATACTGAACCTGTAAAAAACAGGGACAACGGTGTAAAAAGATAAAGCTGCACCCGATAATTCTGATTATCGCCAAACGCATTGATCATCATTTTCATGACCTTCCCCATGTACCATAGGGCTAATATCACCGCGAACCATGAAAAATAAATAATCAGCAGATACAAACCATTGTCTATTGTTTTACCGACATCTGCACCGTTAAAAATTCCGAATGACGCGACGTATTCATAAAGTGAGCCAAATCTCACTACGCCATCAACATTCAGTAATGAATAACCGACCATCACCAATGGTCCTACGATACGATAATACGATGACGAACCTTCAGTTCCTAAATCACCAAGCCGCGTTGCGATGTACGGAAAAGCAAATATCACCCCAACTAAAAACACGCTTAATGAGATTATCGCCAGCGGTAGCTTCTTTTTTATCGCATCCTTATTCAGGTACTGGAATGCCCACTCCAGGAGATAAAACAAAATAAACGTCATTACCCCTGAAAAAGATCCTGATAATATTACCCCTGCCAGAATCATAGCATCGGACTTAGGTGTTTTGATACCAAACTGTTTGATACTGAGCCAAATTGAGATTAACGCCAGAGCGAAGAATGCCGGTTCGAAATAGAGTGCGGTGGTACGTTTCCCACCAAACTTAATAAAATTCAGAACATAGCTGTTACTGTAAATAAGATATTTCGAAATAACTTCCATTAAACTGCTGCCGCCGCTGAGAATTATTTGTGCCATTTCAACCGCAGCTAACCCCACCACCAGCCCCACCACCAGCCAGAAAAAACGCAAAATCTTAATGTAGTTATGCGGTGAAATGGTTTTGAAGCGAATACTCCACACCATGCCAATAATCACCACGGTATAAACAAACAGCATCGCTGACGTTACGTACTTGCTGGCATCCAGTGATTGACCGAACAGGTAGTTAAACGCCGTCAGCCCGCCCCCCACGCCCAGTGCGATCATTAATTTTTTGATATTGATGCGCTCGACAAACAGCAACAGCAGAACGGGCAAGAACGTGACGATGGTTATCGGGAAGCTCTCGCCAAGCTGGGCAAGTTTGACGTTAACCAGCAGATAAAGCAGTGGTAGCACCAGATAGCTACAGATTCTGATAGAACGAGACATATTCCTCCAGCATCTGTTGCCCACTGTATGCCACCCGACTGCGCTGGCTGAACGCGGTAAGGGACGTGTCAAATACCGCCTGCGCAATGTCTGATTTTTTCAGCTGCACCAGCTGCAATACGTCCGCTTCGCTGAACGTTTTGCCGCCTGATTTAGCCAGCACTTCCTGCGCGGCATCGCTGTGTGTGGCAATTACCGGTACGCCGATGGAAAGTGCTTCGCACAGAATCAGCGGGTAGTTATCGACACGGGAGCTGAACACCAGTCCATCCATCTGGTTAAGCGCACTCATCAACGTGCGCTTATCGCTCTCAAAACCGTGGTTGATGACGTTATCTCCCGCAAATGGCGAAAATTTGCCGAAGGTATGCAGCTCAATTTTGTCCCCAAGCGCGGCAATCGCTCGCACCAGTTGTTGACTGGTTTTGCCGTCATAGCGTAGGTCATGAGCCACCACGGCAATTTTCGGCCGACCGCTCTCCGCAGGCATCGCGGGTAGTTCGCCAAGAATGGCTTCAGTTGCCACATCAATGCCATTATTGATAATACAGCAGCGTCCCACGCCATACAGGCTGTTGAATGCCTCGGCCACATGTTGACTGGGCGAGATAAACTGGCAACCCAGCGCCAGCATGGCACGGAACATCTGCCGCTTACCGGGCAACTGCTGATGGGCTTTATCGACTTTTACCGGCGGATAATTGCTGAGCGTTGGGCATTTCTGGCAGCCCGTTTTCCAGCCTTCGCAGCCATCAGTAAAGGCACAGCGCCCGGTCACGCTCCAGTGATCGTGCAGCGTCCAGACGAAGGTGATATCCGGTTTATGCGCCTTCACTTTTTGGCAAAAAGAGACCACCTCTTCCAGGTTCAACCAGTAGCTGTGCAACACATGAAAATGCAGTACCAGCGGGCCGCAGGTGCGGGTAACTTCACGGTATAACTTGTTGAGATTGCCAAACATGTCGCGGTTCGCGAAACGAAACAGCGCAATGTTCGCCGCCGACGTCAGGCGCGGCGTATATTTGATAACCTGCGGGTAATTCGCATGACTGGCGCTTTTTTTACCGCCTTTGCCATAGCCATAGACAAACCGCGACGACAGCCCTTTTTCCAGCGACCTCAGATGCAAATCTAACGCCACGCCTGCCGCCCCACCTTCTGCGAGTCGGACATTAAACTGTAATATCTTCATTTTATTACCTTCACCCGTGCCTTCTCGCCCACGACCAGCGTATTGTCCGGGACGCTATCCACCACAACGCTCCCGGCGCCAATCGTCACGTTATCGCCAATAGCAACGTCGCCGAGCAGAGTGACATTGGCCCCCAACTCAACGCCGTTACCGATGACCGGACAGGATGGATCGTTGGCACCAAGATTGCCGATAGTGACGCCGTGGCGTAGGGTAAAATCATCCCCCGCCACCACGTGTTTATTGATAACCACCCCATAGCCATGATGGATGGTGAAACGACGACCGATTGATGCAGCAGCCTGAATTTCATAGCCAAACAGGCATTCGGTGATAAGGCGGTACATCACCAGCACCGGGGCGGCCCACAGGTTGTTTATGATATTTTTTTTACGCCAGACGGAGCAAAAATGGGCAATCCGATAGGCCGCCACCATGCAGCAGGGGCGCAGACTCCAACCGTTCGCGCGTAAATCTTCCAGCATAATTAGCGTCCTCGCAGTCCGTCGGCCAGACGCTTACTGTTGCGAACAGAAAGCAGCGTCAGCAGCGTGCGCCAGTTCATCCGTTTGTTGCGGATCTGATAGAGGGTAAACAACTGATATTTCTTGCTGGCCCGGTCAAATTTGCCTTTGTGCTTGCGGTAAAACTGAAAGTAGCCGGAGAATTTATTCGGCGATGAGGTAATACGCATCTCGCCGTGATTCACATGCAGGATCTGCGTCGCCTCTTTGACCTTCCACGGTTTGCCATACGCCACCACCATGCGCAGGAAGATGTCGTAATCCTGCGCCGCTTTCAGCGTGGTATCGAACAGGCATGCTTTAAACCGCCATGCCCAGGTAAATACCTGATTACCAATGATGTTGCGCTTATAAAACCTGCGGCGTGAATAAACGGACTTCGGATAGAGCGGCAGACTGGTCGGCTGCGAATACACTTCGCCCTCACAGACATAGTCATTGGCATACAGAAACGCCCGTGTGACCAGTTGATGCCGATACTGCAGGAACACGCTCAGGCGGTTCGGCGTCCATTCATCATCATCATCAATCCCCGTAATGTATTGCCCGTTGGCCTGCATAATGGCCTGATTACGCACCGCGCAGGCCCCGGAGTTGGTGGAATTATGTGTATACGACACGCGCGGATCGTTGAGTTCCTCAACAAACTGCTGCAACTGCTCATATGAGGAAGAGCAATCATCCACAATGATCATCTCCCAGTGAGGGTAGTCCTGGCGCAACACCGATTTAATCGCCCGAATGGCCAGCTGCTGGCGGTTCCAGGTTGGCATATAAATTGAAATTAGCGGGTTTTCTGTCGTCATTTTCGTTTCCGGATAGATACGCTTTTGTAGGCCGGATAAGGCGTTTTTGCCGCATCCGGCAGGGTTGGTGATTTATTTCGCATCCGACGTGTATTCGTATTCGTAGTAGCCGTAATCCTGATACCCGCTGGCACGACGGAAGATCGAGTTGAGGATCACCCCTTTCACCTGAATGCCATTTTGCTCGAAGCGACTCAGGCTGGTTTCCACCTCTTTCAGCGTGTTGACCGCATAACGCGCCACCATCAGCGTGGTGCCGACATGACGGCCAACAATCGCCGCATCGGTCACCGCCAGAATTGGTGGAGTGTCAATCAGCACCAGGTCATAGTGCGAGCTGGCCCAGGCAATCAGTTCGCCGAAACGCTCGCTCATCAGCAGCTCGGAAGGATTGGGAGGGATTTGACCGCGAGGGATCAGATCAAAATGCGGAATCGATGTCGGTTTGGCGCTGGATGAGATATCCCCCTTGCCAATCAGGATCTCAGACAGGCCGTTGACGTTATTGGTACCCAGCAGTTCGTGGGTATAGCCTTTGCGCATATCGCAGTCGATCAACAGCACGCGTTTGTTGGTCTGGCTGATGACTGCCGCCAGGTTGGCGCAGACAAACGTTTTGCCAATCGACGGGCTGACGCCGGTCAGCATCAATACGTTGTTACGCGCCTGCATCATGGCAAAGTGCAGGCTGGTACGCAGGCTGCGGACCGCTTCTATGGCGAGATCGGTTGGATTACCCACGGCCAACAGCTGGCTTTGCTTGTAGCGTTTCACACCTTTAATGGTCTGAACGTTATCACGTGCTTTTTGCCATTCGGACAGCGGAATACTGGCATACACGCTGATACCATGCTCTTCCAGTGCCTGCGGGCTTTCAATACCGCGATTAAACAGAGAACGCAGCAGTACGCCCACCACGGAAAGCATCAAACCGAGAATGATACTGCCGAGAATAATCAGCGCCGTTTTCGGCTTCAGCACGCCAGGCTGGGCAATCGCGGGATCGACAATGCGCACATCGCCAACCGTACTGGCCTCGGTAATCTTCAGTTCCTGTTGCTTGTTCAGCAACTGCATATAGACCTGCTGACCGGACTCCACATCACGCGTCAGACGAACAATTTCCTGCTGCGTTTTCGGCATCGCCGTTACGCGCCCGTTCAGCTTACTTTTCTCATCTTCCAGCGCCTGGCGTTTTTCCAGCAGCGTGCGGTACGCCGGATGCGCTTTGGTGAACAGCTTGGAAATCTCCGCTTCTTTGAAGGTCAGTTCATTCAACTGCGCATCGATATTCACCATCGAATCCAGTACCGCTTTGGCTTCCAGCGGCAAATCCACGGAGTCTTTATCCTGACGAAAGGCGTTCAGCTTGTTTTCAGCAACGTCCAGCCGATTACGCACCTCAGGCAGTTGCTTTGCCAGAAACGCCAGACTTTTGGCGGCCTCTTCGGATTTACGTTCCACATTTTGTTGCAGATAGTTGCGGGTAATACTGTCGAGGATCTGGCGGATTTGCTCGCGGTCTTCGCCGGTAAAGGTCAGGCTCAATACGCCGGTGTCTTTGCCCGTTTCCGTCACCATCAGGTTATTTTGCAGGGTGTTTATCATGCTCAGCGTGGAGAATTTGCTGACGGTAAATTGGCTATCCGGGCTGGCATGAATCGCCTCAACCAGCATTGTCACGCCATCGTGTTCCAACACCTTGCCGACTTGCCCCCGGGCGCTAAAACCCCCGTCACTCACCAGTTGATAGCTTGTGTCATTCAGCACATTGAGCGTGAAGGTCTGTTCATTCATTGCCTTTGGCAGCGTGAAGGTGGTCACATTAACCGTTTCGTTCTGACGCCCCATCAGCCGGTCCCAGCCCGCGCCAAAAATAGGGAATGTATCTTTGGTAACGGCGATATCGAGGTTAAGATCGTCTACCGTTTTCCCTAATACCAGACGCGACTGGATGAGCTGAATTTCCGCTTCCGAGGCCGGCGGTTTGTTCGACAACGCCGAGCCAATATCCTGCACCAGTGAATTTCCGGTATTTTGCTCAATTTGCACCAGCGCGTCCGCACTGTAGATGGGTGTGGCGAACAGCGTGTAGACCGCGGCGCACAATGCAAAAGCCGTGGTAATGCCAAGAACCCACCAGCGGGCTTCCACCACCGTTGCGACCAGACGACCAATATCGATTTCATCATTGCCCGTTACCGGCGCAGCAGACTGTTTTACTTTTTCTGTCATTGTTTTCCCTGCTCTGCGTTCAGTGCCTGAGCCCATTGGCGGGCAGACCGTTCAAGTAATGCGTACACCGCGTCAAACGAATCACGGCTTTTACGATACGGATCGGGAATTTCGCGCTCGCTGTCCCAGTGCCCAAAAAGCATCACTTTGCCGCGCATCTCCGGCACCATTTCACACAGGGCAGAGATATGGCGCTTTTCCATGGTCAGGATCAGGTCATACTCCCGGCACATTCGTCCCGTGATCTGCCGGGCACAATGATTATCCAGGGACAAGTTGTGCGCCTGCGCCACGCTAATGGCGCACGGATCCGCGCCTTTCCCCACCAACGCCCCAAGACCGGCAGAAGAGACCGTTAACGCCGGATGAAATTGCCTTAACAAGCGCTCTGCCGTCGGGGAACGACAAATGTTCCCCACACAGACAACTAAGATTTTGTTAAACATGATGATTACCAGTTGTGAAGGTCGCTGGCCGTGTCCGTCATATAGCGAACACCGCTAATAGTCGGCAGCAACTGATTGATCAAACGGTTCCAGCGAGCAACCGGCGCGGTAGTGACGTACACCACATCGTATGGCTGGAGTCGGAATGAAGTCGCCATCACCAGCGACGTCGCATCCGACATATCAAGCTGATAGATATTGGCGATCTTGCCGTTGTTCCCGCCCTCGCCTTTCAATGGTCGAATAACGAAAATACCGCTGGCGTTGGAGGTGGTCAGGTCGATACCTTCGGCATTGCCCAGCGCTTCGGTAAGCGTCATGCCGCTGAAGTCCATTTTGAGGGTGCTCTGTTTTTTCACTTCCCCCATTACGAAGACTTTCAGATCGTCATTACGCGGAACAAACAGAATGTCGCCAGGATAGAGCAGACGGTTCTGGCTCAGGTCGCCATTTTGCATCAGCGCTTGCAGTGAAATACGTTGCTCCTGCCCTTTATGAGTCAGCACAACGTTGCGCCAGTCTGCTGCCTCGGTGAGACCGCCAGCGGCGTTAATGGCATCGAGAACGGTAAGCGGTAAGTTGGTGATGGCCTGCTGGCCGGATTTGTTCACCTGCCCGGAGACATAGGCCTTCTGCGAGCGGAAAGCGGCGATATTAACGTCCACCTGCGGGTCAGCAATGTACTTCGCTAAGCGCCCGGTAATATCACTACGAATCTCTGCCAACGTTTTCCCTACCACGCTGACTTTGCCGATGTAGGGGTAAAACATGGTGCCATCAGGCTGCACCCAGTTGCCGGTATCGCTTGAGCTACGGTACTGCCCGGCTGGCGTGGTGAGTTCAGGATGGTCCCAGACTGTCACATTCAGGACATCCCCCGGGCCGACCCGGTACTGATATCCGGAAATCTCCTGGTCCAGCGACATATTAGGCTGTGCAACATTTGGTCGAGGACGTAATTGTTCGACCAGCCGTGGCGTGAGTGGATAAACATTCACCATGCGATCGATATCAAAATCAGCGTCCTGCTGTTTAATCACATCTTTGCCCATCGTAGACATATTGCTGCCCGGAAGCACGGTACAACCGTTTATCAAGATCACCGATACCAATACTGGCATCAATTTAAGTTTGGATTTCATCATTGATTATTTATCACTTTGGCAGAGTATTTATCACATGCAATCTAAATAGCGACTTCGCCTGTACGTATTTACCTTGCCGTTAATTGAAATGGAATTTAACTGGCATCAGTCCTAAAAAAATGTATTCATCTGCGGTCTCTTGACAGAATAATTTAGGCTTGTTTCAGGCGACCAGACACGCTACCGCCCCTGGCTTCACTAGCTACCAATGCACTGATTAATTTAAATTTTTATCTTCTCCTTTATTTTCATCACATTTACAGCGTTAACGCATCGGGAATGGCGCCACTGATTGATGAGGAAATATTTATCTTTTGATTATTACCGCAAGAATTGTTGCAGCTATGCGAATATCAGGCAAGATAACAACCCGCCGATACCTGGCTTTTAAGATTAATATTAAGCGTCGGATTTATATATTTTTAGGATTTTATTGATATTGACAGTATTGATATAAAAATATTTCACCTGCGATATTTCCTAAATATGTTTAGATTAATAAAATCATTTCCTGTAGTTACATTAAGGCTATTATCCTGCGTCTGTTCTGATATAACCGACAGAGAAATCCCTTCTCGCCATTGCATTTTTCGCCAGTTTTACCCATGATCGAATTGTGACAATTGTCATACAACTATGGGTATAGCATTTACTATGGAATGGATTGCCGATCCGTCAATCTGGGCCGGACTGGTCACGTTAATCGTGATCGAACTTGTTCTTGGCATTGATAATCTTGTTTTTATTGCCATCCTCGCGGAGAAATTGCCCCCTGCCCAGCGGGATAAGGCGCGTATTACCGGGCTACTGCTGGCGATGGTTATGCGCCTGCTGCTGCTGGCATCAATATCCTGGCTGGTAACGCTGACCACGCCGCTGTTCAGCATTCGCGATCTCAGCTTCAGCGCCCGCGATCTGATCATGCTGTTCGGTGGTTTCTTCCTGCTGTTTAAAGCCACTATGGAGCTCAACGAACGGCTGGAAGGGAAAGACAGCGATAACCCCACCCAGCGTAAAGGCGCTAAGTTCTGGGGGGTGGTCGCGCAGATCGTGGTGCTGGACGCCATCTTCTCTCTGGATTCCGTCATTACCGCTGTTGGCATGGTCGATCACCTGGCGGTGATGATGGCGGCAGTCATTATTGCCATCAGCCTGATGTTGCTGGCCAGCAAGTCGCTAACGCGCTTTGTTAACAGCCATCCAACTATTGTTATTCTGTGTCTGAGCTTCCTGCTGATGATTGGTTTCAGTCTGGTGGCCGAAGGGTTTGGTTTCCATATCCCGAAAGGTTACCTGTACGCGGCCATCGGCTTCTCGGTCATGATCGAAGCATTGAACCAGTTGGCTATCTTTAACCGTCGTCGCTTCCTCTCAGCCAACCATACTCTGCGCCAGCGCACCGCCGAGGCGGTAATGCGACTGCTGAGCGGGCAAAAAGAAGATGCTGAACTGGATGCCGAAACCGCGGCGATGCTGGCGGATCATCATGAAGGTCAAATTTTTGCGCCTCAGGAGCGGCGGATGATTGAACGTGTGCTGAACTTCAATCAGCGTACCGTCAGCAGTATCATGACCTCGCGCCACGATATTGAACATATCGACCTCAATGCGCCCGAAGCAGAAATCCGCGCCTTACTGGAAAAAAACCAGCATACGCGTCTGGTGGTCACTGGCGAAGACGAGCAGGAGGAACTGCTGGGCGTGGTGCATGTCATCGATTTGCTGCAACAGTCTCTGCGCGGCGAGCCGCTCGACCTGCGCGTATTGATTCGCCAGCCATTGGTGTTCCCAGAAACTCTGCCGCTGCTTCCGGCGCTTGAGCAGTTCCGTAATGCCCGCACACATTTCGCGTTTGTAGCCGATGAATTTGGTTCCGTCGAAGGGATTGTGACGCTGAGTGATGTGATGGAAACCATCGCCGGCAATCTGCCAAACGAGGTAGAGGAAATCGACGCCCGCCATGATATTCAGAAAAACGCCGATGGTTCGTGGACCGCTAACGGACATATGCCGCTGGAAGACCTGGTGCAGTACGTCCCTATCCCGTTAGACGAAAAGCGTGAGTATCACACCATTGCCGGGCTGTTAATGGAGTATTTGCAGCGCATCCCGAAAACCGGGGAGGAAGTTCAGGTTGGCGACTATCGGCTAAAAACCCTGCAGGTGGAAAATCATCGCGTGCAAAAGGTCCAGCTGATACCGCTACACGGTGAAGAAGAGATGGATTACGAGGTGTAAGTCACGAGCCGGATGGGGCATTAGCCACCATCCGGCAATATGAATCAGAGCTTATCCAGCAACTTTTTAACATCTTTGCCGTTGCGGGAATCTTTATTGCGATCTGCCCAGTCATTCAGACGACGTTTTGCTTCATCCTGCAGATGCTTACGCAAAAGCTGATCAACTTGCAGACTGTAGTTCAGTGATTGCCACTGGCCATAGACCCTGAGAGGAACCGGGGTGGCCTTCAGGAAACTAATCAACTTACTTTCGCCATCCCAACCGCCCAGCACGCGAATGTTAAACAGCGTGTCGCAATTCTGCTTCACCAGATCTAACGTTCCTTTGCCGGTTAGCGCCAACATCGCGGACTCCCCTGCCATGTTATCCAGCGTCACCTCTCCGTTATCCAGCGTCATATCGGTTACAAAATGATCCAACCGGGTCACGTTATCGAGGTTTTGCTGAGATTTAACATCCCCACCGCTGCGTTCTACAGCCTGTTGAATCATCTGCTGGAAGTTCATCCCTTCCATTCGCGTATCGTTCATTTCGACATGGGCCTGCCCTTGCCAGCTATGGCGAAACGCCCGGGCATCAATATCTGAGCCGGAAAAATCCCCTGCCAGCGACAGCTTGCCGGTGAGTGCGATGGGGTAATCAAAGGCCTTCAAAATAGTGCCAATTTCCACACCTTCCAGGCGCGGATGAAAGACCGCTCGCGGTTCTCCCTTTCTGGCATCCAGCGTGCCGGGCAGTGAGATCAGCCCGCCATCACTTTTTCCCTGCAACTGCGCAATGTTCAGTAAGCCGAACCGGTTGTCTATTTTTGCCGAGACATTCTCAAACGCCATTTTCCGCCACTGCACTTTGTCAGCCTGCAAAGCGATGTCGGCCGAAAAGCCTTTGAGTCCCTGATACGAAACGGCATCAACCTGGGAAGCAATGACGGGGCGCACCAGCGTTGGCTGACTCTGACCTTGCTGAACGTCACCGTTTGCTGTCGCCGCTGCGTCATGTTGTACGAGCAGATTATCCAGATTGAGCTGGCCAAATTTTAGGTCGACGGCCCATTCCGGTTTTTCCAACAAGGCCACATGCGCTTGCCCAGAGAAAGAAGAGTCATTAGCGGTCAAATTTATCTGGCTAAACGAAAGCTGTTTTTTCTCTTCCAGCCATTGCGCCTGAAGATGTCCCTGACCGTTGATTCCCTGCGGCGGCAGATCGGCCCCCTGCAGTTGCCAGCTTAACTGCGCAATATTCGCAGATAAGTTGTGCGGATAATCGGAGGCATCGACCGTGCCGTTAAAGGATAACGCGAGATCGCGCTGATCGCGGTTCACACGCCCGGAAAAATCAAACGTGCCGCGGTGCTGGCTATCTTGTTCCATCTCCAGACGAATATCACGAACGGTAACTTGTTCGTCGTCTTCATGCTGGAATACCAGAACACTGTCGGCAACCCGCAAACGGGCGATATCAAACGACCACCCTTTGTCTTCCGCCAGATCGGGGAACATATTGTCTTTTGGGGCAACGGGCGCATCTTTAGCGCGCACCGCCTCAGTTTTCGGGGTCAGTTGAATCACTGCGCCTTTGAGCATCACCTGCTTCACGCTGAGCTGGTGGCTCAACAGCGGCCATAACGCAACGTCAAGACGCATATTGTCGGCACGAACCAGAGGTTCGCTGGCGCCTTCAGCTGTTAACACCACTCGCCCTGAGAGGATACTCAGTTGCGGCCATACGTGCCAACGCAGGGGGCCATCCAACTGCAGCTGATATCCGCTACGTGCGGCAACCTGCTTGACCATATACGCGCGGAAATCATTCGGATTAACCAACAGTACTAACGCAGAAAAGCCGGCCACCAGCACGACCAGAAGAATCATCAGCGTCGTCAGAAATCGTCTCATGCTATCCCCAATGGACTGAAAAACACTCAGTCTTTATCGATCCGGCTGGCAACGGCGCCCTGCTGGTCGCGATACTTCGCATCCTGACGACGGTTGTATGGCCGCGCTGCCGGACCGGAAAGCGGTTCGAAACTTAACGCGCCAATCGGCATGCCCGGACGCAGAGCCAGGGGTAATTTTCCGGAATTGTAAAACTCCAGTACGATACAGCCAGACCAGCCCGGATCGATACGGTGTGCGGTGACGTGTACCATCAGTCCCAGACGAGCCAGCGAAGAACGGCCATCTAACCAACCGACGAGATCGGAAGGCAGCGTCACAGATTCAAATGTTACTGCCAGCGCAAGCTCACCCGGATGCAAGAAGAATGCCTCGCCGTCCTTGAGGACGATTTCATCACTCATCACGCGATCCAGCGCGGCGCTGACTTCATCTTTCGGTCCGCTCAAATCGATATACGCCGCTGTATGACCGCGGAACGTACGGAATTTGTTGCCAAGACGCACATCTACCGTGGCGCCATTGATTCGCTCGACAGGAGGGCGTGGAGTGATCGACAGGCGACCTTCATCCAACCAGGCTTCAATATCTCGGTCACATAAACGCATGGCACTTTCTCCTTTCGTGCTTCAAACCCTTAATGCCAGGTGCGTTAAGGGTGAACCAGGTTATCACTGAACGGTACACAATTCGCTGAACTTATTCAAAGAACTGACTGATTTTAGCCTTCAGAATATCGATGGCGATGCGGTTTTTACCCCCGCGCGGCACAATGATGTCGGCGTATTGTTTTGAAGGCTCAATAAATTGCAGGAACATTGGGCGGACGGTTTTCTGGTATTGCGCCATCACCGAATCCATTGAACGACCACGTTCATTCACATCGCGCTTGATACGGCGCATCAGACAAATATCCAGCGGCGTATCAACAAAAATAGAAAAGTTCATCTCATCGCGCAAACGCGCATCCGTCAGCAGCAAAATGCCTTCCAGGATGATGACTTTCTTCGGTTCGATATGAATAGTGTCTTGCGTACGCGTGTGCTCAACATAGCTATAAACCGGCAGCTCAATGGCAGAGCCGCGTTTCAGCGTTTGCAGATGTTGAAACAGCAGGCTGTGGTCCATCGCGTTCGGATGGTCGTAGTTGGTTTTTACGCGTTCTTCCATCGACAGATGGCTTTGATCTTTGTAATAGCTGTCTTCGGGAATAACGCCAATATGTTCGTCACCGACTTGTTCACGCAATTCGCGATAAAGAGTACTGGCAATAAGGCTCTTGCCGGAAGCCGATGCGCCGGCAATGCCGATAATGACGCACTGATGGGACTGATCAGTCATAAATTTAGCGACCTGATTAACCTGGATGTAAGGAAGGGCGGCGCCGAAACGCCAAACGCGGCAATTATAGGGATTTCAGCGGCGCGATGCCACCCCAGGCTGCACCAATGCTGTCCCTGTCGCAAATTAAAATGGTCAGATTTAGAACAGCCGCTATATTTATTCACCTGCCTTAGGAATTAATAGCTTGGGAGTGTTAATTTATGAGCAGCTGGCGTATAAATTGTAAATTGTTTGTACTAGCATAATCCCAGATTAAATGTGATGCGTTCGGCATCTCTGCTGGGCGACAACGGCTATTTGGGTAGAGTGGTAATGAGTAAACAATCCCAACATGTTTTAGTTACCTTACCCCATCCTCTACTGCGCCTGGCCAGTTTAGGTCTGGTGGCTTTCATCTTTACGTTGTTTTCGCTGGAACTGTCACGTTACGGCGCACAGCTTGCACCGCTGTGGTTTCCAACCTCTATCATGATGGTGGCTTTTTACCGTCACGCGGGAAAGATGTGGCCAGGGATCGCGCTGGCTTGCTCATTCGGTAGCATCGGCGCCTCTTTACTTTTTTTCCCCGGACAGTCGCTTAATTTCTCCTATACGGTCATTAACATTATTGAGGCTGTTGTTGGCGCAATGTTATTGCGTAAACTGCTGCCCTGGTACAATCCCTTACAAAATTTGAATGACTGGGCGCGCCTGGCATTTGGTAGCGCGGTTGTTCCGCCACTGTTGGGCGGCATATTGATGTGGTTGTTGCTGCCGAAGGACACATCATTAAATACCTTTCTCATTTGGGTACTGTCAGAATCCATTGGCGCACTGGCGTTGGTGCCGTTAGGTTTACTGTTTAAACCACATTACCTGTTGCGCCATCGCGACCCGCGATTATTGCTTGAGACCCTGATTACCCTGCTGGTGACCTTAACGCTCAGTTGGCTGTCCATGATGTACATTCCATGGCCATTTACCTGCGTTATTGTCCTGCTGATGTGGAGCGCTGTCCGTCTGCCGCGTATGGAGGCGTTTTTAATATTCCTCAGCACCGTGATGATGGTTTCGCTGATGCTGGCTGCCGACCCTTCGCTGCTTTACACCCCGAAACCGAACATGATGACGGACATCCCCTGGTTGCCGTTTTTGATGATCCTGTTGCCCGCTAATATGATGACCATGGTGATGTACGCGTTTCGAGCCGAACGCAAGCACATTTCAGAAAGCGAGTCACGCTTTCGTAACGCCATGGAATATTCCGCGATTGGCATGGCTTTAGTCGGTACCGAGGGACAATGGTTACAGGCCAATAAAGCCTTGTGCCAGTTTCTGGGCTATAGCCAGGAGGAGTTACGTTCACTGACCTTCCAGCAATTGACCTGGCCGGAAGATTTGAACAACGACATTGAACAGCTGAACATGCTGGCACGCGGAGAGATTAATAGCTATTCCATGGAAAAACGCTATTACACCCGCGCAGGCGACGTCGTCTGGGCGTTGCTGGCGGTTTCGTTAGTGCGTCATAGCGACAATACCCCACTCTACTTTATTGCGCAGGTTGAGGACATTAACGACCTGAAGCATACCGAATGGATCAACAAACGGTTGATGGAGCGCATCACCCTCGCCAATGAAGCCGGGGGGATTGGGATTTGGGAATGGGAACTCCAGCCTGACGTGATCAGCTGGGATAAACGGATGTTCGATCTCTACGAAGTTCCTGCGCATATCAAGCCCAGTTGGCAAGTCTGGTATGAGTGCGTGGTACCCGAAGATCGTGAGTACGCCGAAAATGTGATTCGTGATTCACTGGCCGCACGGGCTCCGTTTAAGCTTGAGTTTCGTATCGCGGTAAAAGATGGCATACGCCATATCCGTTCGTTGGCCAACCGGGTACTGAATAAAGACGGTGAAGTTGAACGCTTGCTTGGTATCAATATGGATATGACCGAAGTCAAGCAGCTTAACGAAGCGCTGTATCAAGAAAAAGAGCGCCTGCACATTACGCTGGATTCAATCGGCGAAGCGGTGATTTGTATTGATGTCGATATGAACGTGACCTTTATGAATCCGGTCGCTGAGAAAATGAGCGGCTGGCAGCAGGACAGTGCCATCGGCATTCCGCTATTGACGGTACTACATATTACTTTTGGCGAGAACGGTCCGCTGATGGAAAATATCTACAGTGCTGACATGTCGCGTACGGCAATCGAACAGGAAGTGGTCCTGCATTGCCGTAACGGCAACAGTTATGACATTCAGTACAGCATCACGTCTCTCAGCACCCTCGACGGCGGCAGCATTGGCTCAGTGTTGGTTATTCAGGACGTCACAGAGTCACGGAAGATGCTCCGTCAGCTTAGCTACAGCGCCTCGCATGATGACCTGACGCAGTTGGCAAACCGGGTCAGTTTCGAAAACCATCTAAAACAATTGCTGCATTCGGTACACGATACGCACCAGCGTCATGTGCTGGTTTTTATCGATTTGGATCGTTTTAAAGCGGTGAACGACAGCGCGGGTCATGCCGCTGGCGATGCCCTGCTGCGTGAACTCTCAGCGCTTATGCTCAGCATGTTGCGATCCAGCGATATGCTGGCGCGCCTGGGCGGCGACGAGTTTGGTCTGTTGCTACCGGATTGTAATATCGAAAGCGCCCGCTTTATTTCAGGTCGCGTCATCAGCGCCATTAATGATTACCACTTCATGTGGGAAGGCCGCTTACACCGTATTGGCGCCAGCGCAGGGATTACGCTCATTGATGAGAAAAACCATGTCGCGACCGATGTGATGTCTCAGGCCGATATTGCCTGTTATGCGGCGAAAAACAGTGGGCGTGGACGCGTCTGCGTTTATGAACCGCAGCAAAGCCAGGGTCATGACGCGTGTAGTCAACTGACATTGGATGAGCAAAGACACACCATTATGCACAACCCAATGCTGATGATCGCCAGAGGTGTGGCTTCCCCACGTATACCGGAGACGTTTAGCTTCTGGCTTCTCTCGCTTCGCTTAGGCACCGCTGAAGGTGAAGCCATTGAGGAGCAAGCCTTCCGCGCCGGGCTGGTCGATCCCGCGTTAAGCAAGGCGCTTGACCGTCGGGTATTTAGCGAGTTCTTCCAGAATGCTGCCCCAGCCGTCGCCAACAAGGGTCTCAGTATTGCCCTGCCCCTTTCCGCCGCCGGCCTGCTCAACACAGAACTTATCGATGAGCTGCTGGAGCACTTGCAACACAGTCCACTACCGCCGCGATTGCTGCATCTGACCGTTCCGGCAAGCGTCATCAAAACCAACCCAACGCAGGCGATATCCGCCCTGCATCGACTGCGTCAGTACGGTTGTCGAATTGTGTTAAGTCAGGTTGGTCGCGATTTAGAGCTTTTTGACAACCTGAAATATCACATTGTCGATTACCTGTTGCTCGACAGCGAGCTAAGTGCCAGCGCTCCCGGCAACCTGATCGACGAAATGTGGGTGTCCATTATCCAGGGTCATGCCCAGCGCCTGGACATAAAAACTATCGCCGGCCCGGTGCAGTTGCCACTCATCATGGATACGCTTTCTGGCATCGGTATTGATATGATTTATGGCGATATTATTGCCGACGCCCAACCGCTGGATCTGCTACTGAATACCAGTAATTTCGCCATCAACTGACGGCTGCCAGCCATCCGTATACCAGATATGCAACAGCGCATAGGAGCGCCAGGGTTTCCAGCGCTCTGCATACCGTCGGATCTGGGCCGGTGTCATGCCGGGAAAACGCTGCTTAATCAGATAATCATCCGGCAGAAAAACGTCCTTCGCCTGCCAGCCGCGCAGTGCAAAGTAGTTGGCGGTCCAGCGTCCTATCCCGGGAAACGTTTGTAGCTGCTTAACGCCTTGTTCGATATCGGTAGGGGTTGTTGTCGCGAGCGCTCCCTCAAGCATTGCGCGAGCCAGATGAATCAACGCTTCAGCGCGTTTGAGCGGCATTCCTAACGCTTTCAGGTGCAGCGGATCGGCATTGGCAAGCGCTTCCGGCGTAGGAAAACACACATACTCGGGTGCATCCTCCAGCGCTTCCCCGTAAGCATGCGCCACTTTCGCCGTCAGTTTCGCGGCCATCAATACGCTGACTAACTGCCCTAAAATCGCCCGCACCCCTTGCTCAAACGCATCGACACATCCCGGCAGGCGCAGTCCAGGACGCGCCGCACCGAGGCTACCCAGCGCGGCGATAATTTGCTGCGGGCAACAGCCAAGATCGAACAAGCGCGTTATTTTTGCCAGGCACTCGGAAGCTACCGGCTGTAACCCTGTGCTCAATGTCACGTGTAGCACGTTGGCGTGCAGATCCGGGACAACGCGCACCAGACCACGATGTCCCCCTACGGACAGGCTTCTGACATAATCCAGCTTTCCTACGGTTTCGACACCTTCAACCGCACGGGCGGCAAGAAACCCCAGCATCCAGGGCCAGTCATAAGGCGGTTGCCAGCTCAGCGTGAACATTCAGTTTTCCTTTTTACGCAAACCTACAGCATAAACGGTATTCAATCAGTACGCCTTGCTTTCATATTCCAGTTGTCGGGGCGTCAACTATTCGTTAAAGTCACGCCCCTTCTTCACTGGCATGGGGATTTTTACGGTGTTTATTGGTTTTGACTACGGTACGGCAAACTGTTCAGTGGCCGTTATGCGTGACGGGCAGCCTCACCTGCTCAAAATGGAAAATAACAGCACGCTGCTACCCTCAATGTTGTGCGCACCAACGCGCGAAGCGGTTAGCGAGTGGCTGTATCGCCATCACGACATCCCAACTACGGACGATGAAACGCAGGCGCTGCTTCGCCGCGCGATGCGCTACAACCGCGAAGAAGACATCGACGTTAACGCCAACAGCGTGCAGTTCGGTCTGGCATCGCTGGGTCAGTATATTGAAGACCCGGAAGAGGTGTACTTCGTTAAATCGCCAAAATCATTTTTGGGCGCCAGCGGTCTGAAGCCGCAGCAGGTTGCGCTGTTTGAAGATCTGGTCTGCGCAATGATGCTGCACATTCGCAACCAGGCGCAAAGCCAGTTGCCGGAAGCTATCACCCAGGCCGTGATTGGTCGGCCCATCAACTTCCAGGGATTAGGTGGGGATGACGCCAACACCCAGGCGCAGGGTATTCTTGAACGTGCGGCCAAACGCGCCGGTTTTCAGGATGTCGTCTTCCAGTACGAGCCGGTAGCGGCGGGACTGGATTACGAAGCGACGCTGCAGGAAGAAAAACGCGTGCTAGTGGTAGATATTGGCGGGGGGACGACCGACTGTTCACTGCTGCTGATGGGGCCGCAATGGCATCAGCGTGCCGATCGCGAAAACAGCCTGCTGGGACACAGTGGCTGCCGCGTAGGCGGGAACGATCTGGATATCGCGCTGGCGTTTAAACACCTGATGCCGCTGCTGGGTATGGGCGGTGAGACTGAAAAAGGTATCGCCTTACCGATTCTCCCCTGGTGGAACGCGGTCGCAATCAACGACGTTCCCGCGCAAAGTGATTTCTACAGCAGCGCCAACGGTCGATTGCTCAACGATCTTGTCCGCGACGCAAGAGAAGCCGATAAAGTCGCTCTGCTGCTTAAAGTCTGGCGCGAGCGTCTGAGCTACCGCCTGGTGCGCAGCGCAGAAGAGAGCAAAATCGCGCTTTCTGACCAAACCATTGTAACGGCGGCGATACCGTTTATCAGCGACACGCTGGCAACCGATATCAATCAACACGGACTGGAAGCCGCGCTCAATCAGCCCCTGGCGCGCATTCTGGAGCAGGTCCAGCTGGCGCTGGACAACGCGCAGGAAAAACCGGACGTGATTTATTTGACCGGCGGCAGCGCGCGTTCACCGCTGATTAAAAAAGCCCTCGCCCAGCAGCTTCCCGGAATCCCTATCGCGGGTGGCGATGATTTCGGTTCAGTTACCGCCGGACTGGCCCGCTGGGCTGACGTTGTTTTCCGCTAAGCCGCTCGCATGCTGAAAAGTGTGCATATTGACATCATCCTTGCTGTGGCTTATTTTCAGGAGTGAGGGTTAGGGAGGGTTTCCCCTCCCCCTGGTGTCTTAGTAAGCCGGTAAGCTAATGACTAAGAGTATCACCAGTATGATGACGTACTTCATCATAACCCTTTCCTTATTTTGGCCCCTTCCTCGGGAGGGGCTTTCCCGTTCCAGCGTCCCTCTGAAATCTCTGGCTTTCCTCCTTTTTGCCTTGTCAGCACTCTATCGCACAATTGCGCATTCGCTATCTTCACCACCGATTGTTGCGTAACGCCTCGCAAAGCCGCGTCAGCATTCAGACGAATCCCGACAGTGTTTCATAATTCCTCCATTTTTCTCCCTTGTTCACTGGCTAAACTAGTATCATTCCGCGAATCGTTTCAGGATGAGAAACTCATAACAATGAAAGGCAGTAATAAATCCCGCTGGGTGATAGCAATTGTGATCGTCGTGGCCGCCGTCGCCGCCATCTGGTTCTGGCAAAGCCGCAGCGCATCCCAGGGAACCGCACCGGGCGCGACCAAACCCGCGCAGCACACGGCGGGGTCAGGACGGCGTGGAATACGCTCCGGACCGTTGGCTCCCGTGCAGGCTGCCACCGCCACCGAGGAAGCCGTGCCACGCTATCTGACAGGGCTGGGGACCGTTACTGCCGCAAATACCGCCACGGTGCGTAGTCGGGTGGATGGTCAACTCATCGCCTTACACTTTGAGGAAGGACAACAGGTGAAAGCCGGCGACCTGCTGGCAGAGATAGATCCCAGCCAGTTCAAAGTTGCTCTGGCTCAGGCGCAGGGACAACTGGCAAAAGATAAAGCCACGCTGGCGAATGCCCGTCGCGATCTTGCCCGCTATCAACAGTTGGTTAAAACCAATCTGGTCTCCCGCCAGGAACTGGATGCCCAGCAGGCGCTGGTCAACGAGACGTTAGGCACAATCAAAGCGGATGAAGCCAGCGTCGCCAGCGCTCAGTTGCAGCTCGACTGGAGTCGGATAACCGCGCCTGTCGATGGTCGTGTCGGCCTGAAACAGGTCGATGTCGGTAACCAAATTTCCAGCGGCGATACCACCGGAATTGTCGTCATTACGCAAACGCATCCCATCGACCTGATATTTACTTTGCCTGAAAACGACATTGCTACCGTGTTGCAGGCACAAAAATCGGGGAGCCAGCTGAAGGTCGAAGCCTGGGACCGAACCAATTCGCAAAAGCTCAGCGAAGGCGTCCTGCTCAGTCTCGACAATCAGATTGATGCCACCACCGGAACAATCAAAGTTAAGGCTCGTTTTTCCAATCAGGATGATGCCTTATTCCCTAACCAGTTCGTTAACGCCCGCATGCTGGTCGACACACAACAAAATGCCGTTGTGATCCCAACTGCCGCCCTGCAGATGGGCAACGAAGGCCACTTTGTCTGGGTACTGAATAGCGATAACAAAGTGAGCAAACATCTGGTGAAATCGGGTATTCAGGATAGCCAAAAAGTGGTGATCGCCGCCGGGCTGTCTGCGGGCGATCGAGTCGTGACCGACGGTATCGATCGTCTGACGGAAGGCGCAAAAGTCGAAGTCGTTGAGGCGCACGACGCCTCTGTTTCCGATGAGAAAACAGCGCCACGCGGATACGGCAAAAAAGGAGCCAACTCCTGATGCAGGTGTTACCTCCGGACAGCACAGGCGGACCATCGCGCCTGTTTATTCTGCGCCCCGTCGCCACCACTCTGCTGATGGTCGCGATTTTGCTTGCCGGTATTATCGGCTATCGCTTCCTGCCAATCGCCGCCTTACCTGAAGTGGATTACCCCACGATTCAGGTCGTTACGCTCTACCCCGGCGCCAGCCCGGACGTCATGACCTCGGCGGTCACCGCACCGCTTGAACGTCAGTTCGGGCAGATGTCTGGCTTAAAACAGATGTCATCACAAAGTTCCGGTGGCGTATCGGTCGTTACGTTACAGTTTCAACTGACGCTCCCGTTGGATGTTGCCGAGCAGGAAGTTCAGGCCGCGATTAACGCCGCCACCAATTTATTACCCAGCGATCTCCCTAACCCTCCGGTCTACAGCAAGGTAAACCCGGCAGATCCGCCGATCATGACACTGGCGGTCACTTCCAGCGCCATGCCGATGACGCAGGTGGAAGATATGGTCGAAACCCGCGTCGCGCAGAAAATCTCTCAGGTATCCGGCGTGGGTCTGGTAACACTTTCCGGAGGGCAACGTCCGGCGGTCCGCGTGAAACTTAACGCTCAGGCCATTGCCGCACTCGGTCTGACCAGCGAAACCATCCGTACGGCCATTACCGGTGCCAACGTCAATTCAGCAAAAGGGAGTCTTGATGGCCCAACGCGTGCCGTTACCCTTTCAGCCAACGACCAGATGCAGTCCGCAGACGAATATCGTCAGCTCATTATTGCCTATAAAAACGGTGCGCCGGTTCGTTTGGGCGATGTCGCCACCGTCGAACAAGGAGCAGAAAACAGCTGGCTGGGCGCATGGGCCAATAAGCAACAAGCTATAGTGATGAATGTTCAGCGCCAACCTGGCGCGAACATCATCTCCACGGCAGACAGTATCCGCCAGATGCTGCCGCAGCTTACCGAAAGCCTGCCCAAATCGGTTAAGGTCAGCGTACTTTCCGATCGTACGACCAATATCCGTGCGTCCGTAGCGGATACCCAATTTGAGTTGATGCTGGCGATTGCGCTGGTAGTCATGATTATCTACCTGTTTTTGCGCAATATTCCGGCAACCATTATTCCTGCGGTCGCCGTACCGTTATCGTTAATCGGTACTTTCGCGGTGATGGTATTCCTCGATTTCTCCATCAACAACCTGACCCTCATGGCGCTAACCATTGCGACAGGTTTTGTGGTGGATGACGCTATCGTGGTTATCGAGAATATTTCACGCTATATCGAAAAAGGCGAAAAACCGCTGACTGCTGCCCTGAAGGGCGCGGGCGAGATTGGTTTTACCATTATCTCTCTGACATTTTCACTGATCGCCGTACTGATCCCACTGCTGTTTATGGGAGATATCGTAGGTCGATTGTTCCGTGAGTTCGCTGTGACGCTGGCCGTAGCGATTCTGATTTCCGCCGTTGTCTCGCTCACTCTTACGCCGATGATGTGCGCGCGTATGCTGAATCAGGCCTCATTACGTAAGCAAAACCGCTTCTCCCGTGCCTCAGAGCGAATGTTTGATCGCGTTATTGCCGGGTACGGACACTGGCTGGCGAAAGTGCTCAACCATCCGTGGCTCACGCTCAGCGTAGCGCTCGGCACGCTGGCGCTGAGCGTTATGCTATGGGTCTTTATCCCCAAAGGCTTCTTTCCGATCCAGGATAACGGCATTATCCAGGGAACGCTACAGGCGCCACAGTCCAGCTCATTTGCCAGCATGGCCCAGCGCCAGCGTCAGGTTTCAGATGTCATTCTGAAAGATCCGGCAGTAGAAAGCCTGACCGCTTTTGTCGGTGTGGACGGCACTAATACGGCATTGAACAGCGCGCGCTTACAAATCAACCTTAAGCCGCTGGATGAACGCGACGATCGGGTGCAGAAAGTGATTGCGCGCCTACAGGACGCGGTTGACAGAGTTCCCGGCGTTGACCTTTATCTTCAGCCCACTCAGGACCTGACGATTGATACTCAGGTTAGCCGGACGCAATATCAGTTCACGCTGCAAGCAACATCCCTTGATGCCCTCAGCACCTGGGTTCCACAACTGATAGCAAAACTAAATCAGCTACCGCAACTGTCCGATGTCAGTAGCGACTGGCAGGACAAAGGGCTGGTAGCATATGTGAACGTCAATCGCGACAGCGCCAGCCGTTTAGGCATCAGCATGTCAGATGTCGACAACGCCCTGTACAACGCCTTCGGCCAGCGACTGATTTCAACCATCTACACCCAGGCAAATCAGTATCGCGTGGTGTTAGAACATGACACCAACAATACGCCAGGGCTTGCGGCACTGGATACAATACGTCTGACCAGTAGCGACGGCGGCATAGTACCGCTCAGCGCGATCGCCAGTGTTGAACAGCGTTTTGCCCCGCTGTCGATTAACCACCTCGATCAGTTCCCGGTCACCACCATCTCGTTCAACGTGCCAGACGAGTGGTCGCTGGGTGATGCGGTACAGGCCATTCTGGATACCGAAAAAACGCTTAACTTGCCCGCAAATATTACCACCCAGTTCCAGGGCAGTACGCTCGCCTTTCAGGCCGCGCTGGGAAATACCATCTGGTTGATTGTGGCTGCGGTTGTCGCGATGTATATCGTCCTCGGCGTGCTGTATGAGAGCTTTATTCACCCAATTACTATTCTCTCCACGTTGCCGACAGCGGGTGTCGGGGCGCTTCTGGCGTTAATGATTGCCGGGAGCGAACTGGACGTCATCGCGATTATCGGCATAATTTTGCTCATCGGTATCGTCAAGAAAAACGCCATCATGATGATCGATTTTGCCCTTGCCGCGGAGCGCGAACAGGGAATGTCACCACGCGATGCCATTTTCCAGGCCTGTCTGCTGCGTTTTCGCCCGATCCTGATGACTACACTGGCGGCACTGCTCGGCGCGTTGCCGCTGATGTTGAGTACCGGCGTGGGCGCAGAGTTACGTCGCCCATTAGGTATTGGCATGGTCGGTGGGCTGCTGGTGAGTCAGGTATTAACCCTGTTTACCACCCCGGTGATTTATCTGCTGTTTGACCGTCTGTCGTTGTACGTGAAAAGCCGCTTCCCGCGTCAGGAAGAGGAAGCGTAAATGAAATTTTTCGCGCTTTTCATTCATCGTCCAGTGGCGACCATTCTCATTTCGGTAGCCATCACCCTGTGCGGCATACTCGGATTTCGTCTGCTGCCGGTCGCTCCGCTGCCGCAGGTGGATTTTCCGGTGATCATGGTCAGCGCATCGTTACCGGGTGCCTCACCCGAAACGATGGCGTCCTCGGTCGCAACTCCGCTGGAGCGCTCGCTGGGGCGCATTGCGGGCGTGAACGAAATGACATCAAGCAGTTCACTTGGCAGTACGCGTATTATTCTCGAATTCAAATTCGACCGTGACATCAATGGCGCGGCGCGGGACGTTCAGGCCGCAATTAACGCCGCGCAAAGTCTGCTACCCAGCGGGATGCCGAGCCGACCAACATATCGCAAAGCCAACCCTTCCGATGCGCCAATCATGATCCTGACGCTAACATCGGACACGTACTCGCAAGGTGAATTGTACGATTTCGCATCAACCCAGCTGGCGCAGACCATCGCTCAAATCGACGGCGTGGGCGACGTGGACGTTGGTGGCAGCTCACTGCCTGCCGTGCGTGTAGGGCTTAATCCGCAGGCGCTGTTTAACCAGGGTGTGTCGCTGGATGACGTGCGTAGCGCAATTGACAACGCCAACGTGCGTAAGCCGCAGGGTGCTATCGAGAATGATACTCACCGCTGGCAGGTCCAAACCAACGATGAGCTGAAAACCGCCGCCGAATACCAGCCGATCATCATCCACTACAATAACGGCGCGGCGGTGCGACTGGGCGACGTTGCGTCTGTAACCGACTCGGTGCAGGACGTACGCAACGCGGGGATGACCAATGCCAAACCGGCCATTCTGTTGATGATCCGCAAGCTACCGGAAGCCAATATCATTCAGACGGTAGACAGCATTCGCGCCAAATTACCGGAGCTACAAACGCTGGTACCGGCCGCCATCGATCTGCAAATCGCCCAGGACCGCTCGCCGACCATTCGCGCTTCACTGGAGGAAGTCGAACAGACGCTGATTATCTCCGTGGCGCTTGTTATCCTGGTGGTCTTTGTTTTCCTGCGCTCCGGGCGTGCGACGCTGATCCCCGCGGTAGCAGTCCCGGTCTCGCTGATCGGTACCTTTGCCGCTATGTATCTGTGCGGATTCAGCCTGAACAACCTGTCGTTGATGGCGTTAACCATTGCCACGGGATTTGTCGTCGATGACGCCATCGTGGTGCTGGAAAATATTGCCCGCCACCTGGAAGCAGGAATGAAGCCTCTCCAGGCAGCGTTACAGGGTACGCGCGAAGTGGGATTCACCGTGCTTTCCATGAGTCTGTCGCTGGTGGCGGTGTTCCTGCCACTGCTATTAATGGGCGGATTGCCTGGGCGCTTGCTGCGCGAATTTGCCGTCACGCTGTCGGTTGCTATCGGTATCTCGCTGCTGGTGTCGCTGACATTAACACCAATGATGTGCGGCTGGATGCTCAAATCTAGCTCCCCGCGCGAACAGTCTCGCAAACGGGGTTTTGGTCGTGTGCTGGTGGCGCTGCAACAGAGTTACGGCACCTCGCTTAAATGGGTGCTGCACCATACGCGGCTGGTAGGCGTGGTGTTGCTTGGCACCATTGCGCTGAATATCTGGCTTTATATTTCCATCCCCAAAACCTTCTTCCCGGAGCAGGATACGGGTGTATTGATGGGTGGGATCCAGGCCGACCAGAGCATCTCATTTCAGGCCATGCGCGGCAAACTGCAGGACTTTATGAAGATCATCCGCGACGACCCGGCGGTGAATAACGTCACCGGTTTTACCGGTGGTTCGCGGGTTAACAGCGGGATGATGTTTATTACCCTCAAGCCACGCGATGAGCGCCGTGAAACCGCTCAACAGGTGATCGACCGCCTGCGCGTCGCGCTTTCAAAAGAGCCAGGTGCGAATCTGTTTTTAATGGCGGTGCAAGATATTCGCGTTGGTGGACGCCAGGCCAACGCCAGCTATCAATACACATTGCTGTCCGACGATCTCGCGGCGCTGCGTGAGTGGGAACCGAAGATCCGTAAGGCGCTTGCCGCCCTGCCCCAACTGGCAGACGTTAACTCCGATCAGCAGGACAATGGCGCGGAGATGAATCTGATTTACGATCGCGACACCATGTCTCGTCTGGGGATCGACGTGGCAGCCGCCAACAGCCTGTTGAATAATGCTTTCGGACAACGACAGATCTCTACCATCTATCAGCCGATGAACCAGTACAAAGTGGTGATGGAGGTCGATCGACGTTACACCCAGGACATCAGCGCACTGGACAAAATGTTCGTCATCAACAATGACGGTAAAGCGATCCCGTTATCGTACTTTGCCAAATGGCAGCCGGCGAATGCGCCACTGTCTGTGAACCATCAGGGCTTGTCTGCCGCCTCAACCGTGTCGTTTAACCTGCCGACAGGTTCTTCACTGTCAGAAGCGACAGAGGCCATCAACAGAACCATGACCCAGCTCGGCGTCCCTTCCACGGTTCGCGGTAGCTTTGCCGGTACCGCACAGGTATTTCAGGACACGATGAATTCGCAGGTGATCCTGATTATCGCCGCCATCGCCACGGTCTATATCGTGCTGGGTATGCTGTATGAAAGCTATGTCCATCCGCTGACCATCCTCTCCACGCTACCTTCGGCTGGCGTCGGGGCGTTGCTGGCGCTGGAACTGTTCAATGCCCCGTTCAGCCTAATCGCCCTGATAGGGATCATGCTATTAATTGGCATTGTGAAGAAAAACGCCATCATGATGGTCGATTTTGCGCTGGAAGCGCAGAGAAACGGCAAGCTACAGCCGGAAGAAGCTATTTTCCAGGCCTGCCTGTTGCGCTTTCGCCCAATAATGATGACCACGCTGGCGGCGTTGTTTGGCGCGTTGCCGTTGGTGTTATCCGCAGGAGATGGCTCTGAACTGCGTCAGCCCTTGGGGATAACCATTGTCGGTGGGCTGGTCGTGAGCCAACTCCTGACGCTGTACACCACGCCCGTGGTCTATCTCTTTTTCGACCGTCTGCGTCTGCGTTTTTCGCGTAAAAACAGCAAACCGGTAGCAGAGTTATGACAGAACTTCCCGACAGCACCCGCTGGCAACTTTGGATTGTGGCATTTGGCTTTTTTATGCAGTCATTGGATACCACTATCGTTAACACCGCGCTTCCCTCGATGGCGGCAAGCCTCGGGGAAAGCCCGTTACACATGCATATGGTCATTGTGTCATATGTTTTAACTGTTGCCGTGATGCTGCCCGCCAGCGGATGGCTGGCGGACAAAGTTGGCGTGCGTAATATCTTCTTCACCGCCATCATCCTGTTTACGCTTGGCTCGCTGTTTTGCGCCGGGTCCAGCACGCTCAACGAGCTGGTGATGGCGCGCGTCTTACAAGGCGTTGGCGGCGCGATGATGGTGCCGGTCGGCAGGCTAACGGTGATGAAAATCGTCCCGCGTGAGCAATATATGGCGGCAATGACGTTTGTCACTTTACCCGGTCAAATCGGCCCGCTGCTGGGCCCGGCGTTAGGCGGAATTCTGGTTGAATACGCCTCCTGGCACTGGATATTTTTGATTAACATTCCGGTTGGTATTGTCGGTGCGATAGCGACGTTAATGCTGATGCCCAACTACACCATGCAAACCCGACGTTTCGACCTCTCTGGGTTCGCGATGCTGGCGGTCGGCATGGCGGTACTGACGCTGGCGCTCGATGGCAGCAAAGGAACCGGCCTCTCCAGTATCACGCTGGCGGCGTTGGTTATCTGCGGGGTGTTGGCTATTGTGCTGTATCTGAAACACGCCCATCGTAATCCGCGTGCGCTATTCAGCCTGAATCTGTTTCGCACACCAACCTTCTCGCTAGGTCTGTTCGGCAGTTTTGCCGGACGCATCGGCAGCGGCATGTTGCCGTTTATGATACCGGTGTTTTTACAGATTGGCCTCGGTTTTTCACCTTTTCATGCCGGGCTGATGATGATCCCGATGGTGCTGGGCAGTATGAGCATGAAGCGCATTGTGGTGCAGGTCGTTAACCGCTTTGGTTACCGTCGTGTGCTGATTACCACTACGCTTGGCCTTTCGCTGGTCAGTCTGTTGCTAATGACCACGGCACTGCTGGGCTGGTATTACGCCCTGCCCTTCGTGCTGTTTTTACAGGGAATGGTCAACTCAACGCGTTTTTCATCCATGAACACGCTTACGTTAAAAGATCTGCCTGACGATCTGGCCAGCAGCGGTAACAGCCTGTTGTCGATGATCATGCAGCTATCGATGAGTATTGGTGTGACCATCGCAGGCCTGCTGCTGGGCATGTTCGGCCAACAGCATATCGCCATCGACAGCGGAAGTACGCATACCGTCTTTATGTATACCTGGCTGTGCATCGCCTTCATTATTGCGCTGCCCGCCATTATTTTTGCCCGCGTGCCGAACGACACGCAAACCAACGCGGTGATTTCACGGCGCAAAAGGAGCACCTGATGAAGTTCTGGCGGCCCGGTATCACCGGCAAACTGTTTCTGGCAATTTTCGCCACCTGCATTGTGTTGCTGATCAGCATGCACTGGGCCGTACGCATTAGCTTCGAACGTGGTTTTATTGACTATATCAAGCACGGCAACGAGCAGCGGCTGCAAATGCTCAGCGACGCATTAAGCGAGCAGTACGAGCAGCACGGCAACTGGAGATTCTTACGCAATAACGATCGTTTTGTTTTCCAGATCCTGCGCTCTTTTGAACACGATAACGACGATGATAAACCGGGCCCAGGCATGCCGCCACACGGCTGGCGTACACAGTTTTGGGTTGTCGACCAAAATGCCCGCGTGCTGGTCGGCCCGCGCGGCCCAGTTCCTCGCGACGGCATGCGCCATCCCATACGCGTTAACGGTAGCGAAGTGGGCGCCGTGATCGCCTCTCCTGTAGAACGCTTAACGCGGAATACGGATATCAATTTCGACATGCAGCAAAGACGATCCAGTTGGCTTATCGTTGCGCTCTCCACGATCCTGGCCGCGCTGGCGACGTTTACGCTGGCGCGCAGCCTGCTGGCCCCAGTTAAGCGGTTGGTGGAAGGCACGCACAAACTGGCAGCGGGCGATTTCACCACTCGCGTTACGCCAACCAGTACGGATGAGCTGGGCAAGCTGGCGCAGGACTTCAACCAGCTCGCCAGTACGTTGGAAAAAAACCAGCAGATGCGTCGTGACTTTATGGCCGATATTTCTCACGAACTGCGTACGCCGTTGGCGGTGTTGCGCGGTGAACTGGAGGCCATTCAGGATGGCGTACGCCAGTTTACCCCTGACTCCGTTGCCTCGTTGCAGGCTGAAGTCGGTACGCTCACCAAACTGGTTGACGACCTTCATCAGCTCTCCATGTCAGATGAAGGCGCGCTGGCCTATCAGAAAACATCGCTGGACCTCATCCCCCTATTGGAAGTGGCAAGCGGCGCATTTCGTGAACGCTTCGCCAGCCGTGGATTGACCATACAGCTTTCGCTCCCCGACAGCATGACGGTATTTGGTGACAGGGATCGTCTGATGCAGCTGTTCAACAACCTGCTGGAAAACAGTCTGCGCTACACCGATAGCGGTGGCGGGTTGCATATCAGCGCCGAACAACGCGAACGCATGGTATTATTAACCTTCGCAGATTCCGCTCCTGGCGTAAGTGACGAGCAGTTACAGAAGCTGTTTGAACGATTTTATCGCACCGAAGGCTCGCGCAACCGCGCCAGCGGAGGTTCTGGATTGGGGCTGGCGATTTGCGTCAATATCGTACAGGCGCATAATGGTCTGATTCGTGCCGCCCATTCGCCTTTTGGTGGGGTTAGCATTACAGTAGAGTTACCGCTGGAACGCGATTTACAGAGAGATGTATGACTGAGTTACCCATTGATGAAAACACACCGCGTATTCTGATCGTGGAAGATGAGCCTAAGCTGGGGCAACTGCTGATCGACTACCTGCGGGCAGCGAGCTATGCCCCTACGCTGATCAACCACGGCGACCTTGTTCTTCCTTACGTGCGCCAAACGCCGCCCGATCTGATCTTGTTGGATCTGATGCTGCCCGGTACCGACGGTCTGACTCTGTGTCGGGAAATCCGCCGCTTCTCAGAAGTCCCCATCATGATGGTAACCGCTAAAATCGAAGAGATTGATCGCCTGCTGGGGCTGGAGATCGGTGCTGATGATTATATTTGTAAACCTTACAGCCCGCGTGAAGTTGTCGCGCGCGTAAAAACGATCCTGCGCCGATGCAAACCGCAGCGCGAACTGCAACAAATGGATGCAGAAAGCCCGCTTATCGTCGATGAAGGCCGTTTTCAGGCCTCCTGGCGTGGGAAGATGCTCGATTTAACGCCCGCCGAATTCCGCTTACTTAAAACGTTGTCACATGAGCCGGGAAAAGTGTTCTCCCGTGAACAGTTGCTCAATCATCTCTATGACGATTACCGCGTCGTTACCGACCGCACCATCGACAGCCATATTAAGAACCTGCGACGCAAGCTGGAGTCGCTGGATGCCGAGCAGTCGTTTATCCGCGCGGTCTATGGCGTGGGGTATCGCTGGGAAGCCGACGCCTGCCGAATTGCTTAAACTCTCCTGCCCTTCAGGGCTCCGTGAGCCCTGGTAACTAGCAACTCTCCAAATATCGCTCATACTCTTTCTGACAATACTGTCGTCAATAACTGTTTGATATAAAACTTTTAATCAAGGAGTTCATATGGCTGGTTGGTTTGAATTAAGTAAGAGTAGCGATGATCAGTACCGCTTTGTTCTTAAAGCTGGGAACGGGGAAATAATCCTTACCAGTGAGCTTTACACTACAAAAGGCGCTGCAGAAAAAGGGATCGCATCTGTCCAGGCTAACAGCCCTCTGGATGAGCGTTATGAGAAAAAAACAGCGGCTAATGGCAAATTACATTTCAACCTGAAAGCTGCAAACCACCAGATTATTGGTAGCAGTCAACTGTATGCGAATGAACAGTCACGCGAGACCGGTATTGCTTCAGTTAAGACCAATGGTGCCAGTCAGACGATAAAAGATAAGACCTGATAATTACTCGCTCAGCCGGGTAACGCAACGCTGTCGCCCGGCGTTTTTCTTTACCTGACTTCCTCGCAGCGCTACAATGCCCGCCCTTAATATGGGGGCACTCCCCTAACCGCCTCATTGAGTGAGGCGAGTCTGACCTGTCATCAGAACGAGAAAATTATGTTTAAACCGGAACTCCTTTCCCCGGCGGGAACGCTGAAAAACATGCGTTACGCTTTCGCCTATGGCGCAGACGCTGTGTATGCGGGCCAACCGCGTTACTCACTGCGCGTACGCAACAACGAATTCAACCACGAAAACCTGCAGCTCGGCATTAATGAAGCTCATGAACTGGGTAAAAAATTCTATGTGGTGGTTAACATTGCCCCACACAATGCCAAGCTGAAGACCTTCATTCGTGATCTGAAACCGGTGGTGGAAATGGGGCCGGATGCACTGATCATGTCAGACCCTGGTCTGATTATGCTGGTGCGCGAAAACTTCCCTGACATGGACATTCACCTTTCAGTACAGGCTAACGCCGTAAACTGGGCGACGGTGAAATTCTGGAAGCAGATGGGGCTGACCCGCGTGATCCTCTCCCGCGAGCTGTCGCTGGAAGAAATCGAAGAGATCCGCACCCAGGTGCCGGATATGGAGCTTGAGATCTTCGTTCACGGTGCGCTGTGTATGGCCTACTCCGGCCGTTGCCTGCTTTCTGGCTATATCAACAAACGTGACCCTAACCAGGGTACCTGCACCAATGCCTGCCGCTGGGAATACAACGTGCAGGAAGGCAAAGAAGACGTGGTGGGCAATATCGTACATAAATACGAGCCTATCCCGGTACAAAACGTTGAGCCTACGCTGGGTATCGGCGCACCGACAGACAAAGTCTTTATGATTGAAGAAGCCCAGCGTCCGGGTGAGTATATGACCGCGTTCGAAGACGAACATGGCACTTACATCATGAATTCGAAGGATTTGCGTGCCATTGCCCACGTTGAACGTCTGACGCAGATGGGTGTGCATTCCCTGAAGATCGAAGGCCGCACCAAGTCATACTATTACTGTGCACGTACCGCGCAGGTCTATCGTAAAGCCATTGATGATGCCGCAGCCGGTAAACCGTTCGACCCGCAACTGCTGGAAACGCTGGAAGGTCTGGCACATCGTGGTTACACCGAAGGGTTCCTGCGCCGCCATACACATGACGACTATCAGAACTACGAATACGGTTTCTCTGTTTCCGAGCGTCAGCAGTTTGTCGGCGAATTCACCGGCGAACGTAAAGGTGAACTGGCAGCCGTACTGGTGAAAAACAAATTCACCGTCGGCGACAGCCTGGAGCTGATGACCCCACAGGGCAACATCAACTTTACTCTCGAACAGATGGAAAACGCGAAAGGCGAAGCGATGCCGGTTGCGCCGGGCGATGGTTACACCGTGTGGATGCCTGTACCGGAGGATATCGATCTGAATTATGCATTGTTGATGCGTAATTTTACCGGTGAGTCCACGCGCGACCCGCATGCTAAGTAGTTAATTACGGTTATTTTTCAGCGTTCGGAAGATTCTTAGAAATCGATCACATACCGTTTCGTTCATTAAGGGTATTATCCCCTCCGCTGAAAAACATAACCCATAAATGCTAGCTGTACCAGGAACCACCTCCTTAGCCTGCGTAATCTCCCTTACGCAGGCTTATTTTTTGCCTGTAATACACTGAAATAAATGGATTTATTTCTTACAATGTCCACACATTGACCACATCAAACAAACCCCGTCCGCAAAACGGGGTTTTTTCCATATTGGTGAGTTTATTTTTTGTCAGACTTTTTGCTTAAATGTGTAGTGTAACCATTTGTATTAAAAGTCAATTACTTCCATCCACATGCTTTTTGAAGTGGTTTCATTGCTTCCGATAAACCAGCAAGATCAAATGTCGCACTGACAGGCGTTTCGTTATAGGGGGTTATCTTTGTGTACATTTTATCCGCTTTCGCTAAGGCTCTAATGAAATCAATATCACTGCCTCTGTAAAAAACAGCTTTTGTATCCGTGGAAATCGACCAGTTTTTTTCGACCGCTTTTTGCTTATCCAAACGATACAACATGCTCGTTTGTTCGAGTCCTAAGTACACATCCCAGTTAATAAAAACTTCAGTTTTCTTTTCACGGCAGGCCACGTAAATTGTCGGTGTAACACTCTCTCCATAAGGCGTTCTGATGTAATCATTACTAGACAGTGAAAGAATTACGTTTTTTGAGTCGTCCACCGGAGATGTAGTAACAGAAGTCTGCCACTTACCGGGATTTGCTACAGCTGTATGTGTTGATTCATTATCACCCGATACAATTTGCGGGAATAGCTTGTCATAACATGCCAACCGTTTAGTTCCGTTAATCTCGCTTCGGCATTGCGACAATGCCGCACCATCCGGTTGTCGAATTTCTGCGGTTACAGGCTGAGGTGCTGACGTTTCCGAAACTGTAGATGACTTAAAAGTTGGCGAGAAGAATCGATCATAGCAGGACAGTCGCTTATCGTTATCTTTCTCGTCTGGGCATTGATCTCTGCTTTCAAACTTCTGAGCGTTTTCTTTGCGTGTGGGTGGTATGGACTTATCGTAACAAGAAAGCCGATCTGCATTACTTTCTATGGCCCGACACTCAAGCACGGCATTGAAGTTTTTATGTTCATTCGTTGCATGGGCTGTAGAAGCACTAAGTGCTATAAATGACACCCCGATAGTAAAAACATACTTTTTCATTCGCTCATCCTTACAGCTAACTAGCGTCATAACCTTAATCCCCTTTGTTTGTCCATCACTTGTCAATTAATACAAACGCTTGAAGTTTATCTTGCTTATTTTTATTAACAAGAATGTAGCCGTGCTTATGTAGTTGATTTCGCATCCACCATAGATCTTTTTTTCATTTTTCTGCGCCACGCTTTGCAAGACGACGAATTCAAGCAATCTGCCGCCAGCCCGCACTGCGCAAGGCTTCACGATATCCGCACCCGAAAACCACCGAACGCCACCGAATCATTTTGATCGTCACGGAAACCAAAACGATCCTTTTAAAAACATCATGTTATCCAGTCGGTTAGCGACTGGCGACGCAGTGACTTTTGCAAAGTGCTGCAAATCTTTGCGCAGCGTGCAAACGCCCGCAGGATGCAAAAGCCCAGCAGCGGCGCAGGCTGGCGGGGTGCTTTGCGCAAAATTTCTTTTGCAAAATTTTTATGATCCAAACTGCGCAGGCGGGTGCGGTGTAGCGCCGTTTCCGTCCTGGATCCGCTTCCGTCTGCCTGCTGTCGCTTACGCTGTAGGCCGCTGTTGAACGAACGAAAGAAAGGCCGCACGATGGCGACCTTTAATATTTGCGCCTGCTGTGGCGCGTTCTGTGGTGTCTGGTGAGGTGTGCGGTTATGCCGCTTTTTATCAGGCTATCAGGGGGCCGTATTTGCTTTTCAATGTACCGGTTTTAGTGGCCGTTGCGTTGAACTGCGTAGCCTGCCCGCTGGCCCCTGTATTGGGGTGAGTATGTGACGCGGCAGTCTCTGCCAGCTCCCTCACCACATCCAGGGTGTCGGTAAGTAGCGTCAGGACGTTAATCTCTTCGCTTCCCAGTTTTACCACCGGGGCAATCAGCTGTTGCGCCTGGGCCACACTTCGGCGGATGCCGCTGATTTTTTCAGTCAGTGCGCCGCTGACGTTTGACGTGACATTCCCTTTCACGTCGTCTGTCACATTGCCCGCGACGTCCCGTTTCACGTTCCGGCCAACACTGACGGAATTGTCCTTGCTGCAGGTCACTGTCAGGTTGCCGGATGTGCCAACGCTGTAATCCCCCTCGCTGATATGGACCACCGCCCCGGCCAGAAGTGTGGTCGTGCCCAGCACGGTTGTTTTATCCGTTGCCTGGACCGTTGTTTCACGGACAACCACTTTGCGGATCTCTTCATCGGTGGTGACTTCGCGCATCATGGAGTTTTCGCGGATTGTCTGGTCTGTCTGGCGCTCCCAGTCTCCGGCAACGGTCACGCGCTGCGATACACCATCGCGCTGTTGCTGCAACTGCTCACCGGGTTTAACCGCTGGCAGGTTATGACCCTCCGCCATAATCTGGCGCACAAAGGGCTTATCCTGCCGCCCCTCAGTGAACCCGACTTCAACCAGCGTTCCAGGGGGCGGAAACTGGAACATTCCCGACTCGCTGCCCGCCATTGGTACAGGTAGCGGAACGGCAGAATAAACCGGCGTATTTGCGGCTGGCTTGCCGTCTTCGTCAAGCAGCTGGAGATCTACGGCATAGCGCGGGCGGAATGGATCGGCAATATTACCCCCTGACACATCCTCGCTTGGTGCTTCCACCCTGGCGAATTTTGGAAGATGCAGGCCGCTTGCCAGCTCCGGGAATGCGTTTTCAATCTGCCGCTGAATGGGTGATTTTTGCAATGGTTGGCCGTTGGCTTTGTTGCGGGGCTGCCAGGTGATTGCCATGTCGTCGTTATTTAGCCGGACCTGGTTCAGCCGCTGGCCGTTCACTTCCACACCCGGTCGCAGGCTCTGAATCATCGGCACAACCATTGAATTACCGCCCGCCGATGCCTGGCTAAATTCGTGCGGGATCTCCACTGGCTTACCTGCAAAAAGACTGTGCTCCGCAGCGCCGACGAAGACGTCCCCGTCCGGCAGCTGATACCAGAGATAATCCGTCACTGAAAATGCACGGCCCAGACTGGCAAGAAGCTGATAGCCCGTGCCGCTGTGCGTAAAATGAGGGATCGGTTTATCTGCATAAGCAGCGCCGACCGGCGTTGTAACAGCCAGCCCGCTTTGTTCACTTATCCAGTCAGTAATCTGGCGCAGCGTTGGATGCTGGAAAGAACACGGCCACAATTTATCAAAGATGCCTACCAGCTCACGCACGAACAACCGGCATGTTCCATTATCAGCAGGCTGTGACCGCTCGACATACCCGGTAAACCAACGCAAGACCAGACCATCATAACCAACATCGATACGCACCATTTTGCCGGTGTAATCTGTCTCTGTCCCCGCCGTAATAAACCCCCGACCGCACGCGTTCAGCTCTAGCACGATATTGCAGTCAATCAGATGGACCGGATCAGAGGAAAGGTACAGGCGTTTAATTGGTTTCATCGTTTAATTACCCCAGCGCATCGTTGACCGGCTTTAAGACCTTTTCTTCAAACCAGCTCATTTTGTCGGCTGGCTCGTCAGCACCGGCAGCCGAACCCGCGCCCTTTGACCCCGTTTGCTTGGTGCTGGCCGTCGCATTACCTTTGCGGGCCTGTCGTTTTTCCGGGACGCTGCCTTTTTCACGCAGGGTAAAACTTACCTGCCAGGCAAGGCGATCCTCCTGCGGTACGGCATCAATCTGGCCGGTGAACGTGGCTTCACGAAGGTTGATAGCCGTTGCCGTCGCATTGGCGACGCGGTACTTTTTCAGTGCGCCGCTGGCTTCGGTTGCGGATGCCAGCTGGAAAAGCCGCTGTAAAACGGCTTCGTCGTCGAATGTCACCAGACCCGACACGCGCAGCTCTTTGGCCTTGATACCCTGTTCAGCATTGGCCGTGCTCGATGTCTGGCCCGACTGGTCCTTCTCCTGAAACTGCATGGAAGGCGAAACCAGCATGTTCTGCATGGCGATCCCTTCACCATCAAGCGCGAGTAATGCGGTCTGGCTCATGTAGCATCTTCCCTAAGTCAGATAACGAATCCCCGATAAACATCATCGCGGCGGTATGCACTGCCGTTGTTTGCGGGATGCCTTTCAGCAATTCAGCGGCAGCAACGGCATAACTTCCGCTGTAACTGAATGAAAAAATATTCGCGCTGGCGGCTTTCAGGTCGTCCAGCCCCTGGCTGAGTGAGGCCAGCAAACCGGCCCGTTCCTGAATAAATCCCGTAACCTGATTTTTTAGATCTGTTGTGGTTGTACTGACTGCGGCGGCCAGCTGCGCGGCGGCAACTCGCTGGGCATTCAGCGCCAGCCGGTTGGTTGAGACTGATAACGGCGCACTGGCTGGCAATACATCGGCTTTAACCGGCAACTGCATTTTTACCGTGCTGAGTTCTGCGGCCGCTACTGCCATTCGGCTTACCTGCGTAAAAACGGGGGCAGGAAATACGGTGGACAGTTTATTCAGCCCCTGCATAAAAGCGTCGTGGGTATTCTCCGCCACCATCATGACGATGACATCACCGCTACCGCCACCGGATAACAGTTTTTTTGCGAGATATCCCATCGCATTGGCCGGACTGAGATAACCGCCTGAATCCGTGTTCTGTCCCAGCCCGTAAACCCAGGGATGCGCTGGCACAATGGAACAGGCCAGCGCCCCCATATCGTCAGCAATCTTTACAACCGATTCACGCCACATCCCCCGGAACCTCCATTACCAGCATAACTACTACACTCAGCAATTGCGCCACCATTAACCAGCAATTTTCGAGCAGTATCATCATCCAGCGAAGTCTGAACTTCACTTCGCTGTACTGACTTGAGCTGCACTATTTATCGTTTCTACTAAACCAACGTTTTGATTACCAGGAGGCGCTGGCCATTCGGGTTTTGAGGTATCTACCCGATTCACCATGACGCTGTAGCGTTCCCAGATTTCAAGCAAGGTGATTTCGTCACTGGTAGCAATATCCAGCTTCACCGCCCGTTCAAGCGGAGCAATTGCCGCCATAGCCTCTGCAAGCAGGCTGGATTTTTTTCTTTCGGCCTGCTCTATTAACTCTGATTGCGTATAAACACGAGGAGATACTTTCCCGTCCCGATACTGCCAACCGCCATCGATCCAAACGTCATCGAATGACGTGTTGTACTCCACCTCCGCAACACTTTTGTCGACTGGCCAGAGCGTCGTTATGTCACGGGAAAAAGAGCGTATAATTCCCTCGTCATCAATGACAAGTTTCATTGTATCTGTGGCAAATTTCTTCTGTGCTTCATACCAGTCCGTTCCATCTTCTGCCCGCAAAAACATTACGTTGTGCTTTTCAGCTAATTCAGCCTGTTCACCTTCCACAGGATGATAGCGAGTAAATCTTTTAAAAAACTGCATTCTTTATACCCGTCCAATTGTGAGCCAGTTACCATTGATATTCTGCTGAATCCAGGTGTAATAAAATCCCTCGTTGTTGTCCCATTCCCCATTGACCTGAGAGCCAATTAGCACACCTCCGGCTGGCACCAGGCGCTGACCTGAGTTTTTCTCTGCGTCAATATAAGCCACGCCTGATTGTCGGATATTTTGGACAAAGTTTTGCGATACCCACGCTTGAGTTGCGTAATTATCTTTTGGCTGATAACGAGCATCAAAGTTTTCGTAGTTGCCTGGCAAAACCCGATTGCCGCATACCCAATCCGCGTCAGTATTCATGAAGGCCTGCCCATCACTTCCATTTGCTGTGCGGGACTTATTAATCATGTAAATGCCGAACTGATTATTACCCAGCCCGCCAATTATGAAGTGTCTGTCATGATGTTCCTGTCTGACAATTGCCGACGCGCCGTCATTGTCCACAGGTGTAACGTTGGTAAAACAAGGCTGCCTGCGCAAGTCTATCCAACTGCCAGTCCAACCAAATACCTGCACGGCATCAGGAACAATTCTCATCACCTGACGACCATTGGAATAACTATCAAGTACACCGTCGCCGTTCTGTTTTAAACCGGTATCAGCGTCACCCAAAACAATTGAATTCTCGCCCAGGACATTATCAACCCCAATACCCAGTGAGCTGCTAATCTGAGCACCACCGCTGGCGAGTAATTTATGTTCCATCATAACCTCACCCGTTCTCAGATTAATACTGAGTGGGCGCAGTGGGCCGATATCGCCATTCTCCCCCTGATTTTCCAGCGTTGGGATAAGATGCAGGCTCTCTTCCGAACGCCGGAAAATCAGACCTAGTTGTTCATCAAATATCCTCAGGGCATTAGCTCCATGGATTTTCAGTTCACCGAGCATTGTGTCGCCTGAGCGTTTCAAATCTCTGCGCCAGCTTGGTGAATAGTCATCACCATGATTGATGTAAGTAAACTGAGCGCTGAGTGTTCCTCCCCCCGTCGAGGCTGTAGTAACACGAATGGTCATCGCGACACGGTCGCCCATCACCTCGACTACAGCCCCAGCCAACTGGATATTTCCGCATCCTGTATCCGTGATAGTTCGGTTATCACTGTAAGACCATGAACCTTTGCACATCCAATATGGATGATTAAATGCCCCCTGATTTTCAAGCCAGACAATAAACTCCGCAGTCGTCCAGTTGCCGCCTCCACCAATGCTTATTCCTCCACTGAAAGCCCTCGCAGCACCGATATTTCGCACGAATAAATCTTTGTCGGGAATATCCTTGCCGTTCTGGCCTTTAGCAAGACGCACATTGGCGTTATCCATCGCGATTTTTACTGCTTTCGACGTTGCGGCCAATTCTTCACTGGCGCTGTCTGTCGCACTGCTTAACTGGGTGAACCCCTTCTCGCTGGTCGTGGCATCTGGATGATTTCGGGACTTCTCATGCTTTTTCAGCGCATCACTGGCCGCCTGGTCGTTCAGCGTGCCTTTCGGGCGCAGGTCTGTGATATTTCCGGCAGCATCAATACTCGCCACCGCAAAGACATAATGCTGCACGCCGCCCAGCACATAATCGGCAAGATCTGCGACAACGGTGATTTTGCTCTGTACTGCCCATTCGCTCGTTAACGTCCCGGTCCAGCTGACATCAAGCCAGATCTTTGTCGGCTTCGCGGATGCGTTGATGTTCAGGTCTGAGGGCAATTCAGCGCGTAACCCGGCGACGTATCCTGCCCCCTTTGTGACAAAAAATTGATTGCCGGTTTTGGCTACCAGATAGCCCGAATCAAAAAAAGCCGCTGCGCCATACAGATCGATATTTTCGCGGCGCTGGCGTTCATCCATTGCCGCCAGGCGGGCAGTGAAATCAATCTGCCATGTCTCTGCCGGGGTGGTAATTTCCGTTGCTTCCCTGGCTCCGCTGTATTCCATCAGCATGGAACGGACCAGAACGTTTCCCTGCTGGCCGTTCGCATTTTTGATTTTGCGCTGAGTCGGGGCATGAATAATCATCGCCAGTGTGCCGGAGGCTTTATTTGCCAGCCCGATCCAGTTGAAATCATAATCGCCCACATCCGCCCCCAGTGTGACGGAATAAACGACAGAATTTTCATTCACAACGCCGGTTTTACTTACCGGCAGGCGATCAACAATTTTATCCGCTGCGGGCATTGTCTCGGTATTATCAATCGGCTTATCAGTATCCAGTCCCGGAATATACGCGAAAATAAATTCATCCAGCGTGACGGGCTGATTATTAATTGCCTGCTGGGCTTTCCACTCTGTAAATACTTTTGTAATAACAGCCTGTGACATAGGTCTTTCCTCTACTTCAAACTTGCGCTGTACGTTGCTTCGGGCTGGTTATTCACATCACCCAGGGTGGCAGGCCAGCAAATATATTCCCCCTGATACCAGCCAATATTAATATTCAGCGGCAGGGCGGTGATCACTTCAAACTGGTAACGGCGGCATGTGCGCCCGTATTTGCGGATGATTTCCAACAGGAGATCGCCATTTTCCGCAATCTGGCTGTTTGTCACCCGAACGACAATTACATCCCAGTCGAGTCCGTCCTGCCGTTCAAGTAATTCAACGTAACCAATCCCCAGCCGCTCAAAAATGGCAATAAAGCCCGCCACCTCTCCAGCCTGCTGCGCATTGATGAAAGCGTAATTCACACGCTTGCGGAAGACGTCGAGCGGCTCCCCCTTGAACCGAACGATGTCGCGTTCCCATGCAATTAGGTTTAATAGCGATTCGGGGCAGACCAGCGGATCAAACTGCTTTAACGGCCAGGTGATCCACCCGTACACCTGCGACCAGAACTTCACGCAGGCCCGGAGCAGCCTGGCGGGGTCGCCTTTGTTCATCCACGACGGCAATTTCAGACCGGCAAGCAACTTTGAAAACTCAGTCATTTTCAATCTCCACCGTTAACCCTGACAGGCGCGGAACCGACAGTTCGCTGACAATATCCGTCAGTGAAAAATGCAGTGAATCGACAACCGGAAAAGCCTTGTGGATCTCGCGCCCCAGATTCGAAAAGGAATAGCGCGAATAGGGCTGCGTCTTCTTAACGTCGTAATTGGCGTTCTCGCGAAACGCGCAACGAATCAGGTCGGTAATACCGGTTTTTAACGCGCTCAGGTCTTCCGCTTCCATGTTTTCCACGCTTTTGACGTAGACCGTTACCGCCAGGGTGTGGCTGGTTTCCGGCATGGCATAACACTGGAGATCATCACCGTGTCCGTGGTGGCCCTGGGTATTCACATAGTCGTTAACCGCATCAATAAAGGGCTGCGATATTTCGCCGCTGTCCAGCAACAGGTAAGCATTTGCCGTACCCGGCCCACGCGGGGCATCGTGCAAAAAGTAAATGCGATCAACGCTCAGTCCCAGCACGCTGGCAATCATGCTGCGGTAGATAGCGTCAGAATGGTAATTGCCTACCAGATTAAACTGGTTGCGGGTGCGGTCGCGCAGCTCGTCGTCGCTTTCCTCGTTAGCCCCTGGCGTAATCAGCCATTCGTCCTCATTGACCGCACTGGCGATCCCGGCCACCGCAACGGGTAAGATCCGGTAATAACCGGGCGCAAGGTTATAGCCGCTGCCGTTTCCGGTCGCCGTGACGGGAACCAGCCCGCTTTCAACCCCGGCAGGCAGCGTCACATCTTCATTCACCGCTAGCACGTAAACCACGCCGTTAATACGCTCGGTTTGCACCAGGGTTCCGGCAGGCACGACGACCACATCCGCCGCGTTCAGCTTGTAGAACCGCAGCACGCCAGCGGCAGCGCTGGCCGGTTTAGGCACAATATGGACCGCCCAGGCCAGCAGGCGCAGCATGGGACCGGTGGCCGTCGCAACAAACATATTGCGCAGGACCACATCGATCAGCGCCGCACGCAGCCATAACACCGGCGTGGTGACAATCTTCGAAATCAGCCGCCAGAAAGGTGACATTCTCGACGTGTTTGTGACAAACCCTTCCGCCTGCACGGTGGCTTTAAACGCTGCCGTAATTTCGGTCTCTGTCGCGGGCATCCCGCTGTCATTCAGTACCTTTTCAAAATCAACGTCGGGTTTCTCAGTCATAGTTAACCTCTGTACTGACAGGGCCGAAATCGTAGGTTTCCGCCGTGACATACAACCGCGAAAGGGTTTCTTCGGTGATCACTATGGTTCCAGGGACCAGACGTTCGTCGCTTTCCACCAGTAAGGACAACTGCGTCAGCACGTCCCCGCGCATTGTCGGGCTACGTTCACCGATCAGGCGGGTGGTGATACCGCTTTCCAGAATGCTGTGAATAATGTCCTGGGTGATGCTGTCGCGGTTATCGCAACGGCGCGGCTCGTTGCCGCTGTCCAGCGTGAAATCGCCGTCAGTGATCAAAAGGTCGATGTATAACGGTTCGGTACTCATCCTGCGTTAAGCTCCTGCCATTCAGCCAGCTGGGCCGGGGTGATTCCATTGGGGGCGTTGATGTAGGTATCGCCCCACGATTTACGGTTATCAACGGCGGTTTTGCTGTCGGTTTTAACCTGACTCATCAGGCCGCCGCGTGGAATGTCTGCATTAATTCGGTTCCCCGTCAGCACGGACGGGCTGTTCAGCTTCGACGAACCTGCAGCACTGTCAGGAATGACCGCGTTTGCCGGAACGGCAGCCGCTGCCGGTGGTGAAACGGTTTTCAGGTCGATATTGACACCGGGGATCTTGTTTAACTTCTCAACAATCCAGTTATAGGTAGACGCAAAGGTACTTTTGAGGACGTCAAAAAGTTTGCTGAATACCCCGCCGATGGTTTGTGCGAATCCTTCAAAGGTGGCAAGCGGGGAAAGACCGGCAAAGAAATCAACCACCACGGCCCAGCCGTCAGTGATGGACTGCCAGACCCGCGCAAACACCTGGCCCACCTGTTCAGCGACTGACATCACCCAGGCAAAAGCCGCCGTATTCATGACTGCTGCCGCCAGTTCTTCCCAGTGGGTGACGACGTACCAGACCCCCACGGCCAGAAGCGCCAGCGCGGCAATAATCAGGGTGATCGGACTCATCAGGAATTGCATTGCCGCTCCGGCAAACATGGTCGCCGCACCGTAAACCCGCATGGCAATAGCCCCGGCCTTTAACGCGATATTCCATGCAGCAAGCGCGATGCGGCAGACACCCGTCCACAGCGCCAGCAATTTTGACTGGATCCACAATGCAGCCAGGCCAATGCGCGTTGTCAGCAGGGACGGACGCAACAGGTTGAGCGTCCATAACAGGAGTTTCCATGCGCCACCCAGCACCTTAGCAATTGCGGCAAGCCCCATCATGGTGAAGCCAAAGACCCCCATCACGATATTGACCGCCGCTCCGGCCAGCCCGAAGGACAGCACGCCCAGGGTGATGTAACCCAGCCAGCGGGCAATATTCGGGAACATATCCAGCCAGCGGGCAAATTTTGTCCCCACGTCGGCAATACGGTTCATCAGCGGTGACAGGATAGGGATCAGCGTGTTACCAATCGCCACGCGAATGGCAAAGAATGTCGCTTTGATACGCTCCCACGGCTCAGCCATTCGTTCGGCCATTTCCTGGGCGCGTTTCATCCCGTCATTTCGGCCCAGTTCGGTGATGCTGCGATTTAATTTATCCTGCTGGCCGTACAGCTTTTTGATAACGTCAGCACCACCACCGAACGCGGCGTCCAGCGCCTGTTGTGCCTTGACGTTCCCTTCGATGCTCTGCCCGTATTTGCCCTGGAGTTTTTGCAAAATGTCGCCCATCGGCAGCATTTTGCCGGTGGCATCGACAAAGCTCATACCCAGCTTTTCAGCGGCAGCCGGGGCGCTGCGTAAAAACTGCTCGTAGATCCCGCTGGCCTCAGTACCCAGCGTGCGCGAAAGCGTACCCAGGACGGCGAACTGTTCATCCAGGCTGACGCCAAAGTCAGCACCGGCGCTTTTCGTCCCCTCGATAAGCTCCTGCATGGTCTGCATTTTCACGCCGAAGTTTTGCACCATGTACGCGGTTTTCCCTGCCAGCTCTTCGGCAAAACGCACATGGCCCAGACTGGACAACTCCGCGTTGAAACGTGACGCCATCGCGCCGATGTATTCGCCTGCCTCTTCGCCGCTGGCCTTGACGCCTGCCGCCAGGGTATTGGCCGCGATGGTGACGCGGGGCAGGTCCAGATCGGACAGGCCCGCCATTGCGCCTTTCATCGCATAGCTTGACCGGACCACATCAACGGCCCCTTTGCCGTAGCGCATACTGAATCGCATGGCTTCGCCGGACAGACGCTTCAGCGCGTCCTCTGCCACGCCTTTGGAACCCACTTCTGCAAGTGCGGCGTTCATCTCATACGCCGGACCCACTACGCCCGCGATGGACTGCGCCACGCCCCAGACAGCCGCCGCACCGATCCCGATTTTTGTAAAAGACGCCTGCGATTTTTCAGCAAAGCCGGACAGCGAAGACTGGGCCGTTTTTAACGGCCGCGTCAGCTTATCGATCAGGCTCAGGGTAAAATCCAGGTGGCTCATATCAGTTTCCGTTAAATGCGATGGCTATCCCTTCCGCCGTCTTGCTGGCGCGGGTCTGGGCGAAATATTCGTCCAGCCACAGGGCGCGGGCGATGCTTTCTTCGTCGTCGTGTTCGTGCGGGAGGTAATAGCGGCGCAGGGCAAGATATTGCTCAAGCGCATTCGTGCGAATGGCCGCTACCCGCGCCGTCAGTTTTTTACTTCGATCTCAAGTTTGGGTGAGTAAATCTCGTTAACCTTCTCGACGATCTGCATTTCGCAACCCGGATAATCTTCCATCAACTTGTTGAGCGACTCTTTACACTCGGCATCAACAATGCGGCCCAGATACGTCACCATAGGGGCAACCTTATTGGTCATGGTCATTTCGTTAAGCAGGTTGTTAAACGCGGTTTTATTCGGCTCAAAGCTCAGATTTACGCCCGCCACGGTCATGGCGATTTTTTTCGGTTTACTCATTGTGCTAATTCCTTACGTTGTCGAATGATGCCCACCAGGGAGTTATGTCGGGCGGCGCAGTCGGTATACATCTGCCGGTAGGCTGTCAGCGCCGCGTCAAAGTCATTTCCGGTCGGTCCGGCCAGACGTGGCAGCGTGACCGGGCAAAGTGTCAGCTGGTTTTCCTGATAATTTTCGTTCGGCTTGATCTGCACTTTTGTTGAACAACCGGACGTAATTATCAGAAGCGCAAACGTTGCTAAAAACCGGCTTAATGGTTTCCGTGCGGATAACCCGTTCCGTGTGAATTTCATTGGCCCTCAGCTCCGCGAGTTTTGCTTCCAGCGCTTCACCAGACTGCTGCGTCACCTCAACAACAATCTGGCGCGTTTGTTCTGCCGCTTCACTGGCAGCGAGTTTCAGCTTTGCATCGTGCCAGTCATGCGCCTGCCAGCCCGCTGACATTGCAGCGACCAGAATCAGCAAAAGACCCAGCAAATTGCGCATCAGCGAACCCCGTTATGCTCAAGACTGAAATGGTTCCCGTCCGGCTTACTGAAACGGCCACCCCACGATCCGCCGATAGATTCCCAGTATTCGCCCAGTGGGCGATATGCGGCGCTGTCGGTCTGGTATTCGCCGTTAATAAACAGGTTAAAATCCACCGCCAGGCGCTGGGTATGCAGGCTGTTAGTAATGCCGCTCCCTTTTTTTGCGTTAAGCGCGGCCTGTTCCGGCGTGCGGTACGCTTCGCCAAACGTCAGGCGATAACCCTTTTCTTCGGCAAAATGAATCAGGTTGGCGATCATCACCGTGAAAAGTTGCTGTTTTTCACTCAGTTTCATTGCGCTTGCTCCCCCATCGCTTGATATACATGTCCAGGCAGCGCTTTAACCCCGCCTCAATAAACGCACTTCCCAGAATGCCCAGGGCGCAGGCCAGCCCAATGACGACCAGTTCCGGCATATCGGGGAATTTCAGCAGAGGGATTGCGGCCAGCGGTGCGACCGCAGATCCCAGAATCATCCGCCCGACCAGAAGACGGGTTGTGATTCGCTCATTGCTGACCATCAGTTGCCCCAGACCGATCACGGCCCCGATAAGCAACAGTTTTTCAAGCAGTGACGTTTCTCCGTTCATCATCGTGTCAGCCTTTCAGATCGCGAGTGTCACGGGCTGACAGGTACGGCACGCCGTCAATCGCGACAAAGTCCGGGCTTGTCACCATGAATTTAATTTTCTTCGTGGTTTTGCTGGCCTCGTTGGGGTTGATGTTGACGATGTCAGACAGCGAAGGAACGCAGCCAAACACCTCGATTTTTTCTTCGTCGTCACCGGCATTGGCATAGAACAAAAAGTCCTTTGCCGGAATCGCCCGCCAGGAACCTGCCGAACGGGCCACGGCGGTAAACTTTTTAAAGTTCTGGGAATCGACTTCGATTTCCACATCCGCCGAAACTGACCCTTTCGTGTGGCCGTTCGGGACGCCGCGGGTTTGCGCTACCGCGCTGTTGTCCGTAATGGTGACGGTGGCGTTTTCGACGTGAATCATGATGCCGTCGTAGTTCACATCGAATGATCCACCGCTAATACGTTCAGTCATTGATTAGCTCTCCAGTGAGGTGTCCAGTTCGATGCTGACGCCGATTTCTTTCGCGCTCTCATACGGTCGAACCACAAGGTAAATCTGTACCGCTTCGTTACTGGTCCAGGTGATGGTGATGTCACCGTCCTTTGGTGGCTTCACTTCGCCCGGAAATTCGACGCCATTGATCTGGGTTGAAATCGCCATTTCGCGCAGCGGCTTGCCGAAATAGGTTTCATGCGCGGCGATGCTGCCCGGTGTGCTGTTCAGTGAACGATCGGCAATTTTGGGGATTGCACGCAGACGGACGCGGCGGGAGGCTTTATCAACCACGCGCACGTTTTCAATCACCTGGTAATCACCGCCTTCAACGTCCAGGGTGCGACCGTCAGCCCAGTAGATGCCGTCATAATCGTGATACCACATCGGCACGCTGTAGCGGTTTGCCTGCAAGGACTGCAACACGGCCAGATCAATTTCTGCCCCAGTCCCGTCGACCGGCAGACCGTCGCAGCCCAGCGCGGTGACTGCGCCGGTTGCAACGCGGGCGGGGCTGTCTGCCACCGTCACCGAACGGTTACACAAGCGACCGACCAGGACGCCGGGTTCGTTGCCCCACAGACGCGGGACCAGTTGCACCCCAGGCGATGCAATACCGTCCTGGAGTGTTGCCAGGCGCGTCACATAGTCGCTCCACGCTTCGTCCTTTTCCGGCCCACCCACAGCAAGGGCAAACCAGATAAAACGCCCAAAACTGGCCTGTAAGGTGACGCGCATTTCCGTTGCGCGGTTAATGGTGGCCGCGTCGGCGGTATCAAATGCCAGGACAACCCCTTCCACGGATGCCACGCTCTGGGCCTGTTTGACCGCGTTCATCCAGTCTTCGTCTGGTTTGTAGCCCTCGGCGTCCTTGTCTGGCTCTGCCAGCACATGCACGTAAGCAAACCAGTTCTGACCGGCGTTATTGGCCGCTGCGGCCACCATATTTTTTAACGGGCTGTCTTTGTCGCCCAGGGCTTTATCCAGATCGCTGCCGGTATTCAGCGACTGGGTTTTCCCGATGTTAGTGTCGCCGTAACCCACAAAGAGGATGACGCGCTCGACGTCGTTCGTTGTGCCGTTGAAGCGGTTTTTCTGACTGACGTTGACATTCGGCCAGGTCATTTTTACCCCCTGATTTGCTGCGCGGTGACGTCCCAGCCGAAGCCGATTGCCTGCATTTGCCGCGCAATAATTTGGTTAAATTCGTCGTTGCTCACCCCCAGAAAAACGCGCCCAGGAATATCAATGGTCCATGTGCGTTTTGAGGGTGTGCCTTTCAGTTTTCGAATCAGTAATCCCGCCTGGGCCATGCTCATGGTTTCCATGATTTGCTTGCTGGACGGTTTAACCCAGCGCTTGCCCTTGCGGGTTTTGTAGCCCAGCGCCCGCAGGCGCTTGGCCTGTCGCGGTAGCGCGGGCTGGTCAGCCTGCGGCTTGCGCGGGGCGTTACTGGCTTTCATCTGGATCCGTGCGCCGTCCTGCTGGACCGCACCGACCAGGCCCGCCGCGATGGGCTTCGTCCCGTTCCGGTAGTTCCCGCCCTTGAGGTAAATTCTTACCCCCTGAATCTCCGGCATTTCACGAACGGCCAGCAATTTGGGCAGACCTTTTAACATCTTCTCTTTGCCACGCTTGCGCGGCTCCCACGGCGTACCGTCCGGGGCCGCCTGCTGGCGCTGGTGACGTTTTGCCGCAGTAACAATGCCCAGCTTTGCAATACGCCATAAAAGGCGCTGGCGCTTACGCGGGGGAAGGTCAGCTTTTGCCAGCGTTTCCCGCATCTGCTTTAGCTGTTGCTGGTTCAGCTCCCCACGGATCACGACGCGTCACCACGCTGGACAATAAATTCCAGTTGCGACGCCTCCCAGATTTCGGGGTTTACGATGTCCCATTTCTTGCCCTTGAAAGGGATCGGTCCTTTTTCCACTTCACGCAGGACCAGCGGATCAACCAGCGGGACAACTACATCCAGAATGCATGACCCTTCGTCGTCGAACTCCGGGTCCACGGTGGGATCGGCTAACTTCAGCTCGTCGCGCAGCTCGTTGGCGAACTCATCCACCCAGGCCAGCACCAGGGCATAAATCAGCCCCGGCGAATATTTGCGGTAGGGGAAGTCATCCCACGACAAACGGGCGGTGTAAGTCAGCACTCCGATCCGGCGCTGGTTGTTCCCCAGCGCTTTGGCGTTGCGTACCAGCTCGCAATCCTCCATTGAACTGGAAAACATCTGCATGGCATCAGGCGGCAGATTTGCCGTAATAAACGCCGTCAGGCTTTCAAGCTGGCTCATATCAGATGCACCCCTACGCGTGGTTGCCGCAGCATGTTTCGCATCACGTTGGCCGCCTCGGCCAGCAGGCTGGCGCGGGTGTCCTGGCTTTCCTGCCCCGGATGCGATTCACGCCGCCCGATGGTGGCGAACTCCCCCAGTAAATCGGCCTTTGCGCGGGCGTAGACCGCTTTTTTGTACTGGGCTGTTAACTGGGTTTCGTCGCCCATCTTTGCACCCGGTACATCTGCGGCCCGCTCGCAGGCTTTCGCGTTCCAGTACGTCACCACGTCGGCCAGCGCGTCGTTTACCTCAGCAATAGCAGCCAGCAGGGCCACGCCTGCGGTTTCTGGCGGCAGATCAGCGGGCAGCGTGCGCACCTTCTGAAACTCGGCCAGATCGAGATCGGGCCAGAATGTCACGCCGTTGGTGATCGCTGTTGGCGTCACCGTCACTGGCTTGCCGCTGATACTGAAACTTGGGCCACTCATTGGCGCACCTCGGTTTTGCAATAGAAACGGGCTAACGGGTTCCACGGCCAACAACCGTATGGTTGATGCCTCCCCCGCGCCCGTCCCGGCTTGCGGGAGTCGTTAAAGCTGGGTCAGGCCGTTAATCCGGGCGCGGATTTTTTCGCGCATGGTCTTAACTCCGGCGTTTTTGTTGTACGCAGCCGCCTGGGCCAGCAGGGCGTCGGCCTGTTCCAGCGTGTTCACATCATCCACGGCAGTGGCACGCGGTTGGCCCTTCTCGTCGCGCAGCAGGTAAAGACCGGCGAACTTGAACCACTTCGCGTTAATGTCTTCGTGCAAACGCCACTTTTCGCGGATGTTTTCAAACGTGCGGCTGAAATAGGGTTCGATGCTGTGACCGGCTTCCGCCTGCATGATCGCCCACTCCAGCACCGTGTCGGCCACAAAGGCAGGCAGGTTGCTTTTGAAGTTTTCCGGCGTGGCCTGGTTCTCACTGATAGCCACGTCAGCCCAGTCCAGCGCCTTGCCCATTTCCCCCGTATCGAACAGCCAGATCACGCAGTAAACCAGGGCCGGATTAGCAAAGCGGGTATCACCGGCAAGATATGCCTCAACGGTCGGCATCCAGCGCGGCAAAAGGACATCGCGTTTCAGCTCGATGCGGTCTTCCGTGCGCTGTACGCTGCGAAGCATTGCGACATCTTTTTCCAGCTCCAGCATTTGAATGTGAAAGCTGACCGGCGATGCCGTCAGGGCTTCGCGATTATCCAGCGCCTTTGCGGCTTTCATGCGTGCTCGGTGTCGTTGACACAGGGTCATAGCCATTTTTACGCGCCTCCCTCCGGTGCTACCGGATCGGCGGCAAGGGTGATTTTGTCGAACGCTGCATACAGCTCGTCATGTTCGACGGCGTAACCTTCCATGCGCAAATAGTTGTTTTCAAACTGCTTGCGGTCGTCACTCCAGTCGGCTTTGCGCTTACGGGTTCCCGACTGCGTATAAATATGCAGGTTGCTCAGGGTGGTAATGATGAGGCGACCTTCCGGCATAAATGGCGGGGTGTATACCTGCTTACCCGCAATCTGACGGTTCATCAGCTGCGCCGCGACTTTCTCAGTTGGACGGTCAACCATATTCATCATGGTTGTGGCGTCCTTCCCAATCAGGTCACCGGAAATCAGAACGCAGAGGTTCGGGTCATTGCGGTAATGCTCCAGAATGCAGGTATGCAGCAGGTCAGTGACTGCCGCATCCAGCGACACATAATCCGCGCCCGCGCCACCCAGCGTGACCGCATCGGTGATGATTTGCTCTGGCGTACGCGTTTTGACAATCTGGTGCCAGCCGATGTTAACGTCTTCACCGTTCGGGTTGTTTTCCGGGTCGGTGGTCTCGGCAACACTCACGCCGTTAAACGCCACGCGCAGCATATCCAGCGCAAATTGCTCATTGCTGAATGCCTGAATCAGCTGGAAGAATTCATCTTCACTGCCGGAGTTTGCCCAGTTGGTCAGCGTGTCATAGTCCAGGAATGAACCGGAATCCGTTTCCGCGAGAGCGTAAGTATTACCGCTGACGCCCAGGGAACGGGAAAAACGCCCGCCTTTCTTACGCCCGGTATAAATACCCGGCTTGCCGGTACTGATAACCTGGCCGGTGGTCTGCTGGACATCTTTCACATTCACCAGGCGCAGGAATTCGGAAGACTCCAGCAGCGCCTGACGCAGCAAGGTTTCTTTCGGTGGCGTGATAGCAAACATCTTTGAGGTGTCGCGCACGCCATAAGATTCAGCCAGGGCTGCGGTAAAACTTTGCAGCATTCCCTCGGCCTGGGCAGATAGTTGTTGCGTATGATGCATTTTATTTTCCTTAAAACAGGCGCTTAAACTAATTCACGCGGTTTTTTGTCGCCCGCAGGCGCATTGCCAGGACGACGCGTTCCGTTACTTTCCATCGCTGACAGCTTGGTCATGACGGTGGTCAGTTGCTCGGACAGGTCGTTCAGCGGGTTACCGGCTTGACGGCCTGCGGAAAACTCACGGCGGCGGTTGCGGGTACGCTGACGACGCGCCGGGGCTGCGCTGAATTTTTTCATCGCTTTTGCCAGGTTGGCTTTGGCGACGCTGAATTCTTCCGCTTTGACTTCGTCTTCCGGGTTCCCTGCAACTTCCTCCGCCAGATCTGCCACTTCGGCGGCAGCGTCTGCGATTTCGTCAGCAATGACGGCCACTTCGTCGGCGGCCTGTTCCGGTGTATTGACCGTGTCAGCGTCACCCGCTGCGGCGTCTTTACCGCTTTTAACTAAATCCAGTAATTGCTGGATGAGGGCTTTTAACTCTTCCATTTTTTCTCCGTCGCCCTCAGAGGGCTTATCAGTGTTTGGCTCTGGCGTTGGCGTAAAATCTTTACTGGCCGAAAATAAACGAGACCAGAAAGAATCTTTTTTATCCGGTTTACTTGTCTGTAATTTTCCTAAGCTGAATGTTTCCAGACTCCCGCGCTCGGCGTCTTTTTCTTCACCGGCTAAAACAAATTTAAGTTTTTCCGTTCCCAGACTTGCCGGAATATCCGTCACAGCCAGCCCGAAAAGATATTCACGACCACTGCCTGCAAAATCAGTGACAAATTCGGCTGACGTAAATAACTTTTGCCCCATACGGTTGGCATCAATTAAAAATTGATTTGGGATTAACTGGGCATATAACTTCGTGACGTCACCTTCCGTTTCCACTTTCAGCGCGTCCACTTCACCCAGGTTGCAGGTAAATTCACGCTCGCCAATATCGTATTGCGGGTGGTGCGGCCAAATCATGGCGGTGTAGGTCTTGCGGGTGTAGGTTTCTGCCGCATCAATCAACCATTGCGGTTCAATGGTGCGACCGTCCACAGCCTGTCCAGATGTGGCAATGCATAGCCAATCCGTGCGGTAATGAGATTGCGGCATAACTGACCTTTATTGATGAATTTAAATAACAATGATTCGGTTGTGGTGGTCAGTATTGCGAATTGATTAAAACAGCGCGACCGCTTTATCTCTTATGTATTCGGTTATAACTGGATAGCCACTTTTTACCGATATTTAATTATCAATTCTGCAAAATAATCCCGCCATAATAGCCGCATGGCTAAATATTCCGATGAATTAAAAGAAGCGGCCCGCACGCTTTATATAAAAAGCTGGACGCCGAAAGATATTGCGCAGGAACTGAATATTCCACCGCGTACAATTTACCACTGGGCTGACGTCGGGAAGTGGGCATCACTGCTGCCTGTTGAATCGGTGGAAAATGTCATCGCCCGCCGTATCGACCAGCTCTCCCGCCGCGAGAAAAAAACAGCGCTGGAACTGGAAGAACTGCGCGATCTGATTGCTCACCATGTGAAACTCATGGCGCAGCGCAACAAGCACGCCGAAAAGCTGGCAGAAATTCAGGCCCAGAAAGCGGCTTATGATGGTGAAGGGTACTGCCTCAGCAGCGCAGGCGGGGAACCAGGGGAAAGAAAGCGCAGGTATAAGAAAAACGACGTTTCCGGTATTACAGCGGAAATGCTCGACACCTGGGCGCGGGAACATCTCTTCGAGTACCAGCTGCACTGCCGCGAACATAAAGGCGAAGACTGGCGCTTCATTCTGAAAAGCCGCCAGGTGGGTATGACCTATTATTTCGCCTGGGAAGCATTCGAAGACGCCGTCATTACCGGTGACAACCAGGTCTTTTTCTCTGCAAGCCGATCCCAGTCGGAAATCTTCCGCGAATACATCGTCCAGATCGCCCAGAACCATTTCGGCGTGACGCTGACGGGTAAAAATATCCGCCTCAGTAACGGCGCAATACTGCGCTTTTTGTCCACGAACGCCAGCACCGCGCAGGGCTTTAACGGCCACCTGTATGGGGATGAGGTTTTCTGGATCCCGAAATTCACGCGCCTGCATGAAGTTGCCAGCGCAATGGCAACGCATAACAAATACCGCACGACCTACTTTTCGACGCCCAGCGCGAAAACGCACCAGGCTTACCCGGTCTGGACTGGCGAAGCCTGGCGCGGGGACGACCCGAAACGCAAAGGTGTGAAGTTCCCGAACGAAAGCGAAATGCGCCAGGGCATTCTTTGCCCTGACCAGATCTGGCGCTACATCATCACGATGGAAGACGCTATCGAAGGCGGCCTCGGGGCGCTTGTCGATATTGAACGGCTGCGCAACAAATACAGCCCGACCGCGTTCGCCATGCTCTACATGTGCCAGTTTGTTGACAGTAAGGACGCGGTTTTCAAGTTCTCCGCGCTTGTCGGCTGTGAAGTGGACCGGGCCACATGGGGCGACTTTGATCTGACCGCTGCGCGGCCCTTCGGCAATCGCGAAGTATGGGCAGGTTTTGACCCGTCGCGCTCCGGCGACAACTCAACATTTGTGTTAATCGCGCCCCCCATAGAGGACGGCGAGCGCTTCCGCGTGCTGGCCGTCTGGCAATGGCAGGGTTTTAACTTCAGCTGGCAGGCCGACCAGATAAAGCAGCTTATGCGCCGCTTTAACATCACTTACATCGGGATCGATACAACCGGCATAGGTAAAGGCGTTTATGACCTTGTCAGCAAATTTGCGCCACGCGAAGCCACACCAATTCTTTACAGCGTCGAAAGCAAAAACCGCCTGGTGATGAAGATGATCGACGTTGTCGAGCGTAAGCGCATCGAATGGGCAAAAGACGCAGTAGACGAAACGAACAAGGAGCGCGTCGAAATTCCGGCCAGCTTTATGGCTATCCGGCGCACGACAACCAACAGCGGCAACGCGCTGACGTTTGTTGCCGAACGTTCAGACGCGACCGGCCATGCAGATGTTTTCTTCGCTATCTCGCACGCCGTAATTAACGAACCTATCGATCACGAATATGACCGCCCATCGGGCTGGTACTTTGGGAAAGCAGCATGACAAAGAAACAGCGTAATAATAAAAAATTCAGGTCCATGACCGGCAACAAGGTTGAAACCTTCACGCCAGGGCGCGGAAGCGTGATCACCTTTGGCGAACCAGAACCCATCCTGACTACCGGCACTGATTATCACAATATCTGGTATGACAATGAGTATGACCACTGGCGACTCCCGATTGATCGCCTGGCGCTGGCCCAGTTGCCGAACCTTAACGGCCAGCACGGCGGGGTACTGTATGCGCGGCGCAATATGGTGGCCGGTGGCTATATCGGCGGCGGCCTGACGCCTGACCAGGTCGAACAGGCTGTCTTTGATTACCTGCTGTTTGGTGACGTCGCTATCCTGAAAATTCGTAACATATTCGGGGAAGTGATCGACCTGCTGCCGCTGCCGTCGCTGTATCTTCGCTGCCGAAAAGACGGGTCGTTTGCTGTTTTGCAGGAAGGGCCAGCACTTATCTATGACCCGGAAGACATCGTCTTTTTTAAAATGTACGACCCGCGCCAGCAGGTGTATGGCCTGCCTGACTATATTGGCGGCATCCATTCGGTGTTACTCAACAGTGAGGCAACCATCTTCCGACGCCGTTACTACAACAACGGGGCGCACATGGGCTTTATTCTCTATACCAGCGATCCGAATCTTACGCTGGAAATGGAAAACGAAATCAAAGAGAAGATTGCCCAGTCCAAAGGGCTGGGTAACTTCCGCAATATGTTTATCAACATCCCGAAGGGCGACCCGGAAGGGGTTAAAATCATGCCAGTGGGCGAAGTCAGCGCAAAGGATGAATTTGCCAACATCAAAGGGATCACCGCACAGGATATCTTTACCGCTCACCGTTTCCCCGCAGGCCTGGCAGGAATCATCCCGACCAATGGCGCGGTAATGGGCAACCCTGAAACCGCCCGCACAACCTATCGCAAGGATGAAGTTATCCCGTTGCAGCGCAAGCTAATGAACGGCGTCAACAATGACCCGGAGATCCCCCCACATTTGCACCTGGTTTTTGAAGTGGATATCCCGGCAATTACCGCCGAAAAGGGCGAAAAATGAGCGCAGTTAAGTTAAAATCATCCCCATTGTTAGCAATGGCGTGCGGGATGGTGAACATGCGAGTTTTTAAAATTAAATGTCCTGAATGCGGCTCACCGGCCATCATTCGCAAATCTGACTGGAAAGATAAAAAACTGGCGTCTTTATACTGTGGCTGCACGGAAGTGGAATGTGGTCATACATTTGTTTATAGCGTTGAGTTTTCACATACCCTCAGCCCCAGCGGGCTGACCGGCAACAAGCTGGTTAAATTTCTGATTGACCAACTCAAGCCGGAAGAACGACAATTTGCATTGGATCTCCTCAACGGACAATAAGCATAAAAAAACCCTGCAAAAAGCGAGCTTTTACATTATGAGTTATGTAATGTTACTCGCTATTTTGTTACATTCATGGTGCATTTTGCCTTAATATCAAAGGAACATAGATATGCGATTAACTGCTCCAATCAAATCCTTTTCTGATGGTTTTTCCGATAATGACGATATTTTTGACAGAAAGAAACTACACGATACTATTATGCGAGTTGCTACCAACGCGCCTGATAAAAGTTTAGTTTTAGCGCTAGATGATAAATGGGGCAATGGAAAAACTTCATTTGTAAGGATGATGGAATCAGAGATTAACAAAAATCATTCAGATGATTTTGATGTCATATACTTTGATGCGTTCAAAAGCGATTATCAATCTGACCCATTTGTCGCATTAACATCAAGCATATATTCCCTTATAAGTAAAGAAAATGGAAAACTAAAAACATTATGCGAGGAATTATTAAGTGCTGGTAAAAAAATAGGCGCTTCATTTGCGATAAACAGTGCTAAATTTGCAATCAATACTCTATCTGGGGGGCTACTATCCGGAACGGTTCTTGAAAAAGCTAGCGATGTGATAACTGACTCTATATCCTCTCCAGTTGAGGAATATATAGAGGGAAAAATAAAAAATAGTGAAAATGAAATAGCAACCATAGAACATTTCGGTAAATTATTAACTCAAATATGTAGGCAAAGTGGTAAAAAGATATTTTTCATAATTGATGAACTGGATCGCGCCCGCCCCGACTTTTCTTTAGATTTATTAGAAAAAATCAAACATATTTTTTCTGTCGAAGGAGTGATATTTTTATTAGTAGTCAATCGCGAACAATTTGAAAAGAGCATTGAGTGTCGTTATGGGAATATTAACTCCAGATTGTACCTTAATAAATTTGTTCATTACTGGTTTTCTCTTCCGAAGATAAGTTGCCTATCTCAAACTGAGTTCAATTATCATCATCACTCAACAATAAAAAAACACCTACTTACGATAGATAGTGATAACAACTTATTTGTCCGAAACGGCCCGCTTGTAAATACCCTAGCTTATTTGCTGGATGTTAATGGTTGTTCATTACGTGAAGCTGAGCGTTGTTACTCAGTATTTGCAGTTATTGCCAATCCAAATAAAATAAACAATTTTACCGCTGATGCGTTTAAAGTAGCTATGGGGTTAGTTGCTTTCCTCAAAGTTCATGATTCTGAAATGTTATCCAATATCATATACAAGAAATATGAACTTCAAGAAATACTACCTAAGCTTTCAGTGAATAACACCCACGCAGAATTTGTTTCTGAGATTTACTGGATAGACCATTTGTTACAATATCACTACATGTCAGATGAAGAACTACAAAAAGCCGACGTTAACAAGCGTTTTTCAGACATACAAAGTTACTTTGGAAGAAGAGTACCAATTTTAGAAAACATGTTTGAAACCGTTGAAGGGTTTGATATCAATTAATAACAATTTTTTGCGGGCTCTTTACTGCCCGCAAAATCGCTCGAACCGGCGCAACGAGTTGTGTCGCCCCTCGCGATTGATGTCATCTGTTTGCGGTTAGCCCTTCACCACCTCAATCATTTTTTGATATTCCCCGAACGGGTCTAACCGTAGCTTTTCAGTATCAATGCCGTGGTTATTCCGCAGTCGCTCCCACAATCTGCCGACTTTCTCAGAATCACTTAGTTGTCGATGGGTGATAAGCACCCCACTGGAATTAGCCCGATGAATCCTTTCCCCGTCATTTAGGCTGGCCCCAGCCAGCAAAGACGCTGCCAGCGCTTCGCTAAGTTCCAGCCCGTAAATATTCGCCTCTAACATTAGTTCGGTGATTACCGGGGCCAGCTCAGTGCGCCGGGCATCCTCAGCCATACGTCTGGACTCTAATTTCTGTGCGGCAGCCTGCCAGGCTACATCTAAATCACTGCCAGGGTGATATGGGGGATCGACGTTCCGACGTGTCGGCGGTGCTTGACGAAGCCGTTTCCACAATTTGCGACGCTGGGAATCGGTCATGCTGTCAAAATCGGATATTTCATCATCTGAATTTTCTGTCCTTACCTCGCCTTCAGATGAAAAGTCGGTGATTTTTTCGTCTTCCGTAGAGTTATTGACAGAACTCCAAGCGTCGCCGGTTGGCGACGGCAAAAGATCAACCCCCAAACCGGGGCCGTTTTGGGCCTCGGTGTTAGCTTTGTATTTGGCGCGGATTTTCCACTTAACCAGACGAGTGCAAATACGGGAGGCATCACCCAGACGCGGCGACCAGACCCCGAAAACCTTTTCGGGGATCTCACAATAAGCATTCATTTCATCAGCTGGCTGATAGGCTAGACGGACGACATAGTTTTCACGCGGGATCAAAACACCACCCTGGCGGATGATGTAGGTAGCAAAGCACCCGACATCGGCAGCGGCGCAAACCGCATCCATTGCAGGATCCACAAGCAACGGCGCACCGCGCTTGAAGGTATTGTCAATTTTCTGGCGGGTCGTGATCTGATTGCTCAGTTTGCGCAGCTCGCGGTAAACCGATATGGGCGGCTGTCCGATGGGCTGAAACTGGCGGATGCGGTGGAGTGACGCCCAGGCCATTGCATATTTGGCTGTTTCATTCAGCGGCTTGCCGCTTTCGTCGTCCAGTTCACCGGCCAGCGCGTGACCGTCGATATTCTTCGAAATGTATTTGGCGATATACGCCGTTGCTGACCCTTTCCGTGGGTCCATTTTTTTTGACTTGAAACGAGCACCGGTATTGCGGCCCAGCTCGTCGCGGTCTTCCGCAATGAAGTAGGCGCGAAGGATCGCAACCGTGGCTTTAACCTGCTCTTGTGGCATAAATAGCAACGCGTGCCAGTGTGGCGTCCCATCGTGATGCGGTTCGGCGACGCGGAAGCCATAAGGGCGCAAATCTTCGCGTTTCAGTTTGGCGGTTGCCCGGTTCCATACACGGCATAAATAGCGCTGCGCCTGGGCGACGGTGGAATGATTCCATTTGGCGTTATGGTGGCCGGACGCAATATTGCTGTGATATTTCGACGGGCAAGTAATGGTCAGGAAGATGCCAACATCGCCGCGACTTTGGGCGACAAGTTCAACCCCAGCCATTCGGGCCATAAGCTCATGGCGACGAATAGCCGGGTTAGACGTGGATTTATTAATCATTTCCTCAAGCGACGAAACGTTGCCGTCTTCGTCTACCAGTTCATGACTTTTGAAAAAATCCCGGTTCTTACGGCGCTGTTCCTGCCACTCGATCAGGCTGGAAGCGCTAACGTAGACGTGCGCTTTTTTATTTACCGCGCCAACAGCACGCAGCTGGTTCTCGCGCCAGTCACAACGCAAGCGCCAGATTTTGCGCCCCCACCAGTCAGGTGAAGCCATACGCAAAATGGCCGTGCATATGCGCTCGCGTTCCCACGGCGCATACCATGCAGGCGGCACAATACGAAGCGCCAGCATTTCGCGGCCCAGGTGGCAATAAAGCCAGTCCAGTTCTTCGACGTTCATGTCGGAAACATTCCGCCCCAGGGCTTCGCATTCCGTCCCAAGCATTTCAGCCATGCGGCTGGCGATCTCATTAGCGGCGCTTAGTGCCTCCCGCTTTGTGAAATCAGCCAGTCGTTGCCAGCGCCCGAACCAGTACGCGGCCAGTTCGCCGGTGAGATCAGGCGAAACACCTTGCCTTGTGCGCACAACATCAAGACGCAGCAATGATTTTTTCACGGTCCCCATAAGAAAATCATTGGTGTGTCTGGCTTCACGGTTGGCCCGTAACCATTCAATTTTTTTGCGCCAGACTTCACGAATGAAGAACGGCTCTGATAATAAACGCGCTTCGACACCTTCCGACGTATTGGCCCAGGCTGCCGCCGTAGCTTTGGCGGCTTCCATTTCCTGCCGGATTATATTTTGATGGACGGCCAGTGGCAGGCCGCACGGTTCGTACCTATCCAGCGCCTGGATAAGCGCGTTACGGTCGCGAACATCGTCGGGGTTGTAACCGGCGCGTTTGAAGATGTGATCGATGTGTTTTTTTACGGCAGGATGATGCGCCACCGCCCCGGCAAGCGGGGCGATTTTTTTCGGTTCGTAGGTGTACAGGCCAACAGCTGGGCGCGGCGCGTTCCAGGACCATGCAAAAGCGGCGTCAGACATGGGATGCCTCGCTATTACCACGTTTCCGGGTTATCGGACGGCTCGCAAATATCGCAGTTGCCTCGACAATCAAACGACCATCCCTCCTCACATGCGGCGATACCTGGGCAACATTTCGCACAGTGACCACCTTCATAGCGCCCGCAGCCATCACAGACAGGCAGCACGCCGATTACTTCACTGGCGGCCCCTCGGGTAATGGCGTTCGCGCTGACAGAACGGTTAACGCTGATTTCCTGGAAGTTGAAAGCGCGATAAATCTCGCGGGTAGCTGGGGTGTCGCTATTTGACAGGATCACCGGCGAACCAGTAAGGCGGTTAGTATCCAGCAGGGCGGCAGCTAACTGGCGATGCTCTTTAATGCCAAACGGGGCAGTGTGGTATTGGGTGAAATTAGCGGTGTCGCTTGCTGGCAGGTATGGCGGATCGCAGTAGATAACCGCGTCACTACCAATCATGATTTTTAACGTGCTCTGGAAATCGCAGCACACGAAAATAGCTTTCGTGTCGTTAGCTTTTTCAGAGAATAAACGGATCTGTTCTTCCGGGAAATAAGGCGGGGTTTTGTGTCGCCCAAAGGGAACGTTATATCCACCCTGTTGGTTGTAGCGTACTACGCCGTTATATCCGTGACGGTTCAGGTAAAGAAATTGTGCTGCACGAAGAATCTTGCCCGTGTCCGGTCCGTCCTCAAACACATTGCGCGATGACAGAAGGTCATGGGCGCGAGCGTTGAAATCGTCGCGGATCCACTTATAGCCGTCTTTATCGCCGTACACTTTAAACAGCGGGCGAGCAGCGTCTATCACCGCATCAGGCCAGCGGGTTATCTGGCGATACAGGTTAATTAAATCTGGGTTGATATCACTCAGGATATAACGGCGATATTCAGTATTGAGGAAAACAGAAGCACCGCCGACAAACGGTTCCACCAGGCAATCGGCTTTTGGCAGAATCGGCAGCAAATCAGGCATAACGCGGCCTTTACCACCGGGCCATTTAACGAGAGATCGAATCATTTTTACTTTCTCCAGGGTGCAAGAAGCCCGACGCGTTAGCGTCTGTTTCTTTTATGTGGGTAGTTAGTTATTAATTGACTGCGTTATCTGGCGCGGGTGGTTTGTCGCGTATCGCCTGAATTTCGGCGCGTGGTGCGGCGTAGTCCTCAAATTCCCACGGCATTGATGCTGCAAATTCGGAAAGGCGCTTAATGCCCATCAAAAGGCACGTTTGCTCCTTTTCGGTTAGATTTTCGTAAGTGCAACCCAACTGTTTGGCGGTCAGTTTCGGCATTCCGGCTATGTATCTGGACGCATCGTTTGCCAGGATGAAAATCACCTTTTTATAGGCATCATCCAGGCGGTTAAACCGGGTTGCAGTGTCGTTCACGCGTGAGGCGTTCAAACTTGCTTGCAGTCGCGCCCGTTGCTCTAAGAACTGGCGGCGGCCAGGCTGTTGTCCTGTCTTATCCATCAACATAACCACCTCCCCGAACTACGCAAAGATGCCCATTAAGCGGGAAAACCAGCGGCGCTTATTACGCGGGCGCGACATAAACGGTACACGGCAGTTTTTAACAAATTGAACATCTGCCGCTTTAGGCTGGAAGAACCGCCCGTCCGGGGTTTCAATCCAGCCGCGTTGATGCTGACGGTGGGTGATCTGCTGGCCGTGGGTGAGCAGGCTGGCAAGTGAAGGGCATTGTGTTAAGTCCATGTTGATCTCCGTCATATTCAAAAAGTGCCGGGATACAACCCCACGCCCGGCGCGTGTTTCCTGTGATAACATCGCTATGCCTGTGAAACTTTGAGAGGTGAATCAGGCATAACAATCACCAACACAGAAGGAGTTGTAATGAAATTCAATGTTTTTTTAAAAGTAAACCATGGCGCACACTGGGTTCTCTCCTCCGGCTCACCTATTTTTGAAAGCACTTTATTTGAAACACGGCCAGAGGCTATTAATGACCTTGAAAAATTTGTAACCGGCATGGAATCACCAACATTTATTGACAATGACAATAGCGATAGCCCCTCCCCAGCAACAGTTATTTTCAAACAGATTGATTCCCGCTGGCATTGGACATTATTTTTTTCATTCAATGGAGTACGATCTAAAATCGCCGAAAGCTCAGAAAAAGGCTTTGACTCATTAGAACTTGCCAAACAAAAAGCCAAGATTTTCTGTAATTCAATTGTCGACGCTCCAATTCTTGACCAGTTTGATATTGCCATTCCTGGCCTGGGCTTCACAAAATCCTTTGAACATGCACATAACATCGGCGACATTCACCCATCTAGTAAATGGGTAAAGTAAGCAGTCATTGTGGCGTTACAATTTTTCTTGTGCGGGGTGGAACATCTCGCACGGTTTCATCATCAACAATCAATTCATAAATTTGAATGCTGTTATCAGATTTTGATATTTCATCAAATACCTGAAAAAGAAAACTCATGAATTGCTCATAAGTAACAGTAGGATCAATAAACCCTCCCGCAACACATAACAAAGGTGTTAGTCCTGAGTTATTCACTACTGAGATACTATTCAACTGATCAAGACGAAAAAAATAATTACCGGCCGGTGTTCTTTTATCATTTATATGAATAAACACATTTGATAATGCTATATGACTATCTGAGAGTTTAAAGATTTTTGCCGTGTCCATTTTATTCAGCCCTGTAAGTTGCTTATGATGGATTGCCCAGACCCAACCACATTAACCACCCTTCCCTAATTTCCTTCGGGCGGCTCTCATACGCCATTTTCATTCCGTTGTTCCAGGCTGGGAGGTAGACCCAGTACTCACCTGCCCGCCCGGAAGTTGATTGCGGATCGGTCATCTCAACTACGGGTAGCTTTCCTTTTTCAATCATTCCCCTTACTGCTGCCGGTGTTTTGCCGATCAGTTTTGCAAACTCCTGGTACGGGACAGCATCACTAATACTGACAACTTGTTTGCTCATCTGCTAACCTCGTATCTAGATCTAACCAATGGGTTTCAAAGTTCTTTAATGGGCTTTGATGCACATTGACAACATCTAAAACCACATTAGAGAGTTTCGATAATATTAGAGGATCTTGATAACATGTCAACGCCCATAAGCGAAAAACTAGCGTTAGTTCGTGAGTCAGAGCGACTAAACCGGAAGCAATTCGCTGAAATAACAGGAGTTCCTTACAGTTCTCTAACTTATTATGAGAGCGGAAGAACTACGCCACCCACTGACGTAACGATGAAAATTCTCCAGCACCCCAGATTTAGCAAATACACGTTGTGGTTTATGACAGATCAGGTTGCTCCCGAAGCCGGTCAGATAGCACCGGCCCTCGCACACTTTGGGCAAGATGTAACAACATCGCAGCACTCAGACCAAAAGATTGGTTAACCATTCACCAGGCGCATCTTTATTACAAAATTTGTTTACTTGTTGCCAAATACAACAAGCACAACAAGTTTGTGAAATCTAAGCGCAAGGGAAAATTAACAGCAGCAAAGAAAACGCAACCTAGCACCATTCATTTGGGGGTCTTATGACAATTAAGAAACTCGATGATGGTCGATATGAAGTGGACGTCAGACCTGCAGGGCGCAACGGAAAGCGCATCCGCAGGAAGTTCGATAAGAAAAGTGAAGCTATCGCTTTTGAAAAACATACGCAGTACAACCACCACAACAAAGATTGGTTGGCTAAACCGACAGATAAGCGGCATCTGTCTGAATTAACAAAAGTCTGGTGGGATCTGAAAGGTAAGCATGAAGAACACGGAAAATCCAATTTGGGTAAGATTGAAATCTTTACCCGGATCACTGATGACCCTTGCGCGTTCCAGATAACCAAAGCGCTTATTAGCCAGTACAGCATGACTCGCAGAGGGCAAGGCATAAAACCGGCCAGTATTAACCGCGACCTTACCTGCCTGAGTGGTATGTTTACTGCGCTAATTGATGCAGAGTTGTTTTTTGGCGAACACCCTTTCAGAGGGATGAAAAAGCTCAAGGAGCAGAAACCAGAAACAGGTTATCTGACGCAGGAAGAAATAACATTGTTACTTGCCAATCTTGACGGGGACAACAAGAAAATCGCGATTCTCTGTTTAAGTACCGGCGCTCGATGGGGTGAAGCCGCGAAACTGAAAGCTGAGAACGTAATACAGAATCGGGTGACGTTCGTTAAAACAAAGACGAACAAACCGCGCACTGTCCCTATCTCTGAGGAAGTTGCTGTAATGATTGCGGGTAAAGGTTATCTGTTCCCTGATGCCTCATATCCGAAATTCAGGCGAACAATGAAAGATGTAAAACCGGATCTACCGGACGGGCAAGCAACTCACGCATTGCGTCACAGTTTTGCTACCCACTTTATGATTAACGGCGGGAGTATCATCACCTTGCAGAGAATACTGGGACATTCACGAATAGAGCAGACAATGGTCTATGCGCACTTTGCCCCGGAGTATCTTCAGGATGCTGTTTCACTCAATCCGCTGCGTGGTGGTGTTGACTCCCAGAGTGTCCACACTGTGTCCACAGTAGGGTAGTTTATTATGGCTTTCAGTGGTCTTGCGTGCCGCGCAAACCCGCATTGCACCGCTGAAAGCCTATGTTACCTACCCTGAAAAACGCCCTTACGCAGGCTTATTTTTTGCCTGCCGTTTAAACTCCCTGAATATCCCAATTCAAATCACTTTTATCAGGCGAAAAAAAACCGGGCATTACGCCCGGCTGATTAGGTGATTAAAGATTAATGTGCAGCTTCTGGCTTGTGCTTTTGCGCACTCTGGAAACCATAAGTCAGCTCATTTTTCTCTTTATCCAGCGCAACGGTCACCTGGCCACCATCCACCAGCGAACCGAACAGCAGTTCGTTAGCCAATGGTTTTTTCAGGTTATCCTGGACAACACGCGTCATTGGACGTGCGCCCATTGCGCGGTCGTAGCCTTTCTCTGCCAGCCAGTCACGTGCTTCCTGGCTCACTTCCAGAGAGACACCTTTCTGATCCAGCTGAACCTGAAGCTCGACGATAAACTTATCAACAACCTGATGAATCACCTCGGTAGAGAGATGATCAAACCAGATAATGTTGTCGAGGCGGTTACGGAATTCCGGCGTAAACACTTTTTTGATTTCGCCCATTGCATCAGTACTATTGTCCTGATGAATCAACCCAATCGATTTACGCTCAGTTTCACGCACACCGGCGTTGGTGGTCATGACCAGCACCACATTGCGGAAATCCGCTTTACGCCCGTTATTGTCGGTCAGCGTGCCGTTATCCATCACCTGCAACAGCAGGTTAAAGACATCCGGGTGTGCTTTTTCGATTTCATCCAGCAGCAGTACCGCATGCGGATGCTTAATAACAGCATCGGTCAGCAAACCGCCCTGGTCGAAACCGACATACCCCGGAGGCGCACCAATCAGGCGGCTGACGGTGTGGCGTTCCATATATTCGGACATATCAAAACGCAGCAGTTCAATGCCGAGTGCTTTGGACAACTGCACCGTGACTTCGGTCTTACCGACGCCAGTTGGTCCGGCAAACAGGAACGAACCGACCGGTTTATGCTCGTGTCCCAGACCGGCACGGCTCATTTTGATCGCTTCAGTCAGCGCCTCAATGGCTTTATCTTGTCCGAATACCAGCATTTTCAGACGGTTGCCCAGGTTTTTCAGCGTGTCGCGATCGCTCTGCGAAACGCTCTTCTCCGGGATCCGCGCAATGCGGGCCACAACGGACTCGATATCCGCCACGTTGACGGTTTTCTTGCGCTTGCTGACCGGCATCAGACGCGCACGCGCGCCCGCCTCATCAATCACGTCAATCGCTTTATCCGGCAGATGACGATCGTTAATGTATTTCACCGCCAGTTCGACCGCTGCACGCACCGCTTTGGCGGTATAGCGGACGTCATGGTGCGCTTCGTATTTCGGCTTCAGACCGTTGATTATCTGCACGGTCTCTTCTACCGATGGCTCAGTGACATCGATTTTCTGGAAACGACGCGCTAACGCACGATCTTTTTCAAAGATATTGCTGAATTCCTGATAGGTTGTGGACCCTATCACACGAATCTTCCCGCTGGAGAGCAACGGCTTGATAAGGTTAGCCGCATCCACCTGGCCGCCCGATGCCGCACCCGCACCGATAATGGTGTGGATCTCATCGATAAACAGAATGCTGTTAGTATCCTGTTCCAGCTGTTTCAACAGCGCCTTAAAGCGTTTTTCAAAATCACCGCGATATTTGGTGCCTGCCAGCAGCGAGCCGATATCCAGGGAGTAAAGAGTACAATCAGCCATAATTTCAGGCACATCACCCTGGACGATACGCCAGGCGAGACCTTCGGCAATGGCGGTTTTACCGACACCAGACTCTCCCACCAGCAGCGGGTTGTTTTTTCTGCGACGGCACAGTACCTGAATGGCGCGCTCCAGCTCTTTGTCCCGGCCAATGAGCGGATCAATTCCGCCCACTCGGGCAAGCTGGTTAAGGTTAGTCGTGAAGTTTTCCATACGGTCCTCCCCGCCAGCTTGCTCTTCGTTATTTGGCTGATTCCCAGAGTCAGAAGACTGGCTGGGTTCGTCTTTGCGCGTGCCATGAGAAATAAAATTCACCACATCAAGACGACTTACTTCATGCTTACGCAGCAGATAAGCCGCCTGAGATTCCTGCTCGCTGAAGATAGCGACCAGCACATTTGCGCCGGTAACTTCATTGCGCCCGGAGGACTGAACATGAAAGACCGCGCGTTGCAGTACACGCTGAAAACTCAACGTTGGCTGCGTGTCGCGTTCTTCCTCACTGGCAGGCAATACAGGTGTGGTCTGTTCAATGAAGGCTTCGAGTTCCTGACGGAGCGCCACCAGATCCACAGAACACGCTTCCAGCGCTTCGCGGGCCGATGGGTTACTGAGCAACGCCAGTAACAAGTGCTCGACGGTCATAAACTCATGTCGGTGCTCGCGCGCTCTGGCGAAAGCCATGTTTAAACTGAGTTCCAGTTCTTGATTGAGCATAGGCACCTCCCCCAATGTTTATGCCTGCATTCAGGCTTTTTCCAGCGTACACAGCAACGGATGCTCGTTCTCCCTCGCATATTTGTTCACCATCGCTACTTTGGTTTCAGCCACTTCGGCAGTGAACACACCGCAGATAGCTTTGCCTTGATAGTGAACTGCAAGCATCAGTTGCGTTGCACGTTCTACATCATAAGAAAAGAATTTTTGTAACACGTCAATAACAAACTCCATCGGAGTGTAATCATCATTGACTAATATCACTTTATACATAGATGGCGGTTTTAGCGCGTCGCGCAATTTATCTTCCGCCAGCAGATCGAAATCCAGCCAGTCGTTCGTCTTACCCATTGTCAGTCGTCATCTTCAGTTACGGTTTCCGGCAGAAAATCTTGCCGCTGACAAGCAGCCTATGCGCACAATCAATCTACCTCAAGTATTAGATAACTATCATCTATTAGTGCCATCCGCGACATCTGTCACATAACCGACAATAGCGTTAACTGCTTCAAATTTTGATGCATTTTTACCCTATTCCGTCTGTATGGCGCTTGACGCCCCGCCTGATTTCTCTAAATTGTAGTTTCGAGAGTTGGCGAGGTTTTGAACAGCCCCCACTCCGCCACCGGTTCATTCCATCTTACTTATATAAGATTTACGAAGGATGTCGAAGTATGGAAACGGGTACTGTTAAGTGGTTCAACAACGCCAAAGGGTTTGGTTTCATTTGCCCCGAAGGCGGCGGCGAAGATATTTTCGCCCATTACTCCACCATTCAGATGGATGGTTACAGAACGCTAAAAGCCGGACAGTCTGTCCAGTTTGATGTCCACCAGGGGCCAAAAGGCAATCATGCCAGTGTCATCGTGCCTGTCATTGAAGCAGAAGCTGTCGCATAGCTCTTCTGTCTCATTGTGTACATCCCGCAGTCAAAATGCCAGCCCTTGCGGCTGGCATTTTTATATCTGTGGCATTATTCCCGCGCCAGAGCATCTACCGGATCCAGACGTGCCGCATTCCGCGCCGGTAGCCAGCCAAACAACACCCCGGTTGCAGTCGAACACAGGAAAGCCGTCAACAGCGCGACGGGTGAAAATCCAATTTCCCAGCCCGGCAGAAATAGCTGTAGCGTAAAGGCGATCAGCATCGACAGGCTAATGCCCAACGCGCCGCCAACCAGACACACCAACACTGCTTCAATTAAGAACTGTTGCAGCACGTCACTGGCGCGAGCGCCAACCGCCATACGAATGCCAATCTCACGCGTTCGTTCGGTTACCGAAACCAGCATAATATTCATCACGCCAATCCCACCGACCACCAGCGAAATCACCGCCACCAGCGTCAGGAAGAGTTGTAATGTACGTGTGGTCTTTTCGGCGGTTTTCAAGATACCGTCCATATTCCAGGTGAAGAAATCCTTCTTACCGTGGCGCAACGTCAACAGTCGGGTCAGTTGCTGTTCGGCCTTGGCACTGTCAAAACCATCCTTCACCCGCACGGTGATCGAGTTCAGCCACGACTGTCCCATTATGCGCCCGGACATAGTGCTGTAAGGCAGCCAGACACGCAGGATCTTGCTACTGCCAAACATCGACTGTTTCTCTTCTGCAACACCAATCACCGTGGCAGGCATATTCCCCACCAGCACGACCTCGCCAACAACTTTCGCTTTGTTGGGGAACAACTGACGACGGGTATTGCTGTCGAGCACCACCACCTGAGCACGCCCCGCCAGTTGCTCGGCGTTAAAGGTGGTCCCTTCGCTAAATGTCATGCCGTAGACGTTGAAATAGTCGCCGCTAACGCCATTAGCACTGGCAGCAACATCGATGTTGCCATAGCGTAACCGCAGGTTCTTCGACACTGCAGGCGTTACTGAACTGACCCAGGGCTGCTTCTGTAGCGCCGTCAAATCGTCATACCTCAACGCCTGTTGATATTGCGGATCGTCGTCGCCGAAGTCTTTGCCAGGATAGATATCAATGGTGTTAGTACCAATAGCGCGAATATCTGCCAGTACCAGTTGTTTAGCCGCATCGCCTACCACCACGATCGACACCACCGAAGCAATACCGATGATGATCCCAAGCATGGTCAGTAGCGTTCGCATTTTATTCGCGGCCATTGCCAGCCAGGCCATGGTAAGCGCTTCACGAAAACCGCTGACAAATTGGCTCCAGCCGGATGCCGTTTTCACCGTTGGCTCCGCGATATCGCGTCCGCCAGAGGGTTTCTGTGGCGGTGGATTGCGCACAATCTCGCCGTCACGAATTTCAATGACCCGTTCGGCCTGCGCGGCGACCTGGCTGTCGTGAGTAACGATAATTACCGTATGCCCGCGATCGCGCAGCTGATGCAAAATCGCCATCACCTCTTCGCCGGAATGGCTATCCAGTGCACCGGTGGGTTCGTCGGCAAGAATAACCTGCCCCCCGTTCATCAGCGCACGCGCGATACTGACCCGCTGCTGCTGACCACCGGAAAGCTGGGAAGGTTGATAGTCAACCCGGTCACCCAACCCCAGCCGCTGGAGTAATTCCTGCGCACGCGCCAGGCGCTGCTTACGTTCAGTGCCAGCGTAGACCGCGGGTACCTCAACGTTTTGTGCGGCGGTTAAATGCGACAGCAGGTGATAGCGCTGGAAGATAAAACCAAAATGCTCACGACGGAGTTGCGCTAGCGCATCGCTATCCAGCGTAGAGACATCGCGTCCGGCAACGCGATACGTACCGCTGGTTGGCTTATCCAGACAGCCGAGAATGTTCATCAGCGTCGATTTACCCGAACCCGACGCCCCGACAATCGCCACCATTTCCCCGGCCTGAATGCTCAAGGATACGTCCTTCAACACCTCAACCTGGCCTTCACCTGACGGATAGCTGCGGCGGATATGGCTCAGCTCAAGCAATGCTGTCATTTTGCAGCTCCAGCGTTGCCCTCACCGGTAATGACTTCATCCCCCTCTTCCAGCCCTTTCACGATCTCCACATCGGTGTCATTACGCGCGCCGATAACCACTTCACGTTCGCGGGTTTCGCCGTTACGCAGCAGCCTGACGTTATAACGATTATTGCCAATAGGATCGCCCAGCGCCGACAGCGGGATGGTCAGGACATTTTTGACATCCGTGAGCTGGATATGGACCTGCGCGGTCATATCCAGACGCAGGATCCCTTTCGGGTTTGGAACTTCGAAGCGGGCATAGTAGAAAATCGCATCATTCACTTTCTCTGGCGTCGGAAGAACATCTTTGAGTTTACCTTCATAGCGTGTTTGCGGATCGCCCAGCACGGTAAACCAGGCCTTTTGCCCTGGATGCAGGTGAATTACATCAGCCTCAGAAACCTGCGCTTTTACCAGCATGGTGCTCATATCCGCCAGCGTCAGAATATTAGGGGCCTGCTGGGCGGCAATAACGGTTTGCCCTTGCAGCGTAGTAATTTGCGTTACTTCGCCAGCCATTGGCGCAACGATGCGGGTGTAATCAAGGTTGGTTTTTGCCGTATCGAGTGAGGCCTGATTACGTTTAATTTGCGCGTCAATTGTGCCAATTTGCGCCTGTTTGACCGCCATTTCGGTGGCCGCCGTGTCGAGATCCTGCTGTGAAACAGCCTGGGTTTTCGCCAGCTGTTGTTGGCGGGAAAGAGTAACCCGCGCCAGCTTCCACTCAGCTTCGGCTTGTAAACGCTGGGCGCGCAATTCCATCAGCGTTGCTTCAACCTCTTTGATTTGGTTTTGCGCCTGTTCAGGATCGATAACGCCGAGCAACTGATCCTTTTTTACTTTATCGCCAATCGCAACCGACAGCGTTTTTAACTGCCCGCTGACCTGCGCCCCGACGTCAACTTTACGCAGCGCATCCAGCTTACCGGTAGCCAACACGCTTTGCTGCAGATCGCCAGGACGAACAATTAATGTTTGATACTGAGGTAAAGGCGCATTAAGCGTTCGCCAAAGTGCAATTACCGCCACAATAAGGATGATGGCGAACAGAAAATAGCGTTTTTTGATTTTTCCCTTGAGCTTCATCAATGTCCCAATTCCCCCAATACGTCCACCAGAGTGGAGTGCTAAACATCAACGTTAAATAAATCGCCGTTGAAAAGCGCAAGAATAACAGAGTTATTGATGAATGGTTAAGATCCGCTGTGCTGAAATTAGTACAAGGGTATCAATCGGATTTATATTATGAGCCAGCTAACTGAAAGCACTTTTCATTCTTCAAAACCAGTTACAAGTTTTAGCCTCTTTTGTAGCCTGATGACCGGACATTGGCGCCCCGGACAATTTTGGCATCAGCGTAGCTTTCGTCGTAAGTTTTTGTTGCGCTCAGCGCTTATGCCGCGATTAACGCGTGAATGGATGACCGAGTTGGCGCAATGGCCTGACCTTGATAGCATACTTGCACGCCAGCCACGATTGCCGGTTCGTTTGCATCGCGCCTATCTCGCGAAAAATCTTGACCACAAAACGAAACTGGATGCCGTGCGTTATCATTACAATGCTATCCGTAGCTTTTTTTCAGCCACTGAATTTAAGAATTATTTAAGTGAAGATGGATTACAACTAGCACAAATTGAGGGAAAAAATAGCGAAGTATTTAGCGTAATAATGACTTCATTCATCATACTGGATAAAGAAGGTGAAAGCACCATTCTGGTACGCAATTGCACTGGCGAGACTTTAGCGGAAATGACGTTTACGCTGTGCAATTATGAAGGGAGCAGTACACTGTTTATTGGCGGGTTACAGGGAGGCAGCCGATTACTGCCACATGAAGAAATTCAAAAAGCGACCAAATCATGCCATGGGATTTTCCCAAAACGTATTGTGATGGAAGCCATTTGCTGTTTTGCGGAACAATTAAATATCGAACAAATTCTGGCTGTAAGCAATGAACAGCATATTTTTCGCAGCCCGCGCTACGACGATAAAAACAAGGTAATCCTTTCCGACTACAACACTTTTTGGGAGTCGGTTGGCGGTGAGTGCGACAGCAACGGGTACTATCATATTCCGCGCACGCTGGCGCGAAAAAGCGAGGCGGATATTGCGAGCAAAAAACGCGCAGAATACCGCCGCCGCTATCAGCTACTGGACAGCATCCATTCGCAGCTGTCGTCGATGTTTCGCCACTAATCCGCTCTGCCGCGTGCCAGCCACAGCACGCGGGAAAACATTTTTCGCAGCAGCGTTGGCACCGCATCAACGCCCCTCCGCCCGGCTTCCATCGCCACCTCGATCGCCAGATCCGGTTTTGACGACCGATGAATCGCCTTGGAGATTATTTTGCGCATATTCATAGGCACGTTCTCCGGAATTTGCGCCACCCGGTGAAAGACGTCAGCAAACCCCTGGCGATACATAAAGTGTTCCATATCCAGCGCGGGGAGCATGGTCAAATGCTCGCGCTCTTCCTCTCTGTCGTCATTCAATAAGCTACGTACCGTGGCGGCGTACTTTTTCCCGGCTTCATCTCCATCGACCAGCACATGCCACTCTATTCCCATCCGGCGGGCGAATTTAACCAGCGGCTTAAGACCGGACTGGGCAAATTCAATGACTTTAATCCCTTCCGCATCAAAGTGGTGTCCGCACTGGCGGGCCAGTTCGTTAATCACCCAGGTTTCCGTTTCACCTTCTACCAGCAGCCAGCAGCGGGCAAACAACGATGACGCACGATTAAAACGAATATGAAATGCGATTCGCCGACCATCTTCTGCACTGATCCCACCCGGCCCCAGCCGCCAGGCAGCGACGCGGGATGATTCACGTACCAGACGAACAACATGTTCAACAGGCGTAAGGGACAGCAGCTCACCGGAGTTGGTGGTCGCCACTCGCTGCAGAGGCAGTAAATTCAACAAGTGCCAGGCCACCGACAGCATGATGGGATGTAAACGCGTTTCTGGATCTTCCACCAGCAATAAAGGTCGGGCGTCTTTATCCAGCCTTAGCGTGCCTTTGGCCTGCAACAAGGTCGAAAACAGGCCCAACAGAATAACCCGGTGCGTACGTCCGCCGGGTTTATCAATCATGCGGTTAATAATGTCCAGATAGCGCCAGCTCCGTTGTTCGTTATTGGAGCGACGGCGCATCAGACGGTAGCGGGACTGGCCAGCCCCCTGCTCGGAAAAATAGTGCTCCAACAGCTGTACCATGGCCGATAAACCCTGACGGATCTGCCCGTCTGTCAGGTTTTGCGGCCGGGTAGCCAGCTCACGCGCCAGAAAATCCAGTTGGCGGGCGGTGACTTCGACATCCGCCGAATCTGGCACCGTACCGTTGCGGATCCGTCGCATAAATCGCGCGTCACGCAGACGCAGTACTGGCATCAGGCGCACGAGGTGTCGCGCCTGATCGTTAATGTCATCGAGAGGTAATGGATGGCCGTCGCCGTCAAGAAAACTGCGCAAGGTCAGAACGCTACCGTCATCCGCACACTCGCCTTCCAGGCGATAAAAAATGCGGTGATAGCCATCCTGGCACGGCGTCCAGCTGGCTTCCAGAGGACGATAGCGGCGCACCCGGTGACGACCTGGTTGGGATTCACGAAACGTCAGGATAATGTGCAGGTGGTGTTCCCGGCCCTGTATATCACCCGGCGGGAACCAGAAATCCTCGCGGACAAAATGATACAGGTCTGACTCCGGCGACAGCAGCAGGGTCAAGGCATCCAGCAGACTGGATTTACCCCACGCGTTCTCCCCAATCAGCACGTTGCTCTGCTCCAGCATCAACGACAGACGGTTAATACCACGAAATCCAACAATCTCAACGCGTTCGAGAATCATATAGCCTCCGGAAATGCTAACTTTTTCCTTCAAGTTATCAGGAGTATAACGGCAAGCGGGCGCTCAGGACACCCGGTATGATCAGGAGGTTAGTAGCAGAAATTGAAAAATATAAGAATATTCTTCTTATGTTTTCCTCGGAATATTATTTCAGAACTCAATCATCACCTTTTCCTAATTGAACTATGCTTCATTCATCCAATATTCATAAAGGAATAACAACATATTGCCTTAAATCAAATTTTTTCATCAATTTAACTGGCGAAGGGATGATGTTTTTTTCTAAAATACCCGCTCTTTCATCATCGTCCCTTTTTAGCGATGAATTACCGGGCAAGGAACTCGAACCCGGAACTTTTAATTGAGGTGGTTATGTTCAGGAAATTAGCAGCTGAATTCTTCGGTACGTTTTGGCTCGTCTTTGGCGGGTGCGGTAGCGCAATACTGGCCGCAGCATTCCCGGAGTTGGGTATTGGATTTGCCGGTGTGGCCCTGGCGTTTGGTCTGACGGTACTGACCATGGCTTTCGCCGTAGGACATATTTCCGGTGGACACTTTAACCCAGCGGTAACCTTCGGTTTATGGGCTGGCGGTCGCTTCCCGGCAAAAGACGTTATTGGTTACGTTATTGCTCAGGTTGTGGGCGGTATTGTTGCAGCTGCGGCACTGTATCTTATTGCCAGCGATAAAGCAGGTTTTGATGCAACGGCCAGTGGTTTTGCTTCGAACGGCTTTGGTGAACATTCACCAGGCGGTTATTCCATGCTTTCTGCCGTCGTCATTGAAATTATTCTGACCGCAGGTTTCTTATTAGTGATCCACGGCGCGACCGATAAACATGCTCCGGCAGGTTTTGCACCTATCGCAATTGGTCTGGCGTTAACACTGATTCACTTGATCAGTATTCCGGTCACCAACACTTCTGTAAACCCGGCACGTAGTACCGCAGTCGCCATCTTCCAGGGCGGTTGGGCACTGCAACAATTGTGGTTCTTCTGGGTTATGCCGATCATCGGTGGGGTACTCGGCGGTCTTATTTACCGCACTCTGCTGGAAAAACGCGATTAATCGCTAACAAAAAGACCTGACTATTGTCAGGTCTTTTTTCTCCACGCTATATTTCCTTTTATTTGCAACTTTACTCCCCTCTTTGCATTGAGTAGTGTGTATACCCGTTATACTTCAAGTTGCAGATGTGTTGACTGCGCTCGCTCCCCCCAGTCACGTACTTATGTACGCTCCCGGGGATTCACTCCCTTGCCGCCTTCCTGCAACTTGAATTATTTAGGTTATAGTGACGCATTTCGTCTTACTTCTCAGCAAGGATCTGATTTTCATGTTTTCAGGGCTGTTAATCATTCTGGTTCCCCTTATTGTGGGCTACCTTATTCCGCTCCGGCACAGGACTGCATTACAACTTATCAATCGCCTGTTAAGCTGGATCGTCTACCTTATTCTCTTTTTTATGGGTATTAGCCTGGCGTTTCTGGATAATCTCGCCAGCAACCTGTTAGCCATTCTTCATTATTCTGCGGTCAGCGTGACAGTCATTATGCTATGTAATATTGCGGCGCTGTTCTGGCTGGAGCGTTCGCTGCCCTGGAGACACAACCACAAGCAAGAAAAGCTCCCCTCGCGAATTGCAATGGCGCTTGAGTCGCTTCAGCTTTGCGGCGTCGTCGTCGTCGGTTTCCTGCTCGGCCTCACTGGGCTTCCCATTCTGCAGCATGCCACCGAAGCCAGCGAATATACGTTAATCTTTTTACTGTTCCTGGTGGGGATTCAACTACGCAACAGCGGCATGACCTTAAAGCAAATTGTGCTGAACCGTCGGGGGATGATCGTGGCCGTCGTCGTCGTCGCCAGTTCGATGCTGGCGGGGGTTATCAATGCCTTGATCCTCGGTCTACCGCTGAAAACCGCGCTGGCGATGGCATCAGGTTTTGGCTGGTATTCCCTATCCGGTATTCTGTTAACCGAATCATTCGGGCCCGTAATTGGTAGTGCCGCCTTCTTTAACGACCTGGCCCGTGAGCTGATCGCCATTATGTTGATTCCAGGAATGGTGGGCCGCAGCCGCTCTACCGCGCTGGGATTATGCGGCGCAACATCAATGGATTTCACCCTGCCCGTTTTACAACGCAGCGGCGGTCTGGAAATGGTCCCGGCAGCCATCGTCCACGGCTTTATTCTGAGTCTGTTAGTGCCTCTGCTGATGGCGTTTTTCTCCGCCTGACGCCGGGACAAATACCTCTCTGGCGGTAGTCAGCTACCGCCAAAATTGCGCTAAATCAATCTCCCTGCAAGTAGTAGCAGAAATCCCTTTTATCCCTTCGCGCACAGGCATAATCTTAAACATGTATATTAAATATAACTTTAAAAGGTGTGACCATGTTTTGTGTGCAATGTGAACAAACCATCCGTACTCCGGCAGGAAACGGCTGCTCTTACGCGCAGGGTATGTGCGGTAAAACGGCTGAAACCTCCGATTTGCAGGATCTGCTGATTGCTTCCCTACAAGGTCTGTCTGCATGGGCTGTTAAAGCACGTGAATACGGCATCATCGACCATGAGGTTGATAACTTTGCGCCGCGTGCGTTCTTCTCCACACTGACGAACGTTAACTTCGATTCCCCGCGTATTGTTGGCTATGCCCGTGAAGCTATCGCCATGCGCGACGCCCTGAAAGCGCAATGCCTGAACATCGACGCGAACGCAGCGGTCACCAACCCGATGGCCGATCTGCAACTGGTCAGCGACGATCTGGGTGACCTGCAACGTCAGGCCGCTGAATTTACCCCGAACAAAGACAAAGCAGCCATCGGCGAGAACATTCTCGGCCTGCGTCTGCTGTGTCTGTACGGCCTGAAAGGTGCGGCAGCTTACATGGAGCACGCACACGTTCTCGGTCAGTACGACAACGAAATCTACGCTCAGTACCACAAAATCATGGCATGGCTGGGTACCTGGCCTGCCGATATGAACGCTCTGCTGGAGTGTTCAATGGAAATCGGCCAGATGAACTTCAAAGTGATGAGCATTCTGGACGCCGGTGAAACCACCAAATACGGTCACCCAACCCCGACTCAGGTCAACGTAAAAGCGACCGAAGGTAAGTGCATCCTGATCTCCGGTCACGACCTGAAAGATCTGTACAACCTGCTGGAGCAGACCGAAGGTACTGGTGTTAACGTTTATACCCACGGTGAAATGCTGCCGGCGCACGGCTACCCGGAACTGCGTAAGTTCAAGCACCTGATCGGTAACTACGGCAGCGGTTGGCAGAACCAGCAGGTAGAGTTTGCCCGCTTCCCAGGTCCGATCGTCATGACCTCTAACTGCATCATCGACCCGACCGTTGGCGCGTACGACGACCGTATCTGGACCCGTAGCATCGTCGGTTGGCCGGGTGTCAGCCACCTCGAAGGCGACAACTTCGGTCCGGTTATCGCTCAGGCACAGCAGATGGCTGGCTTCCCGTACAGCGAAATCCCGCACCTGATCACCGTAGGTTTCGGTCGTCAGACCCTGCTGGGCGCTGCTGATACCCTGATCGACCTGGTGAGCCGCGAAAAACTGCGTCACATCTTCCTGGTCGGCGGTTGTGACGGTGCACGTGGTGAACGTAACTACTTCACCGACTTCGCCACCAGCGTGCCGGATGACTGCCTGATCCTGACCCTTGCTTGCGGTAAATACCGCTTCAACAAACTGGAGTTCGGCGATATCGAAGGTCTGCCGCGTCTGGTGGATGCTGGTCAGTGTAACGATGCTTACTCTGCCATCATCCTGGCAGTAACCCTGGCTGAGAAACTGGGCTGTGGCGTGAACGATCTGCCGCTGTCTCTGGTGCTCTCCTGGTTCGAACAGAAAGCGATTGTTATTCTGCTGACCCTGCTGTCTCTGGGCGTGAAAAACATCGTCACTGGCCCGACTGCGCCTGGTTTCTTCACACCGGATCTGCTGGCAGTTCTAAACGAGAAATTTGGTCTGCGTTCCGTGACCACCGTTGAAGAAGACATGAAGCAACTGCTGAGCGCGTAAGGAGTAAAGAATGACAATGCCAACTCATCAGTGCCCATGGCGGATGCAGGTTCACCACATCCATCAGGAAACGCCGGATGTATGGACAATTTCGTTGCTGTGCCACGATTATTATCCTTACCGCGCCGGGCAGTATGCACTGGTCAGCGTACGTAATTCAGCGGATACGCTGCGTGCTTACACCATTTCTTCAACGCCGGGCGTTAGCGAGTACATCACGTTGACCATCCGCCGGATTGACGATGGCGCAGGTTCACAGTGGCTAACCCGCGACGTGAAGCGCGGCGACTATATCTGGCTGTCGGATGCAATGGGTGAGTTCACCTGTGAAGATAAAGCGGAAGACAAGTTCCTGATGCTGGCCGCCGGCTGTGGTGTCACGCCAATCATGTCAATGCGTCGCTGGTTGGCAAAGTACCGCCCACAAGCGGATGTACAGGTAATCTTTAACGTTCGCTCGCCGCAAGATGTCATTTTTGCCGACGAGTGGCGCGAATATCCGGTGACATTAGTTGCTGAAAACAATGCCACAGAAGGTTTTGTTTCCGGCCGACTGACGACTGAACTGCTGAAAAGCGTACCGGATCTGACCTCGCGTACCGTGATGACCTGTGGCCCGGCACCGTATATGGATCTGGTCGAGAAAGAAGTCAAAGCGCTGGGCGTGACGCGCTTCTTTAAAGAGCAGTTCTTCACACCTGTTGCCGAAGCCGCCACCAGCGGTCTGAAGTTTACCAAGCTACAGCCGGCGAAAGAGTTCTACGCGCCGGTGGGCAGTACGCTGCTGGATGCGCTGGAAAGCAACAAGGTTCCGGTTGTCGCCGCATGCCGTGCAGGCGTTTGCGGCTGCTGCAAAACCAAAGTGGTTGACGGTAACTACACGGTCAGCAGCACCATGACGCTGACCGACGCAGAAATCGCTGAAGGTTATGTGCTGGCTTGTTCCTGTCATCCGCAGGGTGATTTAGTGCTGGCGTAATTGGCCGGTATCTGATGTGCAAAAGGCTGCCTGGCTGTACCGGGTGGCCTTTTTTTATGCTGTCAGGCGTTGCAAAATTCTGATGTTTTCACTCTCCCCGCAAATTATCGACCACACTTACCCTGCGCAGATTAAACATAATCCCCGACTAGTACGTCGAACTTTCTACAAGGATCCCCATGAAAAAAGTGGCTATTGTCGGCGTCGGTCCCACCGGGATTTATACGTTTCATGCCCTGGTTGAGCGCGGTGAACCGCTGGAAATAGAGCTTTACGAGCAAGCTGAAGAGGCGGGCGTTGGCATGCCTTATAACAGCGATAACAACGCAGACCACATGCTGGCAAATATAGCCAGCATTGAGATCCCACCGATTTATATCAACTATCTGACGTGGCTACAAAATCAAAGTGATGACTATCTGGCCCAGTTTCAGATTGAACGCACCTCTTTGCATGAGCGGCAATTTTTACCCCGCGTGATCCTCGGCGGCTATTATCGCGATCGTTTCTTAGCCATTGTCGATAAAGCGCAACAAGCCGGCTTCACGATTCGCGTACATGAAGCAAGCAAAGTCACCGACCTGCAAGCGACCCCGAATGGGGTTTCTTTGTGGATCAACCACGCTTCACAGCCCGTTGAGGTGGATTTCGCCGCTATCGCCACTGGTCATCTGTGGCCTGAAACGGATGCTCAGGCACGCAAATTTTTCCCCAGTCCGTGGACCGGTCTGATGGACGCGCAGATTGGTGCTTGCCGGGTAGGGATTCTGGGCACCTCGTTAAGTGCTATCGACGCCGCGATGGCTGTGGCCAGTCAGCATGGCACCTTCACTACCAATACCGACCATTCACTGCAATTCACACCTAAATCCGACAGTCAAAACCTGAAACTGACCCTGATGTCGCGCAGCGGGGTACTGCCTGAAGCGGATTTTTACTGCCCCCTTCCGTATGAATCGCTGAATATCGCGACGCCAGAAGCGATTGAAGATGCCATTGCCCATGGCCAAAACGGATTACTGGACCGCATCTTTCAGCTTATGGCGCAACAACTGCAAGACGCAGCGCCAGGCTGGTGCCAACAGGTGGCGCTTGCGACGCTTAACGCCGACACGTTCCCCGCAGTCTATTTCGCCGACAGGCTCAGACATGACCCTTTTGACTGGGCGAGACGTAACCTGGTAGAAGTTGAGCGCAACAAGCAAAAACAACATACCGTCACCTGGCGCTATACCTTGCTGCGCCTGCACGAGGTTATCGAGGAGATAGTCCCTCATCTTGATACCCGCGACGAAAAACGTTTCAGGTGCGGACTGGCGCGGGTATTTATTGATAACTATGCGGCAATCCCGTCAGAGTCAGTTCGCCGAATGCTGGCGCTGCACGAAGCCGGGCTGATTGAGATCCTCGCGCTTGGCACAGATTATGAGCGTATGAATGAACAGGAAATGACGGTAATTTCCCACCACGGTCAGCGCAGCGAATTTGATGTGTTTATTGACGCCCGAGGACAACGGGCATTGCAGAGCAAAGATATCCCATTCCCAACGCTACGCGATCAACTGCTGGCCTGTGGCGATGAGATCCCGGATGTCGGCGAAGATTACACGCTGCAAGCGCCGGAAAACGCCCGCAATCGCATCGCTTTTGGCGGGCTGCCGTGGTTGATGCACGATCGTCCGTTTATTCAGGGATTAGTGGTCAGCGCTGAAATAGGCGCCGCGATGGCAAGGGCATTGACGCAGCGAGCGCTGAGACGTCGGCACAAACTATGGAACAGTGACGACATAGATTAGCGACAGATTGAACGACGAGGCGGAGCAATGCTACGCTTTCCCGCCTCGGTATTGACTCTCAGATGGTAACTATCGCCAGGCTGAATTTCCGGCAACGGAGTAACGCCCCGCTCCCAAAAACGCCACGGCCAGCGCGCCGATGAAGAAATAAACCAGACTTTCAATCGCCCATGCACCGGTTTTATCCAGTGTCCAGGTTTCGCCCATCCCGACCATCAGCCATGCCACAACCATCGTAAACGCCAGCCCCAACGCCGCCGGACGCGTCAGGATGCCAAGAATAATCAGGCACGGTGCCACGACCTCTCCCAACAGAACGCCATACGCAATAAAGCCAGGGAAACCTTTCGCGATCAACATACCGCTGATGCCATCAATACCCGCAAAGAGTTTATGCAGCCCATGAAACAGCATCAGCCCACCGACGGCAAAGCGTAACAATAACTTGCCAAAATCTTCGTGAGTCAGCACTCGGTTAACTGAATTTAATAGTTTTATAACCATTTGAATTTATTCCTTGTTTCACCATGTCCAAAACAAACTACGCTTAATACAGGTTAAATGAAACCTGCCGGAAATAAGGGGGAAATGAGAAGCATAACTATTATCTTCATCTAAACTTGTAACCGGTATCACATTAGAGGAGAAGGAAAACCATGAAACAAACGGTTGCCGCTTTTATTGCTAAAACACTCGAACAGGCTGGCGTAAAACGCATTTGGGGTGTAACGGGTGACTCGCTAAATGGTCTGAGTGACAGTCTGAATCGTATGGGAACAATTGACTGGATGCCAACCCGTCATGAAGAGGTTGCAGCCTTCGCTGCGGGCGCTGAAGCGCAGTTGACGGGCGAACTGGCCGTCTGCGCAGGCTCGTGCGGGCCAGGCAACCTGCACCTGATCAACGGGCTATTTGATTGTCACCGTAACCACGTCCCGGTACTGGCAATCGCCGCGCATATTCCCTCCAGTGAAATAGGCAGCGGTTATTTTCAGGAGACCCACCCGCAAGAGTTGTTCCGCGAATGTAGCCACTATTGCGAGCTGGTTTCCAGCCCAGAACAGATCCCACAGGTGCTGGCAATTGCCATGCGTAAGGCGGTGCTCAACCGTGGCGTTTCCGTGGTGGTTTTACCCGGTGACGTGGCGCTAAAACCTGCACCTGAAAGCGCCACCACGCACTGGTATCATGCGCCGCTCCCGGTGGTGACTCCACAAGAAGAAGAGCTGAGAAAACTGGCGCAACTGCTGCGCTACTCCAGCAATATCGCCCTGATGTGCGGCAGCGGCTGTGCCGGTGCACATAAAGAACTGGTTGAGTTTGCGGCTAAAATCAAAGCGCCGATTGTTCACGCCCTGCGTGGTAAAGAGCATGTTGAGTACGATAACCCCTATGACGTGGGAATGACCGGGCTGATTGGCTTTTCATCCGGCTTCCATACCATGATGAATGCCGACACACTTATCCTGCTTGGCACCCAGTTCCCCTATCGCCCGTTCTACCCCACCGATGCCAAAATTATTCAGATTGATATCAATCCGGCGAGCATTGGCGCGCACAGTAAAGTTGATATGGCGCTGGTAGGCGATATTAAATCCACTCTCCGTGCCCTACTGCCGCTGGTGGAGGAAAAAACCGAGCGGCAGTTCCTGGACAAAGCGCTGGAGCACTATCGCGAGGCGCGCAAAGGGCTGGATGATTTAGCCAAACCCAGCGATAAAGCCATTCACCCACAATATCTGGCGCAGCAGATCAGCCACTTTGCCGCTGACGATGCCATCTTTACCTGCGACGTTGGCACGCCAACGGTGTGGGCAGCACGCTATCTGAAAATGAACGGCAAACGTCGCCTGCTCGGATCGTTTAACCACGGGTCGATGGCGAATGCCATGCCGCAGGCACTCGGCGCACAAGCCACAGAACCAGGACGCCAGGTTGTGGCAATGTGCGGTGACGGCGGCTTTAGCATGCTGATGGGAGACTTTCTGTCGGTTGTCCAGATGAAGCTGCCGGTGAAGATTATTGTCTTCAACAACAGCGTGCTGGGATTTGTCGCAATGGAGATGAAAGCGGGCGGTTATCTGACCGACGGCACCGAACTGCACGACACCAACTTCGCGCGGATTGCCGAAGCCTGCGGCATTACAGGCATTCGCGTGGAAAAATCCTCAGAGGTTGATGAAGCGCTACAAAGGGCGATGTCGATTGACGGCCCGGTGCTGGTCGATGTAGTCGTGGCGAAAGAAGAGCTGGCGATCCCGCCGCAGATCAAACTCGAACAGGCCAAAGGTTTTAGCCTGTATATGCTGCGCGCAATCATCAGCGGACGCGGTGATGAAGTGATCGAACTGGCGAAAACGAACTGGCTCAGGTAAAACATCCTTATTAAATCACACACAAAATCATTCATGAGGCATCTAGGCGGCTAGCCCGAAAATCCCCAGGAGCATGGGTATACTATGTGACTGGGGTTTAAGGGTGCGGCCAACGCCGAAGCAGCTTGAAGGATGAAGTGTAATAAGGAGACACCATGATTGATTTACGCAGTGATACCGTCACCCGGCCGAGTCGCGCCATGCTGGAAGAGATGATGGCAGCCCCGGTCGGGGATGACGTGTATGGAGACGACCCTACCGTTAACGCCCTCCAGCAATACGCCGCAGAGCTTTCTGGTAAAGAAGCCGCTATTTTCCTACCCACCGGCACTCAGGCAAACCTGGTGGCGCTGCTCAGCCATTGTCAGCGTGGCGAAGAGTACATTGCCGGTCAGGGCGCACATAACTATCTCTACGAAGCAGGTGGCGCAGCGGTGCTCGGTAGCATTCAACCGCAGCCTATCGACGCCGCACCGGATGGCTCCCTGCCGCTGGACAAAGTGGCTGCAAAAATCAAAGTGGACGATATCCATTTTGCCCGCACCCGCTTGCTCAGCCTGGAAAATACCCACAACGGCAAAGTGCTGCCGCGCGCGTATCTGAAAGACGCCTGGGAATTCACCCGCGAGCGTAATCTTGCCCTGCACGTCGACGGCGCACGTATTTTTAACGCCATCGTCGCCTACGGCTGTGAACTTAAAGATGTCACGCAATACTGTGATTCGTTCACCATTTGCCTCTCCAAAGGCCTCGGCACCCCCGTTGGTTCACTGCTGGTCGGCAGCCACGAGTACATCAAACGCGCTATTCGCTGGCGCAAAATGACCGGCGGCGGAATGCGTCAGGCCGGTATTCTGGCAGCAGCCGGACTGTATGCGCTGAAAAATAACGTGGCGCGTTTGCAGGAAGACCATGACAACGCCGCCTGGATGGCGGAGCAGCTGCGCGAAGCAGGGGCGGACGTCATGCGCCACGACACAAATATGCTGTTTGTTCGCGTTGGCGAAGAGCACGCTGCCGCGCTGGGCGAATATATGAAAGCGCAAGGCGTGCTGATTAACGCCTCCCCAATTGTGCGCCTGGTGATGCACCTGGACGTATCGCGTGAACAACTTGCTGAAGTCGTCGCCCACTGGCGCGCTTTTTTAACCCAATAAGGAGATGGGCGTGCCGCAACGGATTTTGGTTCTTGGCGCCAGTGGCTACATTGGTCAGCATTTGGTACAGGCGCTCAGTCAGCAAGGGCATCAGGTGTTGGCTGCGGCACGTCGCATTGAACGGCTGGAAAAGCAGCAACTGCCCAATGTCAGTTGCCACAAGGTCGATTTGAATTGGCCAGAAAACCTCACCCCGCTGCTGACGGGTGTTGATACGGTTTATTATCTGGTTCATGGTATGGGCGAAGGCGGTGATTTTATCGCCCACGAACGTCAGGTGGCGATGAACGTGCGCGATGCGCTGCGTAATACGCCAGTTAAACAGCTTATTTTCCTGAGCTCATTGCAGGCTCCACGGCATGAACAATCCGATCATCTGCGTGCACGACAGATAACCGCGGACACCTTGCGCGAGTCAGGCGTGCCAATGACGGAATTGCGCGCGGGCATTATCGTGGGAGCGGGTTCCGCTGCCTTTGAAGTCATGCGCGATATGGTTTACAACCTGCCGGTTCTCACCCCTCCACGCTGGGTACGCTCGCGTACCACGCCTATCGCGCTGGAGAATTTAATGTACTATCTGGTGGCATTGTTGGAAAATCCCACACCACATCACCGCGTCCTCGAAGCCGCCGGGCCGCAGGTGTTGAGCTATCAGGAACAGTTCGAGCATTTTATGGCGGTCAGCGGTAAACATCGCCTGCTCATCCCCATCCCCTTTCCTACCCGCTGGATTTCGGTCTGGTTTTTAAACGTTATTACGTCAGTGCCGCCAACCACGGCCAAAGCGCTGATCCAGGGCTTAAAACACGACCTGCTGGCCGATGACACTGAATTACGTGCGCTGATCCCACAAAAACTGATTGCCTTTGATGACGCGGTGCGCAGCACGTTGAAGGAAGAAGAGAAGCTGGTCAACTCCAGCGATTGGGGTTACGACGCACAGGCGTTTGCCCGCTGGCGTCCAGAATATGGCTATTTTGCTAAACAAGCTGGCTTTAGCGTTGAAACCTCCGCCAGCAAAAAGGCTCTGTGGCAGGTTGTGAATCGACTCGGCGGCAAAGAAGGCTATTTCTTTGGCAATATTCTATGGAAGACGCGCGCTGCGTTGGACCTGCTGGTCGGCCATAAGCTGGCAAAAGGTCGTCCCAAACACCCACTATTGCAAGTTGGCGATACCGTTGATAGCTGGAAAGTCATCATCGTTGAGCCGGAGAAACAGCTGACGCTGCTGTTTGGGATGAAAGCGCCGGGACTGGGTCGCCTGAGCTTCACACTGGAAGATAAAGGTGACCACCGACGCATTGATGTACGCGCGTGGTGGCATCCGCACGGTATGCCTGGCCTCTTCTACTGGCTGTTGATGATCCCCGCCCACCTGTTCATTTTCAGGGGGATGGCGAAGCGTATAGCCAAACTTGCAGAACAAATCACAGACTAATGATAAAAAGAGCCTGTATTCTTTCATGTTTCCCATTGCATACAGGCGTAATTCACGGAAGAATGCGCACGACGTTTTTTAAACACAGTGGATTGATATGAAGGTACTGGTTACCGGAGCCACCAGCGGCTTGGGCCGAAACGCGGTTGAGTTTTTATGCAGCAAAGGCGTCAGCGTCAGAGCCACCGGTCGCAACGAAGCGATGGGCAAGCTGCTGGAGAAAATGGGCGCAGAATTTGTGCATGCGGATTTGACCGAGCTGGTTTCTTCGCAGGCAAAAGTGATGCTTGCCGGCATTGACACGCTGTGGCACTGCTCCAGTTTCACCTCTCCATGGGGAACTCAGGAAGCTTTTGATCTGGCCAACGTTCGTGCTACCCGCCGTCTGGGCGAGTGGGCCGTAGCCTGGGGCGTACGTAACTTTATTCATATCTCCTCTCCGTCGCTGTATTTTGATTATCACCATCATCGCGATATCAAAGAAGACTTCCGTCCCCATCGCTTCGCCAATGAATTCGCCCGCAGCAAAGCGGCTGGAGAAGAGGTGATTGCGCTGCTCGCCCAGGCCAATCCGCAGACTCGCTTTACTGTCTTGCGCCCGCAAAGCTTGTTCGGACCTCACGATAAAGTCTTTATTCCCCGCCTCGCCCATATGATGTACCACTACGGCAGTATCCTGTTGCCGCACGGCGGGAGTGCGCTGGTGGATATGACCTATTACGAGAACGCAGTTCACGCGATGTGGCTGGCGAGTCAGGAAGCCTGCGATAAGCTGCCGTCGGGTCGTGCGTACAATATAACCAACGGTGAACATCGCACCCTGCGCAGTATTGTGCAGAAACTTATCGACGAGCTGAATATTGACTGCCGTATCCGCTCCGTGCCCTACCCGATGCTGGACATGATTGCCCGCAGCATGGAGCGCTTAGGCAATAAATCGGCGAAAGAGCCAAAGCTTACGCATTACGGCGTTTCGAAGCTAAATTTTGACTTTACGCTGGATACCAGCCGCGCTCAGGAAGAGTTAGGTTATCAGCCCGTTGTGACGCTGGATGAAGGGATTGAGCGTACCGCGGCCTGGCTGCGCGACCACGGTAAGCTGCCGCGTTAGGCTGATATCCATTGCAGGGTGGCGGCACAAGCGCCACAAATACCTGCCAAATTAACCGTAGGCCTGATAAGCGAAGCGCCATCAGGCATTGGTGTCTGCGTTAACCCTGCCCGTATTTCTCCAGTAACGCTTCGGCAATCGCCTGCGTTTCCGCGTCCGCCACGCCATTCCACAACGTCGGGCGGAAGTGCATCTGGAACGCCATAATCACCCGCTGCTGTTCACGCGGCGTCATCTCGGGTTTTACCTCATAGCCATAGCGTGACAGTAGATCGAACAATGACGCGGTTTCTACCGGCGAATGGGGCGCTCGTCCAGCGAGATAAAATGCCACACGCTGAGCATCCGGCCATGCGCCAATGCCCTGAACGGCCAGTGCTTGCCACGGAAACAGCGGACCGGGATCGTCCTTACGCTGCGGCGCAATGTCTGCATGAGCCACCACGTTTTGCGGTTTTATGTCGTAGCGGGCGATGATATCTTTCGCCAATGGGACTAACGCCTGAATCTGCGCGGGCTCAAACGGCGCAAAATACTTGCTGCCCGCTGATTTTTGCCAGCCGCGGTTTTCCAGCTCAATGCCAATTGAGGTATCGTTAATACGCGTAGCGCCGCGCCAGAAGCTAATCCCCGCATGCCAGGCCAGATCTTTTTCCGGCACCAGTTGCCAGATACGCGGCTTACCATGGTAAAGCGGCGGCACTGCTGGGATCAAATAGTGCGAACTGACGTTTTTATCGGTCAGCGTAGCCAGAGAAGAGTCAAAATCATCGGCCGTGTAATGGATAACCAGCACTTTAATGCGCGGATAAGCAGCCTGTGCCTGTCGGCGGGTATCTAACTGATACCCGTCTTTGTCGACAATCCCTTTTTCGCCAGCACATCCCACCAGCAACAGCGTAAATGCCAGCAGACACAACAGACGTTTCATCGGCGAGTTTTCACCGCGGTACCGCTGACGCTCACCATCAGCATGCTACCGTCTTTGCCTACGGTTTCGTAATCGATATCGATACCGACCACCGCATCAGCACCCAGCGCTTTCGCCTGTTCGCCCAGCTCCTGAAAAGCAATTTCACGCGCTTTACGCAGCTCTTTTTCATACGCGCCGGAGCGACCACCGACAATATCGCGAATGCCGGCGAAGAAATCGCGGAAGATATTCGCGCCTAAAATGGCTTCACCGGTAACAACACCGCAGTATTCCACGATGCTCTGTCCTTCCAGCGTAGGGGTTGTCGAAAACTGCATGGTTAATCTCCTTTTTGCGCTAAGAGCACGATCTCAAAAGCATTATCGAACCGATCCACTATCATTGAAAGGATATATTCTATCAACGTAGAACACTAATCGTAGAAAGCTAATAAGGAAATCATTATGCGCTACTCGAAACTCTCTCTGCTGGTTCCCTGTGCACTTCTTCTCAGCGCCTGTACTACCGTGACGCCGGTCTATAAAGATAACGGCACACGTAGTGGTTCATGCATAGAAGGTGGGCCAGACAGCGTGGCTCAACAATTCTATGATTACCGTATTCAGCATCGAAACAATGACATTACCGCCCTTCGTCCGTACCTGAGCGACAATCTGGCTAAACTGCTGACCGACGCCAGCCGCGATAATGCACACCGCGACCTGTTTAACAGCGATCCGTTCTCCAGTCGCGCTACGTTACCAGACAGCGCCAGTGTCGCCAGCGCATCGACTATTCCGAATAGTGATGCACGCAACATTCCGCTGCGCGTAGAGCTGAAACAGGGCGATCAGAGCTGGCGTGATGAAGTGCTGATGATTCGTGAAGGTCAGTGCTGGGTCGTTGATGATGTACGCTATCTGGGCGGCAGCGTACACGCGCCAGCCGGGACGTTGCGCCAGTCTGTCGAAAACCGCTAACCGCCCCATTCCCCCGCTTAAATCATAACCCCCATAAATTGTCTGGCATTCTGCATAGAATGCCGACAATTATTCTTACCCACTGGTGACCTCGCTATTTTGTGCTATGTTTAGAGAAGAATGCGGTTTGCATTTAACTTTTAACGCATAAATATTGCATAACTATTCTGTCAAAGGTAGTATCTGCGGCTTCAATAGCTATCAGACTGCCAGTATCGAGTGTCAATGAGTATTCAATTAAACGGCATTAACTGCTTCTACGGCGCACATCAGGCGCTGTTCGATATCACGCTGGATTGCCCTCAGGGTGAAACACTGGTGTTACTTGGCCCAAGTGGAGCCGGGAAAAGCTCGCTGCTGCGCGTACTCAACCTGCTTGAGATGCCGCGCTCGGGCACGCTCTCTATTGCGGGCAACCGTTTCGACTTCACGAAGACCCCGTCAGATAAAGCCATTCGGGATCTGCGTCAGAACGTGGGCATGGTCTTTCAGCAATATAATCTCTGGCCGCATCTCACGGTGGTGCAGAACCTGATTGAAGCGCCCTGCCGCGTACTGGGTCTGACAAAAGAGCAAGCGATGGCGCGCGCCGAGAAACTGCTGGAACGTCTGCGCCTCAAGCCTTACAGCGATCGTTACCCATTACATCTTTCCGGTGGCCAGCAACAGCGTGTAGCCATTGCCCGCGCGTTGATGATGGAGCCGCAGGTGCTGCTGTTTGATGAACCGACCGCCGCGCTTGACCCGGAAATTACCGCCCAAATCGTCAGCATCATTCGCGAACTGGCGGAAACCAATATTACTCAGGTGATCGTCACCCACGAAGTGGAAGTTGCACGTAAAACGGCCAGTCGTGTGGTGTATATGGAAAACGGTCACATCGTCGAGTTTGGGGATGCGAGCTGCTTTGCCAACCCGCAAACCGAAGCGTTTAAAAACTATCTTTCTCACTAAGATTCGGGACAATACAATGAAAAAAGTTCTGATTGCCGCGCTAATCGCAGGTTTTAGTCTTTCCGCTACCGCAGCCCAAACCATTCGTTTCGCCACCGAAGCGTCTTATCCTCCGTTTGAATCTATCGATGCGAATAACAAGATCGTAGGTTTTGACGTTGATCTGGCAAACGCGCTGTGTAAAGAGATTGACGCTACTTGTACCTTCACCAATCAGGCCTTCGACAGCCTGATTCCGAGCCTGAAATTCCGTCGTTTTGACGCGGTGATGGCCGGTATGGACATCACGCCTGAGCGTGAAAAACAGGTGCTGTTCACCACCCCTTACTACGACAACTCTGCGCTGTTTGTGGGCCAGCAGGGTAAATACACCAGCATCGACCAGCTGAAAGGTAAAAAAGTCGGCGTTCAAAACGGTACCACGCACCAGAAATTCATCATGGATAAACATCCGGAAGTGACCACTGTGCCGTATGACAGCTACCAGAATGCCAAACTCGATCTGCAAAACGGTCGTATTGACGGCGTCTTTGGTGATACCGCAGTAGTAACCGAGTGGCTGAAAGACAATCCTAAGCTTGCCGCGGTTGGTGACAAAGTCACGGATAAAGATTACTTCGGTACAGGTCTGGGCATCGCGGTACGCCAGGGCAATACCGAGCTGCAGCAGAAATTTAACGCTGCGCTGGAAAAAGTGAAGAAAGATGGGACTTACGAGACCATCTACAACAAATGGTTCCAGAAGTAATATTTGATGAATGAATTTTTTCCTTTAGCAAGCGCCGCCGGGATGACCGTCGGCCTTGCCGTTTGTGCGCTGATCATTGGCCTTGCACTCGCCATGTTTTTTGCCGTCTGGGAGTCAGTAAAATGGCGCCCGGTGGCATGGGCGGGCTCGGCCCTGGTCACCATCCTGCGCGGTCTGCCAGAAATCCTGGTGGTTCTGTTTATCTATTTCGGTTCCTCACAATTGCTGCTGACGCTGGCCGATGGCTTTACGATCAATCTCGGGTTTGTACAAATCCCGGTTCAGATGCAGATCGAAAACTTCGACGTCAGCCCGTTCCTGTGCGGTGTCATTGCACTGTCATTATTGTACGCCGCTTACGCGTCGCAAACGCTGCGTGGCGCGCTGAAGGCCGTGCCACTCGGACAATGGGAATCAGGTCAGGCGTTGGGTTTGTCTAAAGCCGCGATCTTCTTTCGTCTGGTGATGCCGCAGATGTGGCGTCATGCCTTACCGGGACTGGGTAACCAGTGGCTGGTATTGCTGAAAGATACCGCGCTGGTCAGCCTTATCAGCGTGAACGATCTGATGTTGCAAACCAAGAGTATTGCCACCCGCACCCAGGAGCCGTTTACCTGGTACATTGTGGCGGCCGCTATTTACCTGGTGATTACGCTGGTGAGTCAGTACATTCTCAAACGCATTGACCTGCGCGCGACACGTTTTGAGCGGAGACCAGGCTGATGCTTGATTATTTACCTGAATTGTTGAAAGGGCTGCATACCAGCCTGACGCTGACGGTCGCCTCCATCGTGGTTGCTCTGGTGCTGGCGCTAATCTTCACCGTCATCCTGACGCTGAAAACGCCGGTGCTGGTGTGGCTGGTACGCGCGTATATCACGCTGTTTACCGGTACACCGCTGCTGGTGCAAATCTTCCTGATCTACTACGGACCTGGACAGTTTCCGGCATTGCAAGAATATCCGGTACTGTGGCATCTGCTCTCTGAACCCTGGTTATGCGCCTTAATTGCGCTGTCGTTAAACAGTGCGGCCTACACTACGCAACTGTTCTACGGCGCTATTCGTGCAATCCCGGAAGGCCAGTGGCAGTCCTGCGGAGCGTTAGGGATGAGCAAAAAGGATACGCTGGCGATTTTGTTGCCGTATGCCTTTAAACGCGCCCTCTCCTCGTATTCCAACGAAGTGGTGCTGGTATTTAAAAGTACCTCACTGGCTTACACCATCACGCTGATGGAAGTCATGGGTTATAGCCAACTGCTGTACGGTCGTACTTATGACGTTATGGTCTTCGGTGCCGCGGGTGTGATTTACCTGATCGTCAACGGCTTGCTGACGCTGATGATGCGCTTAATCGAACGTAAAGCGCTGGCGTTTGAACACCGGAATTAAGCATATGCCTGATGGCGCTACGCTTATCAGGCCTACGGTTCATGCACCTTTTGTAGGCCGGATAAGGTGCTAGCACCGCCATCCAGCAAATGTGCATAAGTAAAAAACATAAAGACGGACAACAACCTAAATTGTCCGTCTTTTTTCATACCAATAAAAATACTTAATCATTTTTATTGCATATAAATTCATTAAATGGCATTGTTACTCCACGCCGCAGACACGGTAATAATCATAAGATTGACAGACGGGAGTTCCACCATGAAAAAGTTAGTACTGGCCGCATTACTTGCTACTTTCGCCGCTGGCGCCTCAGCAGCTGATAAAATTAGTTTCGGTGTATCAGCCACATATCCGCCATTTGAATCACTGGACGCAAGCAATAAAATTGTCGGTTTTGACATCGACCTGGCAACGGCGCTGTGCAAACAAATGCAGGCAGAATGTACTTTCACCAATCACGCTTTCGACAGCCTGATCCCCGCGCTGAAATTCAAGAAATATGATGCGGTAATTTCCGGAATGGATATCACACCTGAGCGTAGCAAGCAGGTTGCATTTACTCAGCCTTACTATGCCAACTCCGCGCTGGTGATTGCGAAAAAAGACACCTATAAAACCTTTGCCGACCTGAAAGGTAAGCGCATCGGTATGGAAAACGGCACCACCCATCAGAAATACCTGCAGGATAAACATCCTGAGGTGAAAACCGTGGCCTACGACAGCTATCAGAATGCGATTATTGACCTGAAAAATGGCCGTATTGATGGTGTATTTGGTGATACTGCTGTGGTTAACGAATGGCTAAAAACCAACCCACAGTTAGGCGTAGCCACTGACAAAGTTACCGATCCGCAATACTTCGGTACTGGTCTTGGCATCGCGGTTCGCCCGGATAACAAAGCCCTGCTGGAAAAACTGAACAGCGCGCTGGCGGCAATCAAAGCTGACGGCACCTACCAGAAAATCAGCGATCAGTGGTTCCCGCAGTAACATCCCCAATCTGAAAAGCCGCGCTCTGCGGCTTTTTTTATCTCTTCGCCTGCGCTTTCAGTCAGTTCTTACGCCATAAACGCTTTCCTGGCATACACTTGTTAAAACGAAAAAAAGTGAGGCAAACGGATGATAGCGTTCCCTGCCAGTTTACTGATCCTCAATGGAAAAAGTGCTGATAATCTCCCCCTGCGTGATGCCATCGCGAAGCTTCGTGATGAAGGCGTGGAAATCCATGTTCGCGTGACCTGGGAAAAAGGCGATGCCCAACGCTACGTTGATGAAGCTCGTCAGCTAGGCGTTGAAACGGTAATAGCCGGCGGCGGCGACGGCACAATAAACGAAGTTTCGACGGCGCTTATCCAGTCGCAGGGCGGCAATATTCCGGCGCTGGGTATTTTACCGTTGGGAACGGCGAATGACTTTGCCACCAGCGTTGGTATACCCGACGACCTTGATAAGGCGTTAAAGCTGGCTATTGCCGCAAATGCGACTGAGATCGACATGGTACAGGTCAACGATAAAACCTGTTTTATCAACATGGCGACTGGCGGATTTGGCACGCGTATCACCACCGAAACACCGGAAAAACTCAAGGCCGCACTGGGCGGTGTATCGTATTTTATTCACGGATTAATGTGCATGGATACGCTCAAGCCCGACATCTGTGACATTCGTGGGGAAGATTTTCACTGGCAGGGTAAGGCGCTGGTGATTGGTATCGGTAACGGTCGCCAGGCTGGTGGTGGGCAACAGCTTTGCCCAACGGCGCTAATCAACGACGGTCTGCTGCAACTGCGCATTTTTACCGGCGAGGAACTACTGCCAGGGCTGCTTTCGGCATTAACGCAATCCGAAGACAACCCTAATATTATTGACGGCGCATCGTCGTGGTTTGATATCCGCGCCCCGCACGAAATTACCTTTAATCTCGATGGCGAACCGCTCAGCGGACAAGAGTTTCATATTGAAATCTTGCCCGCTGCGCTACGTTGCAGACTCCCGCCGGGTTGTCCACTGTTGCGCTAACCCGACGACAATCCGAGGGATCAGGCAATAGTGACTTTGCTGTCCAGATAAACGTCCTGTACGGCGTTAATCAACTTAACGCCGTCGGCCATGGTTTTCTTGAACGCTTTACGCCCCAGAATCAGCCCCATGCCGCCCGCACGTTTGTTAATCACCGCTGTACGCACTGCATCGCTCAGGTCGGTGTCGCCGCCGGCCGCCCCGCCAGAGTTAATTAATCCGGCGCGCCCCATATAACAGTTCGCCAGTTGATAACGCACCAGGTCAATTGGATTCTCACTGGTCAACTTGGTGTAAACGCGATCGTCGGTGTAGCCAAAATTAACCGCTTTATACCCGCCGTTATTTTCCGCCATTTTTTGCTTAACGATATCCGCTCCGATAGTGGCAGCCAGATGGTTAGCCTGCCCGGTAAGATCGGCGGAAACATGGTAATCCACGCCATCTTTTTTAAACGCGGAGTTACGCAGATACGCCCACAGCACGGTAACCATACCCAACTCATGGGCGCGCTCAAACGCTGCTGAAATCTCCTCAATCTGGCGGCGAGATTCCTCAGAACCGAAATATATGGTTGCCCCTACCGCAACCGCACCCATATTGAACGCCTGCTCTACGCTGGCATACAGCGTCTGGTCAAAGGTATTCGGATAGCTGAGCGTTTCATTGTGGTTAATTTTAACGAGGAACGGGATGCGGTGCGCGTAGCGGCGGGAGACAGAAGCCAGCACACCGTAAGTCGATGCCACGCAGTTGCACCCTGCTTCGATAGCCAACTCCACAATATTCTTCGGATCAAAGTACAGCGGGTTAGCGGCAAACGAAGCCCCAGCAGAATGCTCTACCCCCTGATCCACCGGTAGGATCGACAGATACCCTGTCCCGGCAAGTCGCCCCGTGTTATACAGCGTCTGCATATTACGCAGAACGGCAGGCGGCCGATTGTTATCCACCATTACGCGATCGACGTAATCATGTCCAGGCAGGTAAAGTTGGTCAGAAGGAATGGTCATACAACGATGCTGTAAAAGGCTGTCGGCATCTTTGCCAAGCAACTGCGCAATATCAGTCATAGCTATGCTCCCGTAAGTTCCGGTTTAAAACCGGAATATGGATTGTCCTGACCCGCCTTTTTGCGGGCAGCATTAAGCCTGGTACCGACTGCGCTTTTTTTCCATCTTTAGCGCACTTTTCAGCAACTTCTGCTGGCTCGATTCAGGAAAAAATAATGTTAAGACGGTCAAAGTTTAATCTAAAAGGTATTTTAAAGGTATTATTGAATGGTACTATCAGCGCGTACCTTATCTGTCATGAAGGATTTAAAGATGAAAACTACAGTTAAGCTGTCGTTCATGATGTTTGTAGAGTGGTTTATCTGGGGCGCCTGGTTTGTACCACTGTGGCTGTGGCTGAGTAAAAGTGGCTTTAGTGCCGGAGAGATAGGCTGGTCCTACGCCTGCACCGCCATTGCGGCGATCCTGTCGCCCATTCTGGTCGGTTCAATCACTGATCGCTTTTTCTCCGCGCAAAAAGTACTGGCGGTGTTGATGTTCGTCGGCGCTATTCTGATGTACTTCGCCGCCCAGCAAACCACCTTCAGCGGATTCTTCCCGCTGTTACTGGCCTATTCGTTGACCTATATGCCGACGATTGCGCTGACCAACAGTATTGCTTTTGCCAACGTACCGGATGTTGAACGTGATTTCCCGCGCATCCGCGTGATGGGCACCATTGGCTGGATTGCCTCCGGTTTGGCCTGCGGTTTCTTACCGCAAATGCTTGGCTATAACGACATCTCACCCACCAATATTCCCCTGCTTATCACTGCCGGAAGCTCCGCATTGTTAGGTGTTTTTGCCTTCTTTTTACCGGATACGCCGCCAAAAAGTACCGGCAAAATGGATTTCAAAGTTATGCTGGGTCTGGATGCGCTGATCCTGCTGCGCGATAAGAACTTCCTCGTCTTCTTCTTTTGCTCTTTCCTGTTTGCGATGCCACTGGCGTTCTATTACATCTTCGCCAACGGCTATCTGACAGAAGTCGGAATGAAAAACGCCACCGGCTGGATGACGCTGGGCCAGTTCTCTGAAATCTTCTTCATGCTGGCGCTACCGTTTTTCACCAAACGCTTTGGTATTAAAAAGGTGTTGTTGCTTGGTCTTATTACTGCGGCGATCCGCTACGGATTTTTCGTTTACGGCGGTGCGGAAGAATATTTCACTTACGCCCTGCTGTTTCTCGGCATTCTGCTGCACGGCGTCAGTTACGACTTCTATTACGTCACGGCTTACATCTATGTCGATAAAAAAGCGCCGGTCCAAATGCGCACCGCAGCGCAAGGGCTTATCACCCTCTGCTGTCAGGGATTCGGCAGCCTGCTCGGGTACCGTCTGGGCGGCGTGATGATGGAAAAAATGTTTGCTTATCAGGAGCCCGTTAATGGTCTCACCTTTAACTGGGCTGGCATGTGGGGATTTGGCGCGGTCATGATTGCCATCATTGCCGTGTTGTTCATGATTTTCTTTCGCGAATCAGACAAAGAAATCACCGCCATTAAGGTGGACGATCGCGATATAGCGTTGAAACAAGGGGAAGTAAAATGAAAGCAGAACGTATTCTCGGTGCTCTTTATGGGCAGGCGTTAGGGGATGCGATGGGCATGCCGTCGGAACTGTGGCCAAGAACCCGGGTAAAAGCACACTTCGGTTGGATCGACCGTTTTTTGCCCGGCCCTGCGGAAAATAATGCCGCCTGCTATTTTAACCAGGCGGAGTTCACTGATGACACGTCCATGGCACTGTGTCTGGCAGATGCCCTGCTTGAGTGCGACGGCGAAATTGTGCCTGACGTTATTGGTCGCAATATTCTGGCCTGGGCCGAGCAGTTTGATGCTTTTAATAAAAACGTGCTCGGCCCGACCTCGAAAATTGCGTTAAAAGCCATTCGTGACGGTAAACCGGTCGCCGAACTGGAAAACAACGGCGTGACCAACGGTGCGGCAATGCGCGTTTCCCCGCTGGGATGCCTGCTGCCCGCTCGCAATCTTGATGCCTTTATCGATGATGTGGCATTGGCCTCCAGCCCGACGCATAAATCGGATCTGGCTATCGCGGGTGCTGTTGTCGTCGCGTGGGCGGTATCGCGCGCCATCGACGGAGGGACATGGCCGGAGATTGTCGACGCGCTACCTGCCATTGCCCTGCATGCGCAGCAAAAACGAATCACTACTTTTAGCGCATCGCTTTGTGCACGCCTTGAACTGGCGCTGAAAATCGTGCGTAACGCCGATGGCGTAGAGTCCGCCAGCGAGCAGCTGTATCAGGTTGTAGGTGCCGGAACCAGCACCATTGAGTCCGTGCCTTGCGCCATCGCCATGGTTGAACTGGCGCAGACCGATCCAAACCGCTGCGCCATTCTGTGCGCGAACCTCGGCGGCGATACCGACACCATCGGGGCGATGGCAACCGCCATTTGTGGTGCATTACACGGCGTGAGCGCGATCAACCCAGCATTGAAGCAGGAGTTGGATGCGGTTAATCAGTTGGACTTTACCCGCTACGCCAGTGGGTTAATGCGACTGCGTGAGCAGCGGGAGGCGCTATGAGCAACACGCATCTGCAACAACTTCTCTCGCAGTTACGTACACGGCGGCCAGTAACGGTGGTGGGTGCGGCGGTGATTGATGTCATTGCCGATGCGTATGCCCTCCCCTGGCGCGGCTGTGACATCGAGCTCAAGCAGCAAAGTGTTAACGTTGGCGGCTGCGCACTCAATATCGCCGTCACGCTTAAGCGTTTAGGTATCGATGCCTGCAATGCTCTACCGCTGGGTCAGGGAGTGTGGGCCGACATTATCCGCAACCGGATGGCAAAAGAGGGACTGCACAGCCGGATCGACAATGCCGAAGGCGATAACGGCTGGTGTCTGGCGCTGGTGGAGCCGGATGGCGAGCGTACCTTTATGTCTTTTAGCGGCGTTGAGAATCAGTGGAATGCCGCCTGGCTGGCACAGCTGGATATCCCGCGTCATAGCCTGGTGTATCTTTCGGGTTATCAGCTAGCGTCCCCGTGCGGTGAATTGCTGGTGCAGTGGCTGGAAGGTCTGGAAGAGGTGACACCGTTTATCGATTTTGGCCCGCGCATCGGCGACATTCCTGAGCCTTTACTGGCACGAATTATGGCCTGCCGTCCGCTGGTGTCACTTAATCGTCAGGAGGCGGAAATTGCTGCCGAGCGGTTTGCATTGAGTCAGGATGTGGAAGGTTTTGGCGCAGAATGGGTGCAGCGTTTCACCGCACCGGTGGTCGTGCGTCACGATAAAGACGGCGCATGGTATTTCAGCGCACAGACATCCGGCTGCGTACCGGCATTTGCAACGGCGGTCGTTGATACCATTGGCGCAGGTGACAGCCACGCTGGCGGCATGCTGGCTGGGCTGGCGGCTGGCTGGACGCTGGCCGACTCAGTGCTGTTAGGTAACGCGGTGGCGTCCTGGGTAGTTGGGCATCGCGGCGGCGATTGCGCCCCGTCGCGCGAGGAACTACTCCTCGCACACAAAGACGTATAGATCGCTACGACAGTAACTGATGCTGTATTCAATAGGCCGTTGCTGCTGGTCAAGCGCTACCTGCTTGATCACCAGTACCGGCACTTTGCTATCCATTTGAATGTGCGCCTGGAACTCTGCATCCGGCATTCTGGCGCTAACGCGTGAGCGCGTACGCTGTGGGAAAATATGCTGGCTACGAAAATAGTCATACAGCGAAACACCAATGGCATCCACGTCATGAATTAGATGTGCGGGTACCCAGGACTCTTCAATAGAAACGGCATCTTCATCAACGTAGCGAATACGCTTGAGCAGGAAGACCTCACTCCCCACGGCGACAGCCAACTGCTGGGCCACCTCTTCCGGACAAGGCACAATGCGCTTGTTGACCCACAACGTATCCGGTTTTTTACCGCGCAACACCACCTGCTGAGAAAAACCGCGCGCTTCTTTGAGCGAGTACTCGAAGATATTGTTGATTTGCGTTCCGTAACCGCGGGCACGTGTTACTACACCTTCTTCTTCCAGGGCCTGCATCGCCTTGCGTACCGTAATCCGAGAAACGCCGGTCAACTGGCTGAGGTCGCGCTCGCCGGGCAGGATATTGCCGTGCTCCAGGATCCCACTGCGCACAGCATTCTTTACCGTCTGCGCAAATTTCATATACAGCGGCGTGTTATCCGCCGCTGAAATACGTTCATTCAGTTGTGCGATAAGCTGGGTATGCGCTTGTTCCATTTATCTTTTTCCTGGCCGCCGTTTCTGCAGCCAGTATACCCATTACCACCACGCGTGGAAATGATGGACCGGACCAATTCCCTGGCCAACTTCCAGCGTGTCGGCCTGCGCCAGCGCCGCTGAAAGCCACAGTTTGGCTTCCTGTACGGTATCGGCCCAGTTGTTATGGCGCGGACGCAGGGCTGCCAACGCCGCCGATAGCGTACAACCGGTGCCATGGGTATTTTTGGTCATCACCCTTGGTGCGGTAAAACGCTGCTCACCATCGCGAGTAAAGAGCCAGTCGGGGCTTTGTGCATCATCCAGATGACCGCCCTTCATCAACACCGCCTCGCAGCCCAACGCCCGTAGCGCCCTTCCCTGCTCTAACATCTCCTGCTCAGTCTGCGCATGCGATGCCCCGAGCAGTGCAGCAGCTTCGGGTAAATTAGGAGTGATAATCGAAACCTGCGGCAGCAAACGGGTACGCAGCGTTTCTACCGCCGAGGGCGACAGCAACGGATCGCCGCTTTTCGCCAACATCACCGTGTCCAGCACCACATTTTGTACCCGATGGCGACGTAAACGTTCGGCGACAGCTTCGACAATGTCCGTCTCCGCCAACATACCGATTTTAGTCGTATCAATACGCACATCACTCAACACCGAATCCAGCTGCGCGGCGACAAAATCAGGTTCAATACGATACACCGACTGCACCCCGCGCGTATTTTGCGCCACCAACGCCGTGATAACCGAACAGCCGTAAGCGCCCAGCGCCGAGAAGGTTTTTAAATCAGCCTGAATACCCGCGCCACCGCTTGGGTCGGTTCCGGCGATCGTTAATGCGTTAATCCGTTTCATGCTTGCTCCTGGGCGTTCAGGTTATAGAGGGCGTCGAGAAATGCCGGGACAAAGCTACCCGGTCCGTTTGATTGCTCGGTGGCTATTTGCCCGGCCTGTTTCATCCAACTACAGGCGGAGGCGACGTTATCAAGTCGGTCACCACGCAAGGCACAACTGGCCGCAACAACCGCTGAAAGAGCGCATCCAGTGCCCACCACGCGAGTCATCAACGGGTCACCGCCGTCAACGCGGACGGTACGCTGACCATCGGTGACGTAATCCACTTCGCCGGTAACCACGACAATAGTCCCAACCTGACGAGCCAGCGCCTGCGCTGCCGGAAGCGCAGCAACAGCCGTATCGGTTGTATCCACGCCGCGTCCACCACCGTTCATGCCGGCCAGAGCAAGTATTTCCGAAGCGTTGCCACGAATAGCAGCAGGCTGTAGTGACAATAATTCCAGGCAGAAGTGACGGCGAAACTCAAGCGCACCTACGGCAACGGGATCGAGCGTCCACGGGGTTTTAGCATGATGAGTCTGCTTAACTGCGGCACGCATCGCCGCGGCCCGTTCCCGAGTTAAGGTGCCGACATTAACCAGCAATGCACTGGCAATAGCGGCGAATTGGCTGGCTTCCTCAGGCTCGATCACCATCGCAGGCGATGCGCCCAGCGCCAGTAATGTATTGGCAGTAAAACTTTGCACGACCTCATTGGTCATACAGTGTGTGAGCGGGGATAAGGTTCTAAATTGGTGCAAAGTGTGAGCCGCGAGTGCGCGGCTGTGCAGGTCAGGCTGCATGGTTCAGCTCCTGCCCGCGCGAAGAAGGGACACGAGCAGTGTCAGACTTCCCTACGCTGGCATTATCCAGATCAGGTGGTACGGGTATTTCTCAGCCTTCACCAGAAGGGCACCCCGAGTCGTTGAAACACAAACGTAATATGCTGGTTTCAGTAACAGGATACTGCCTGTGCTTAACGATGTAAATTGGCGCACTCCCCACTCCCGCAGTGAAACTACTGGTCAAGGTTGCTGCAATTCTGTACTTTCATTTACACTTTTTACGAAATGACTGGAGTGATCACAAAATAGTGCTTGTCAGACATCCGGTATGCCAGGAATGATACATGACTGATTTTGATGACCCGAAGAGGTAGAGAGGATGGGTATGAAGAATAAAATGTTGCTGGGTGCACTTCTGCTTGCAAGCAGCGTCGTCTGGGCCGCACCAGCTGCAACAGCTGCCCCCACCGGTATCGATAAGTATGAACTGAGCAGCTTTATTGCTGACTTCACCCATTTCAAACCCGGTGACAAGGTTCCACCACTGTATCTCACCGAAGAATACACCATTAAACAGTGGAATCTGCGCAATCTGCCCGCGCCGACGGCAGGCACCCACTGGACCTACATGGGCGGCGCGTATGTGCTGGTCAATGATGCCGATGCGAAGATCATTAAAGCCTACGATGGCGAGATTTTTTATCATCGGTGAAAAAAAACGCACTCGCTCTGATGAGGGAGTGCGTAAAATACCATAGCATGATCAATCATAATCGATAACAATTTTTACACGGCTTAGTACCTGCCCGGCTTTAAATATCTTATTTCCATAAGGAGTATATTTATATTTCAGCGGTATAATCGTATTTCTGGCCACGTTTTCTTTTAAATCTCCCCATGCTATCAGACCATAACGGTTATTGCTTAAATTCACTACAGAACCATCTTTTATTAACTCAAAGCCAATATTTCCCGCGCTATCACTATTCGTATATTCATTAGGCAAAACATTACCTACAGCATTATCAGAAACGAATCTGTAATGAACAGATCTTGTGGCATAGGCCACAGTTTGGTCACAATCAATTTTTACTTCGGCATCAGCATCATGCGCAAGCCCTTTACTTACATCTCCGTAACTTATGCTGCTAACTTTAACGGTAGTATCATTAAAAGAACATGTGGTTGGAGTGTAATTAAACTTAACTCTTATATTTTGTTTTAAATTATAAGAATTCGATCCAGGACTTTCATTAAAACGCACATGATCTTTAAGAGTCACTGTATCCCCTATGTTTTTTGTTTCAGATGAAACAGGTTTATTTTTCGTTAATCTGTATTTAATTGCATAGGTTACCTTAGAATTAAGATCATCTCTTGGGAAATTAAAATAATAACGAGCAAAACCATAAAGACTATTCTCAACGCTATAAGAACCGAGTAAACTATTAACAGACAGCTGAACTTCAACATATACACCATCATTATTTCCAGTTGTTAATATCTGATAGTATTCAGAGGTGCCAGATTCTTGACTTCTGGCTGTTAACTTATAAAGTGAGCCTGGGTTAGACATTCCAAAATCACAATGATAGGTACTATTTCCTCCCGTAAAATTAAGAGGAATGTCTTCTGTTGATTGAAATGAATTAAGAGAGGCATCATTCAAATCCAACTCAATCACGTCACTTTCAGCTGTTGCACCAGTAGTACTTGGATTAAAATCCAAAAATTTAAATGAAACCGGAAAACAATTGCAGAATACTGAACTTGACATCATAACCAAAATTAATCCCAGGATAAATCTCATATCTCCTCCTCACCGACAAATATAAATTTTACTTTCATCAATCGTTTTACCAAAGGAGATTGAGCATGAAAGTCCCTGTTGTTTATCCACTGCGACTTTAATTTCCGGCGGCGCACTGTCGGTACGAATAAAGAGCTGGCTTCCCTGACCTACCACACCGATATTGTGTCCATGAATATCCTCTACTTCGTAACCAAACGTCAGCGGTGAACCATCAGGACGCAACGCCCGGATATACCAGGGTTTGCGTTGGTCGGTATCAAACCTTGTCAGCACTACCGCTCCGCGGTACGGGGCGGCGCTGCGGCGGTTGCCTTGCAGGTCGGTTTCACTATTGGTGTTAGACACATCCAGCGTCAGGTGGTTTTCACGATACGGCGTTAAACCGTCGTAGACCACCACGCCATTACGGTTGGTGGTACGGTATTTCTGCCCGTTCACATACGCTCCTTCCAGACCCGGCGCATGCATCACGGCAAACGTTTCCGACAGTCGGTTGGCTAAATTCACGCCACCAGACCAGGCCACAAGGCCACCCGAAATGCTGCCGCCAGCTTGCGTATATTTAGACGACTGGCTGTAGCTGCCGTTAAGCGTAGCAACTGGCGCATTCCACGTCAGATTGCCGCCCGCTGTTGTCTCGCTGTCCTGCCGTTGATGACTGAGATTCACCCCATAGTTAAACTGATCGCGACTGCCTGCGGTACCGGAAAGCCCGGTATTGTTAGACGCAAAACCATCATCATCAAAAGTCGTTGAGTTAGGGAAGGTGCGAATAAGCAGGTCATTTCTTCCCAAGCTGACTCGCTGATTAAAATTTCGCGGATCTGGGCCGATT
>NZ_JAOWGW010000073.1:0-105815 GCF_030332945.1 Citrobacter sp. Cpo037
GGTAAAAACCTTGAAGCAGCATCCGCGCAAGAACAAAACGGCCATCAACATCGAATACATGAAAGCCAGCATCCGTGCCAGGGTGGAGCACCCGTTTCGCATCATCAAGCGGCAGTTCGGCTTCGTGAAAGCCAGATACAAGGGGCTGCTGAAAAACGATAACCAACTGGCGATGTTATTCACCCTGGCCAACCTGTTTCGGGTGGACCAAATGATACGTCAGTGGGAGAGATCTCAGTAAAAACCGGAAATANCGCCAGAAATGGTGGAAAAAATAGCCTAAATAGGCTGATTCGATGTGTTTGCGGGAAAAAAATCGGCCCAGATCCGCGAAATTTTAATCAGCGAGTCAGCTTGGGAAGAAATGACCTGCTTATTCGCACCTTCCCTAATGGGATAGGCTCTAAATCACTTATTTCCGTCATCCTTAATGTGGCTCTGGAACAGCAGAGCCACAAGAGACAGCCATCTTCCCCCTTACCTGCTCACCGCCGCTGACGGTAGAAAAACGACAATGGCCGCGCAACCCCGTCAGCTTGACAGCAAAGGAAAACAGGCGGAAAGAGAAGCTATCGAAAACGTCATGCAGCGATTCGGTTCAAGCGTTGAGGGGAAAAAACAAGCTGCGACAGAACTGGGGATCAGCATTGCCACGCTCTATAGAAAAATAAAACTGTACGGTTTGTGAGCCTCCCGCGCCGCATCCGTCAGGTACTGCAAAGTCCCTTATGATTGAGCGCTTTTAAGATTAAAGCTCACCATTCCCGATATCTCAGATCGGCAAGCGACAGGCACAGGATCTGAGTTTTTGGGAATAACTTCGCGAAAATGGAGAGAAAACGACGTTTTTTTTCGGTTAAGCTATGTTCATGCTTTGGCGTTACCCCATGGCCGGTATCACTATCCAGGAACCCAACCATAATGGCAAAAAGTACCCCGCAGCTGCCGCTCGACCCACATATGTGTCGCAGCTATGAGAAAAAGTCGCGAAGTCCGCTGGCGCTCTATTCAGAGTATCAGCGTATGGATGTCGAACTGCGGGCGCCGCTGGCTATGACCTACAGCCACTGGCATGGCCAGGTTGAGGTGAACGTGCCATTTGATGGTGATGTGGAGTATCTCTTTAATGACGAAGTGGTGAAGAGCAAACAGGGTTTTATCACCTTGTTCTGGGCCTGTACTCCCCATCAACTCACGGATGCCGGGCACTGTAAACAGATGGCCATCTTCAACTTACCGATGCATCTGTTTTTATCCTGGCCGCTGGACAGGGAGCTGATTAATCACGTAACCCACGGGATGGTGATTACTTCGTTGGCTTCACAGCAGCTGAGCGCGTTTGAAGTACAGCGTTGGCAAAATGAACTCAATAGCGATAACGAACAAATTCGCCAGTTAGCCATTGATGAAATCGCGCTAATGCTCAAGCGCTTTAGCCTCGCTGGCTGGCGGCCGGTACTGGGTAACAAAACGTCGCGCACCCAGAAAAACAGTATTTCACGGCATTCACAGTTTTACGTCAGCCAGATGCTGGAGTTTATTGCCGCCAACTGCGACAAACAGCTTACGGTTGATGCTATTGCCGAACACGTTAAGCTCAATCCCAATTATGCAATGGGTATTTTTCATCGGGTGATGCAACTGACGATGAAACAGTATATTACCGCGATGCGCATTAACCATGTGCGGGCTTTACTCAGCGATACGGATAAAACAATTCTGGATATCGCTACAATTGCAGGTTTTCGCTCCAGCAGTCGATTTTACAGCTCGTTCCATAAATACGTCGGCATGCCGCCACAGCAGTATCGAAAATTGAGTCAACAACGCCGACATCATTCACCTTATACCGAGGGGTAATTTATTCACCAAACGTTCTCTTACCTTACTACTAAATATAAGCACCAGAATAGCAGGTCAAAAAAGATAATCTGCGGCAGTTAATAAAATAGGGTTCAGCCATGAACTCTGGCAACTATGTTGCTCAGACATGAGTGACCTGTAGCAGGTATTTATTTGACGTGTTCAACCATTAACGATTGGGATGGAATTATGGAATTAAATAACTGCACCGCCAACAACAGAAAGCCATTGTCTTTCTTTTGGTCAGTTTTACCCATGGTAGTCATGCTGGGCGGGATTAGTATCGGATATTTTATCTTCAATATTCGAGCTTAGCCCATGATCCTGATGGGAACGGCAACCGCCTCATTTATAGCCATCGCTCACGGCTATACATGGGAGGACATTCTACAATCTATTTGCAATAAAATATCTGAAGCGCTGCCGGTCATATTAATCGTCGCCAGTATCGGTTTCTTAATTGGCGCATGGATGGTGTCAGGCACTATTCCAATGATGATTTATTATGGTCTGAAGTGGATTAATCCGCAGTATTTCTATATTTCGGCATTTATGCTGGGAGCACTGATCTCAGTATGCACCGGTACCTCCTGGGGTTCTATCGGGACCGTTGGTATTGCCATGATTGGCGTAGCGATTGGTCTGAATGTCTCGCTGCCCATTGCCGCTGGTGCTATTGTTTCAGGCTGCTGGTTTGGTGATAAGCTCTCACCGGTTTCTGATTCAACCAACATGGCTGCACTGGCTGCCGGGGTAAACCTGTACTCGCATATCGGCCACCTGCTGTGGACTACCGGCCCGGGTTTTATTATTTGCTGCGTCGTTTACAGCTATATGGGCATGGGCATTGATGCCTCGTCCAGCGCGCCTGAAAACATTACCAACTTGATGAATTCTATTGGTCAGATTTATCACTTTAATATTCTGCTGCTACTCCCGCCGATCATCGTTTTATATGGCTCACTGTCAAAAAGACCGCCCATTCCGATGCTCTTTTTATCTACGATAGTCTCAATGATTTTGGCGTTAGTCTTTCAGCAATTCACGGCATCCTCTGTCGGCGAATCCGTTGTCAGTGGCTTTAAGCTCGCAATGCTTACCGGAGATAATCTGCCGACACTGTCTTCCGATGTTTCCCGCTTACTGGAGCGAGGCGGCGCTATTTCAATGTTTAGCAGCTTCGTTACCGTTTTCAGCGCCTTTAGCTTTGCCGGGGCAATGAGTGCGACAGGCTCTCTGCACACCGTGATAAACGCGCTGACAAAAGGCGTTAAATCCACATTCCGCCTGGTGGCTACCACGATTGTGACGACATTTACCATCTGTGCCTGCACGGCAAATGGGACCTTACCGTTGCTGCTGTGCGGTGATGCCTTTAAAGAGGAGTACAAAAAACGAGGTCTTGCGGCAAAAAACCTCTCACGAACCACTGAAGATGCCGGAACCGTTGTCGAACCGATTATCCCCTGGTCTGCCTCAGGCGTTTATTGCGCCACTATGCTGGGCGTTGCCACGCTTGATTACTTGCCCTGGGCAATCCTCTGTTACAGCGGCGTCATCTTTGCCCTACTGTGGGCGGCAACCGGTATTGGCATTGCTAAATATGAGCCCAATGAAGCCACTGAGAATATGGTTGAGCAAAAATCATAAACTACCAAATAGCCAAATATTAGCTATCACCAGGGTAAATTAAATATATCCATTAGATATACATAAACATTCTTCGCTTTTGCGTTGCTTACACTATTTTCAGAGACTTTCCAGGAGTCAACAATGTCTTTGTTTGATGATATTGTCACAAGGGATGTTAATTGTCGCAAATACGGGCAATTACAACAGATGTACGGTACCACCGATGTATTACCGCTGTGGATTGCAGATATGGATTTTGCGACACCAGAGCCAATCATGAGCACGCTGCGTTCGGTGGTATCGCAGCCTGTGCAAGGCTATAACCTGGATTATCCACAATGGAAAGAATCTGTTATTCATTGGTATGCACAACAGTATGATGCCGATATCAAGGCACACTGGTTACATTTTATTCCCGGTGTTATAAAAACTATCGTACTCTCTTTAATGGCGCTTACCCGTCCAGACGATAATATTTTAACCTGTACGCCAATCTATGATCCCTATCCTAATCTGGTAAACACCAGCGGCAGGAATTTGATTCAGACGCGCCTCATTGAGAAAAACGGGCACTATGAATTTGACTGGCATGATTTCAGCGAGAAACTCAAGCAGTGCAAAATGTTTTTGTTCCCTTCACCGCATAATCCAGGTGGAATGGTGTGGTCGCGGGAAACGTTGGAAAAAATAAGCCACTATTGCCAGCAGGCTGGCGTCATCATTCTGTCTGATGAAGTGCACAGTGATTTAACCCTGCCAGGAAAGCGCCATTTGCCGTTTTTTACTGTTGATGAAGCGCCAGATAGTCGGTCAATCGTGCTTACTTCCATCAGCAAGACCTTCAATACGGCGGCGATCCAGGGCGGAATCGCCATTATTAAGAATGATGAATTACGCCATCAGTTCTACCACTTTCTGGATAACTGCTACCTTGCAGAGACCCATTCATTGCAGCAGGCGGCCATTTACAGCGCCTTTACCCATTGCGCCGACTGGCACCAGAAATTATTGGCCTATCTGGCCGACAATGTAGCGTTTGTAAAAAGTGAAATCGAAAAGTACTGTCCCTTGATTTCCATTGTGTATGGCGGCGCGTCGTATCTTCTGTTTCTGAATGCGGAAAAAATGGATCTCAGCGATGAGCAGCTAAGCGCTTTTTTTGTGCATGACGCCAGGCTTGGCCTGTCACCTGGGGCGCAATATGGTCCCGGTGGAGAGGGGCACATGAGACTCAACGTTGGCTGCCCACGCCCGGTACTGGTAGAAGCGATGAACCGGCTAAAAGCGGCATACCAGAAATGGCAAAACGCATAGCGTACATCACACGATTTGCCCTGCCACGGTGGGGCAAAATTATCCAAAGATGTTGCTGAACTGCTATAAAGTCTTTCCCTTCTGTCGGCTGGTGTTAAACTGGAAAGTGTGATCTTCATCATAACCTGCTTAAACAGAGACAAGAGACACTGCTATGCAACATATCATCGAGGGCTTCCTCAACTTCCAAAAAGAGATTTTCCCTCAACGCAAGGAACTCTTCCGCAGCCTGGCATCCAGCCAGAATCCTAAGGCACTTTTCATCTCCTGTTCCGATAGCCGCCTGGTACCAGAACTCGTTACTCAGCAAGATCCAGGACAGCTTTTCGTTATCCGCAACGCCGGTAATATCGTACCGTCATTTGGTCCGGAACCGGGTGGTGTATCCGCAACCATCGAATACGCGGTTGTCGCACTTGGCGTAACGGATATCGTCATCTGCGGTCACTCCAATTGTGGCGCGATGAAAGCCATTGCCGATAGCCAGCCCCTGGATCCGATGCCCGCTGTCGCTCACTGGCTGCACTATGCCGATGCCGCGAAAGCCGTGGTCGATAAAAAAACCTGGGATAACCCAATCGATAAAGTTAATGCCATGGTGGAAGAGAACGTTATCGCACAGCTTAACAACATTAAAACGCATCCTTGTGTCGCGGTTGGGCTGCGCAATAATGCGCTTCGTCTGCACGGTTGGGTGTATGACATCGAAAGCGGTGAAATCCGTACCCTGGATAAAAACAGCAAAACCTACGTTTCCCTTGCAGATAACCCGCAGGTGCATTTCGAGTAATTCCCCCACTGGAGCAAGGATGCTCTGGACATCTCCTCTCCCTATTTCTGTTAGTGGACAAAAAACGGGCTTGCGACTAGTTTTAAAGTAGCCACTGGTGTTCCACATCGGTTTTCGCACATTTATACAACATTGCGACAGGCTCATTCACTGAGTCGCAAACAGCTGTTCATACATGGTGCTGGCGATAAAAAGGATCAGGTGCAAATGCAAACAAAAATAAAAAGAATAATGGATAAGTTATTTTATCATGAGTCGTGGGACATCATGCTTATTAAGGATAATGGTACACACTCATTCCCCGACAACACTCTGGAGATATTAAGCAAATCCACTGCGCAGCAGTTAAAAAAGAAATATACATTTCAGGCCGATCCTTTTCTGATTGAAAAAGACGATAAACTGTATGTTTTCTATGAAGCTCTTAGCTTTCGCAACTCAAAAGGCACGCTACGATGTCGCGTTCTTGACCGTGAACTGGTTGAACTTGAAGATATTAGGCTTGAAGGCTTTGACGACTTACAGTGTCATTTGTCATTCCCTTATCTGATACATATCAACGATCAACTGTTCATGATCCCCGAGTCTTCAGAAAGAAAAGAGGTAATACTGTTTCAGTCAACTGAGTTCCCTGCACGCTGGAAGCAAGTTAAAGTTTTAATCTCTGATACCCAATTAACCGACAACGTATTTATCTCAATTAATGAAACCTGTTATCTGTTGTCCACCACGATGGATAACGAAATAATTATTCATTCAGCAGATCATATTTATGGACAATGGCAGCGGATTACCCCCTCATTGAAGGTGAGCAATCCCCATCATCGAGGTGCAGGTGCCTCCTATCAGGTCGAAAATAAAATGTACTTCCTTACACAGGAGTGCACGCCTGAAACTTATGGAAAGTCAATATATATCAAAGAATTAGTGACACTAAACGACACTAATTTTGCTGAAACTCTGATCGAACAAATCAATTCGTCGATCAACCACAGTGACGGCGTCCACACGCTGAACTTCTCAAATAACTATATTGTTTATGATACAAAAATAAACAAATTCAGCTTTTTATCTATACTTAAAAAAATTTCTTATAAATGCATGGTGAGGTATCGCAATTATTACCTTACCAAACGTTACCAATAACGCGTTCTCTATGGTACTGGCGTGAATCAATCCCCGTTTATCTGGAGTCTGTATGGCAATTCTTGTCACTGGTGGTGCAGGTTATATTGGTTCACATACTGTGTTAACGCTACTGGAAAGAGGCGATGATGTCGTAGTCATCGATAATCTGGCGAACGCCAGCAGAATCTCGCTGGACAGGGTCGCGGAACTCACCGGAAGAGAGCCCATTGTCTATATCGCCGATGTTCTCGACAGGCAGGCATTAAAAAACATTTTCGCCGACCATAACATCACCGATGTCATTCATTTTGCGGGACTCAAATCAGTTTCAGAGTCGATAAAAGAGCCCCTCGCCTACTATGAAAACAACGTTACCGGAACGCTGGTTTTACTGGATGAGATGCTGGCCGCTGGCGTTAATCGTTTCATTTTTAGCTCATCTGCCACGGTATATGGTAATCCAGAAAGCGTACCGCTGAGCGAGCAATCACGCACGGGTGGTACCACTAATCCGTACGGCACGTCTAAGTTGATGGTCGAACAAATTCTGGCCGATTTCTCACGTGCACAACCCGATTTTCGCATTACCTGTCTGCGCTATTTCAACCCGGTTGGCGCCCATCCATCAGGTCGGATTGGTGAAGATCCTAACGGTATCCCTAATAACCTGGTTCCGTATATCTCCCAGGTCGCGATTGGTAAGCTGGAAACCGTGTCGGTGTACGGTAATGATTATCCAACCCCTGATGGTACCGGTGTGCGTGATTATATTCACGTCATGGATCTGGCGACCGGTCATTTAGCCGCGCTGGATTGCCAGAACAAAGGCGCGGCTTACAAAGTGATTAATCTCGGTACCGGTGTCGGTTATTCCGTAATTAATCTGATTGAGGCGTTTGAAAAAGCGGCGCAGACAAAAATAAACTATCAGTTTGTCGCCAGAAGACCCGGAGATATTGCCGAATGTTGGTCTGACCCATCGCTGGCATACAAAGAGCTAGGTTGGAAGGCCATCTACAACCTTGATGAAATGATGCGTGACACCTGGAACTGGCAAAAAAATAACCCGAATGGGTATCAAATTTAATGTTCTCAGCAGCGAGCCTGACCGTCAGGCTCGCTGCTGTGTCTGACTAGCGTACCGTTATTGTTGACACCCGGTACCAGCCGCTGCTCTGCTTCCCTTCATTGGCAAAGTTAATTCTCGCCGCCCCTGACTTATCCAGCATCGCAACCTCAATCGCGTATTGCCCTTTCGCCAGTCGGCCTGGCATAGATAACGCATAACTGACCTGATACTTACCGGGGAGCCAGCGGCGAATATCCTCCGCGGAATTCCCCTGTGCCACCGCCTTATTGGCGCTGTCTACGACCCGGAATGCCAGCATGTAAGGCAGATAAATCGGTGCGATACCCTCATTGTACCAGGTACTGTTTAATGTCAGCGTTTGTCCGCTATCCCACACGGGCTCATGACTCAGGGACGCAAGGCGAAATCGATAGCCCAATTTGGTCAGCGCATCGTCGACCATCGGTCGATAGTCGCTGGGAATCGTTCTCGATTTCAGGTTAATGGTACTGGCGTGCTGCTTGACCGCCCAGTCAAAAATCCCCTGCACTTCAGCACGTGTATAGTGAAAGGTGTTCTTCCAGTCCTGCATATACGAGCAGATCTCCAGACTCACCGGCGCACGTTTCCAGGCGTCGTTGAACCCTGAATAACTCTGCTGTGCAGCCAGCAATCGCTGCGGGTAATCATCAGCCATATGGTTCCAGGAGTCTGAAAATACGCGTAGGTCTCCCCAACAGTCCGCACGCCATCCTGCCCCACGCGCCACCGCATTCGCCAGACTTTGACCGCCGCTTATCAGCATGGTTTTTGGCGTCACTGGAAAAGCAGAAAAGTGCATCGCGACGTAGCGATCCAGTTGCGCCGTGGTGTATCGCTCCAGTAATGGCTTCAGGTTCGGGAAGTTGCTGTTATGCCATTCTCCCCACGATCCCACCATGCCAATATCAACAAACGCGAGATTCTCATTACCATCGTAGCGCTTACCAAATGCGTTCAACAGACGCTGACTGTATTGAATAAACAGAGGATCGTCTAAATCCGGGGCAAATGTCTTTTTATCCGGCGTCCAGGTTCCTTTCACGCCTTTTTTAATCAGCCAGTCAGGAATTTGCGAACCGCTTTCCGGCTCTGCCAGAGCCATAAAGCGTAGCCCGACATTCATCGCAGGGCGATGTGCCGCCGCGTATTTAAAGGCATCATCCACCAACGCAAAATTGTACTGGCCTTCGACTGGCTCCAGATCCCGCCAGTAAAAACGCTCGTATTCAAATCCGGTATTGGGATAGTCCGCCAGCCCCAGCGTTTCACCGTATCCCTGATGAAAACTTGCCACGCCAATCCCCGGATTGGTTAACGGGCCCGTCAATGCTTTGGGGGTAACGGTCGTCAATGCGGCCATAACCGTCAGCGGGAAAAACATGCACAACAACGCACAAACCCATTTACGCTTCATCGCAAAGACGTCCTCCACCAATTTGTTAACGCTAGCGGTCTTTCAGACTTAACCACCAGTCCCAGATACCTACGTGAAAATTTTGGAACACATCAATACCTAACGCGGATTTGATCATATACAGCGTCAGCAATATGCAGCAGGTGACGAATAGCACGGCAATCAGCAGCAAAAAAGTGAGCAACATTCTCGACAGGGTTGATTCCTGGCGATGCTGGCGGCGTAAATCTCTGCCAAACAAAAAAACCAGATAATAACGCTTGCTGAAAAAAGGAAAGCTTCTGCGAATATCGATCTGATGCCGCGAAGTCAGGGTTGTAGCAAGGAGCGCTTTTTCCACCCCTTCTTTTTGTTCAGGGGTCAATTCCTCCGCTATCCGCTCATCAAGGTGAGCGTAAAACCGTTCGATGGCAGGAGGACGATTTTGAGGACTGGTCAAAATTAACCTATATCTTTATCAATGGAGTGGTAGACGTTAACCGTCTTTTTGGCGATTTCATGCCAATTGTAGTTTTGCAAATATACACCATAGTCCACGCTATTTGCTGTTGCCCCTTGGCCTAATTTTTCAGCCAGACCGGTTACATCACCCACCTTAAAATAGGCCTCGGCGGGCAGTTGAACTTCAAGGTTAGCCGGAATATCACTGACGACGGCCGGAAGAGAAAATGACATTGCCTCCAGCAGCGCAATGGGCAATCCTTCATGGTATGAGGGCATCACAAACAATTTAGCCTGCGAAAACACCGCCTGAAGTTCGTCACCACGTAAAAAACCAGTCATCACAACACCTGGCGTGTCGGCGGCAAGCTTTTTGAGGCGCACGCTGTATTCGGTCGGATGATCCGCATCGCCAATTAGTACTAACGGTATGGTCAAACCACTGTGTTGATAAGCGGCGATGGCATCATGCATCCCTTTTTCTTCCACAAACCGCCCAACCACCACGAGGTAGTTTTTCGGCTGCAGCCCAAAGCGGGAGAGCGTATTGTCGATGGTGAGCTGTGATAATAACCGCGGCTCGTTCACGCCATTGTGAATTAAATGCGCATCATAGCGACCGTGTTTTTTCTGGATCAGTTGATTAATAACTTCAGAAATCACAATCACCTCGTTGGCATATCTCACCGCCCAACGCTCACCCAGCAACAATATTTTTTTGGCTACATATCCCCATTTCTGCCGATCGTAATCGGGCCCGTGGTGGGTAAAAACCACCTTTTTACCCATCACGCGTAAGAGTGGGATCACAAGGCCAGGGCCGATAGCATGGACATGCACAATATCCGAATGGTCGATACGTGTCCTAAACGCCGCTATAACGGAATGGACAATAGCTTCCAGCGAGCGCTTTTTGGGTGCCCACAGCGCGTAGGTTTCGACTTTTTTATATACCGATAGTTTGTAATTTACATATGGCGAGCGAGCGATCACGCAAATATCCACGTCGAACTGCCGTTTAATGGCAGGATAAAGATTCTGACAGTGTGTCTCCACACCACCCAATACATCGGGAATACCACGCGTTCCAAAAACCGTTATTTTTTTACTCATACTATGGCCTGCTCAGCAGTTCTTTATACAGCGCCTGTAGGGTATCCATATGTTTACTCAGCGCATATTTTTCACTCAACCGTGCACGACCTTGTAAGCCCATATTCCTCGCCTTCTCAGGCGAGTCAGCCAGAGCGTCCATCGCATTGGCTAACTCATGCACATTACCCGGTTCGAATAAAATCCCTTCGACACCGTCACGAATTTGTTCCGGTATACCGCCGATGCGCGACCCGATAACCGGTTTGCCTAAGGACATCGCTTCTAATATCGCCATAGAACAGTTTTCATAGCATTCTGAAGGCAGGATCACCGCTCGCGCATGCTTAATAAGCTTATCGAGCGCCTCCCCTTGTTGCACATAACCTAAAAAATCAACATCAGGGTATTTGGCGGCTAATTCATCATGCAACGGACCGTGCCCCACAACTTTCAGCGGCGCTCTGTTCCGCATTTTTTTATGCGCTGCCAACAACGTTGCCACGCCCTTTTCACGGCTCAGACGGCCAAAGTACAGCATATAGCCTTCATCGCTTACTTCGGCCAGGGGACGGCTATCATCAACGCCATTGACGATGACATCAATGCGCGAATTTGGCAGCGTGCGCAGCAAAACACCGCGTAAAAAAACGCTTGGTGAAACAATCACATCCAGTGCCTGATAGTTTTGTGCAATGTACTGCCAGGTTGCCTCCAGGGAGAGCAGTAAACTTTTTGAGGCTGAACCTTCCTGACAACGATACCTGAAGGCGTTGAAAACCGTTCCGGTAATACAGGAATCGCACACTTTGCCGTCGCGCAGCATGGAATACGCGGGGCACACAATCTTATAGTCATGCGCAGTCAGCACCGTTTTGCAGCCAAAATTGCGCGCAACTTTAATCAATGCCGGTGTTAACTGATGGTAGATGTTGTGAAAGTGGACAATATCCGGGCGCTCTTTTTCTAATAGCGCCAGCATTTTTTTGCAGGCCTGCGAATTATGAATAAAGTTAACCGCCGTTTTGATACCGCCCAGCAGATTGCTCGCTTTGTGGTAGTCCACATTACTGACAAAATAATCCGCATAGTCCGAGGGGAAATTATTTTCATGATGCATAGAGAAATCAATAACCTGCACTCCGGCCTGTTTCAGCATATCGCGCTCTTGAAAATAAACCGTTTCCGCGCCGCCTTTGATGAAAAAAAACTTGTTAACCAATAATACTTTCATGGCGCCTGCCCCGGTTATTCATGAATGATTTTACTGTTAGGCGGAGTCAGCGGATCGCGTACCGGATAAAAAATACCTTTGATCAGCCCCGCTGAGCGTACGATTAAATTAATAACGCTTTGCAGCCCATCTGTTAACGAGCGGTTTTGCACAATCTTCAACAAAGCAAACGCCAGTAATGGTAGAAGCGCAACGGCAAACACATTGATATTTAAACTGAGCAGCGCCACAAATAAGAGAATAAGGTAAAGCGCAAATACCGCCTCATTCTTCACGATGTTGAATGACTGGGAAAACCAAGGCTTCCCCCAACTACAACGCAAAAGCTCACCCGGTGCCTGGTAATAACCGCTGGTCCAGCGCCGCGCCAGCATCTTAAACGTCGGCAGCGTATGTGACGTATGGCTGAAGTAAGGAATATCCAGACGCCGCAGTTTATAGCCTGCTTCGATTAAACGCAGGCCCAGTTCAGCCTCTTCATACGCGTGCAAATTACGGTTAGTCAGATAACCAATTTTTTCAATTGCCGACCGACGATACAGCCCACCGCCACCCAGATGATCGCTATCCCCGAGTGGATAGATTTTATTAATGCGTTGCTTACGCGATTTAAATTCATAGTTAACGGCATCGTCCATTTCAACGGTTCCCGCAACGCCTGCATATTCTGGTTCGGCCTGCAAAAACGCGACCGCCTGATCCACAAAGCCCTCTTCCAGTTCCATGTCGCCGTCCATCAGCAGCAGATAATCCCCTTCACTATACAGATAACCTAACTGGTGCCCGACGCCACAGCAGCGATCGCCAGGGTCAGTTAAGGACACTACGGTCACCCCTTTATCGATCGCAAGCTGTTGGGTGTTATCCGTTGACAGACTATCTGCCACAATAATTTTGTGTGGATAATCAATAAGCTGCTTACGGATACTGTCAATCGTCTTCTCAATACATTTAGATTCATTGAGTGTTTTAATACTCACTGAAATAAACGGTTTTTGGTCCATACAATTACCCTACGCAGCGAAGGACGGTTCGACGAATCACTAAACTTGATCCTAGTGATAAATAGAACAGGAATTGTAACATCGGTGTAATCATCAGTATCTGGCTATAAGGTAAGCTAATTAAGCAACTAATCGCAAAAGCGTTAAACGCCGGTGCAAAGCTCAACAACTGAAGATCCTGCTGGTCCAGTTGCTCAAGCATCAGTAATGGCTTTGGCTGACAAACCTTCAGGATATAAATGAATAAGCTAATAAAGAGCAACGTGCCGATCACCCCCACTTCCCACAGCAGCATACTCAGGGAAGTCGAGTCAAGAATTAAGTTGTAGATAATATTCAAAAAGCCCGGCGACACCGTACTACCACTGTTAGTTGCATTGAGTCCGTAGCCAAATAACGTTCCTGAAAGCCCCCACAGATCGTTATTTTTCAACCAGAACAGGAACGTCGTAAAGCGCCCTAACTCACCGGTAGACATAATGTAGTTCGGATCAAAGATATAGCTTAAGGAGTCGATAAAAATACTTAACGAGCTTTTCGATGGATCGCCACCGAACGCCGTAGAATAATAGTACGCGAGGATCACAATCGACAGGCTAATAAGCAACAGCATTCCCGCCACAATAACCAATAACGTCTTCAGATTGACCTTACTAACGTCTTTGACGTAGCTCGGTGAAAGCCACACCCACGCCAGGAATATAGGCGATAGCAGAATGACAAACTTTACTTCACCAATGATGCATAACCCGATACCGAGAACAATATGCAGCGCCATGGATTTGAACGTGGTGAGTCCATGCTTATATTCTGAGACTTTTAACAACATAATTAACAGGCAAAACAGGCCCATTGCGGCAGTATTCCCGCCCCCCATGGGGTCACCGCCAAACGTGCCAACCACGGAGTCCCATTTCTCATCTTCACCACGCACCGCGACGCGCTGGGGAACAACCAGTAACACCTGATAAATCATTACCGGAATCTGCGCGTAAAACACCCAATACAGATAGCGCGTTGCGCGGTAAATCTGTGATTCCCGGCAAAAGCCCAGCAGCAAACAGATCATCACCAGCGACAGCGCAATTTCGTTTTTAAATGCCACAATCGCTACGGTGATCCCGCCCTGAATCAGCGTCGATGCTCCAGCCAGCACCAGAAACGAAAAGTACAATGCCAGGACAATCGTCTCCTGGGCATCCAGATGTAAGGAGCCATCACGCGTCTGCATCACCAATAATCCCACCATCAATAAGGTGAGGAAAAAAGGTATCCACAGCACTGACTGCATGCCGGTAAAGTATTGCACCAGGCCACACAGGATCAGCGTGACAAAGGTATAAACCTGTAAATAGTATCCGGTATTAAGCGTCATAGTATCACCGGCTTGTCTTTCAGGAGATTGGCTCGCTTATTCATTTTTAGATAAATGAAGGCGTAGCGAATAAATGTCAGTGAAGAAAACAAGATGACCGACGTTGCATAATCTTTATAAAAATAGGGCGTCACAACAAAAGCGAAGAGTACAATCGCCAGCTGTTCCAGTTGGATACGCAAAAAATAGCGATGGGAACCAAAAATAAGCTCTATCACCGTCAGAGGGCTTATCGCCAGCGCCGGGAACAAATAGGGCAACATGTAGCGTGACGTCTCAATGGAGTTAATCCAGTCTTCGCTAAAACCGAGGCGCATCACAATCGGATAGAAAATAAAAACCCCAAGGGTACAGATAACCCCTAATACCAGCAATAGCATACGTACCTTGGTATACTCCTGATAGTTAAAGGTATTATTTCTGAAGTCGATAGACCATTTGGAAAAAATAGTATTGCGCACCGCATTCCCGATGATCACCACCGGAGCCAGGCAAAAGCGGCTAACCACGGAAAAATAACCCGCCGTCAGCGCCGAGAACCAAAAGTTAATCAGCATAATAGGCAAATTGCTGCTGGCCATCGCCAGCACTTCCGCGCTGCCCACTTTGGTAATGTGATGAATATTCTGTTTGAAAAAATGCCAATTACTGGCGGGTCGCAGATGTCTGGCCGCCACCGAACGAATATCAAACGAATGCAAAATACAGCTTATGGTCAGCACCATCGTCGCGCAGGCCCACGACCAATAAAATAGTTGTACATGGTGCGTAAGAAGAACGGAAAGTACAACGACCACAGAAACAGAAATACGCTGGAAAATCAGAAAACGAAAGTTGGCCGTGCGTAGCGACAGGTTTTCTGAGATTAAAACCCACGCCGTTGCCAGCGTTAGCAAATAGAGAAACAGGATGTTCTGGTGAAACAGCCACGCGGTAAGCACGGCGTAAGGTAAGGCAATGATCGTGCTTTGGATCAGGCAAAACACAACATTCTGTACCAGTTCGTCATCCTGCTGCTTAGGAATTAACAGTTGTGATGCAAAGGTACACACCTGAGCGCCCACCACGGCGATGCTGTAGTTGAGCGCATAAAGCCCCACTTCAGCCATATCGTACTTGTGTGAAATCAACCAAATAGACAGTGCACCAATCAACTGCGAGATGACTGATGAACCGGCTATTGTGGAAGCGCTCTTCAGTAGACTCATACGCGGCCTGGCGTTGCCATCAGTTGATCGGTACTGAAGTTCAGTGAACGCAGACCTTCTTGCGTCTCAAGATCCTTTTCTTCAACTGCATTGAGCACCGCACCAATCACCACGCCGTTATTTTCCTCGATCTTATCCAGCGCGTTGGCGATTTGTCCTGCCGAACCTGCCCCGGCTTTCACAATGAAAACAACGCCATCGACGGCACGTTTGATCAGTTGAACATCCTGACTCTGATTCACAGCAGCAACATCAATAATGATGCGCTGATAATGCGATTTCAGCTCGCGCATTATGGGTTCAACATGCTCCGAAGACAGCATCAGTAAAGATGAGATGGTGCTCTTACCGTGAGGAATAAAGTCGAGATTATCACTGAGTTTGATCCGCGCCTGTTCAAGCTCTGCCTCCCCGCGCAGCAGTTCCGCTAAGCCTGCGGATGTAGCTGACGCCAGCTCGGATGTGAGCCCACCAGTGTTAAAGAAATCCGCATCAATAAGCAGTGTTTTCTGGTCGAAACTAAAAGAGTTAGCTAACAGATTCGCCAACAAAGAACGCCCATCGCCGTGCTCCGTCGACGCCACGGCGAGCGTCTGTAAAGGTCGCCTATCCAGCATAATCCGGGTACGGATACCGTGCACGATATCGGCATTAAGCGGGTTCTTCATGATCATGTCCCGCACCTGCGCGCGCCCTGAGATTCCGCTAAAACGACGAATTTCACCCAACGGAACAACATTGAGCCGTTTTTTCATGCGACTGAGGGTACCGATTGAGTTATCCATTGCCGCTTTGACAATGAAATACATGATGCAGAACACCACCACCAGCATGACCACCATCAGCAACAGCAAAGATTTATTCGGTTTCGCCGGTTTTAACGCGGGTACCGCAGGGTCGTATAACACCGCATCGGCATTCACGCCGGACAGCGACAGCTCCTGAGTACGTTGATAAAGCGATTTATACAGGTCTTCCATTTTATCTAACGACAGCTTTTGACTGTTCCAGACATCCCGTTTTGACGCCATTTTCTGGAAGATCTCTTTCTGCTCAGCCACCTGCTGTTGATAGTTTTTTTCGTCCGCCAGCGCTGCCAGATATTGCTGACGTAAACCGACCTTCAGCTCACCCAACACTCGTCCGGTCTGGCTTTGGATCGACTGAACATCGGCTTCTGCTTTTAAAATGGCAGGATTTTTTGGCCCATAGACTTTACGCTGTTCGGACAACGTTCGTTGCGCCTGAATCAACGCAATGCGCAAATCCTGGATCTGAGCGTGGTTAGAGACCGAAGGCAGCGAGATAACGCTCTCAATGGACTTACCTCCCCCGTTCACCTCGTTATAGACGGATTCAGCGGCAACCCGACGCTGGGTCGCATCGGCCAGGCGATTGGTTACGATACTTAACTGCTCGGTTTCAAAACCATCGATACCGCGGAAGGTCAGCAGCCCGGCATTTTTCAGATAGCTGTCCATCTCGTCTTTTTGCTTAGCTATCGACTTCTGAATCTCTTCCATTTTTTCAAAATTCAGTTCGCGAGCTTTCTCCACCTTCAGGCGTTTCTGCTCCACCGTGTAGTTGATGAAAGCCTGCGCGACGCCATTCGCAATGTCAGCCGCAACCTGAGGGGACGTTGATTCATAGGTAATAGACGCCAGGTTCGTCGTACGAATACCAATGACATTCAGATTTTTCGCCAGCGTTTTCAGCGCTTGCTCCATTCTCAGTTGTCGACTTTCATTGCTATCAGCCCCCTGAGCACCGGCTTTTTCCCCGGTAAACTCCGGGTTTTCATCCAGCTTCATATCACGTACGGCTTGCTCCAGCACAATACGTGAATGCATCAACGCATATTGTGTTTCGTAGTAACCACTGCGCGTTGAATCGAAACCATCAACCTGTGGAAACGGAGAAACGTTATCAGCCTGCGCCTTAATCAGCACCGTCGCCGTTGAAACATACTTTGAAGACATCATGCTGATTAACGGATACGCGACGACCCCGGCAACGATACCGGCCAGCGCGATTTTCCAGGCGTTCTTTTTCAGCTCTTTGGCAAAGAGGGAGAATTCGACACTGCTTTCTCGTTTTTTGCCGTTTTCCACTATTGATAGTTTCATCGTCAGAAGAACCCCATGCCAATAATCACGACATCCCCAGGATGAACAGAGTGCGTTAAATCGACATTCTCAAGCAGCTGATTGCTCCCTGACAGGCGAATGTTGATATCTTTTCGGTCAGCACGATCTGTAAATCCACCCGCCTGCGCAATAGATTTCTCGACGGTAAGCCCTGGCTCATAGGCGAAGCCATTTGGACTTTTTACCTCACCTGAAACATAGTATTTGCGGAACTCGGCAATACTCACCGTCACCATCGGAGATGTAAAATAATCTCCGGTCAGGCGTTGAGTTAATTCTTTAGTCACTTGATCAACGGTTTTATCTTGTAATTTAAGAGCACCAACAAACGGGAAATTAATTTCCCCGCTCTTATCCAAAATAAACCGCATCGTCATATCGGGTTGACCATGAACAGCGATATTGACCGTATCCCCCGCCCCAAGCCGGTAATCCTGCTGAACAGTAGCAGGATCGTCCATTAATCGCGGGCTGGACGCTGTGCATCCGACCAACAGGATACTGAATAGCAAAACCGCGCACAGTTCTATTATTTTCATTTTAGATCTGAACCTTAGCTTTAAGCATAATCATAGAATTATCATAACCCAACGTTCTAATGACTTCCTGATTGTCGTTGGGACCGATATAAAACGAGTCAGTATCCTTATTCGAATTTAATGTATCTATCTGATATTTAATCTCAAAATTAACCGACGGCGTGTAGTCATAGCTCATGGTGACGCTAAACACGCCATCTTTATCATGCCGATCCTTGTTCTGTTTTTTATAGTCTTCCGAAGTGAATGAGTAGTCCAATAAAGTAGAAAAACGAGTACCTAACCAGAAATGCTGGTAAGAAAGGCCATACTGGGTCACTAAAATATATCCCCCAACTTCCGATGGGTCTTTAATGCTTTGCGCAGAATGGGCCGTGAAAACAGACTGCTGTAACGGCTTCCACTCCGCTTTTATGTCCCAGTTTAGACCATTAAAATCATGCGAGTTTGCGTTGTTTTCAAATGTTTTATACAGCCATGAAATATTCATGTCGACATTGGTTTTCCCCGTCAACTGCGACTTCAGGCCATACAGCAAATAATACTCATTAGTGTCTTTATCTGAGTTGTTATCATAGCGACGCTGGTTAGTAATAAAGCTATAGCGAAAGCGCGTTCTGGATGAGTATTGGTCAAAAACTTCCGCTATCAGGCTATTTTCATGCCATTCCTGTTCCTGAATATAATTGTAGAAGTCCTCACTGCTGTCCCGAACATCAGAGGTGTTACCGAAAGTCAGTTTTTTGTATAACAATGCCAGTTCCGCTTTGCCGCGACCATCAGGCGCACCGTAGCTGTAACGCAATTCACTATTGATAAAATTCGTCGTCAGCGGAGATTTAATCCCATACTGCTCAAACTGACTCGGTAGAAAACCCTCGGTGATATCACGGCCGCGGGATTCATGCCCAAGCGAATCCTCCAGATTGAGGGTTAAGCCATGCATGAGCCCATAACGCCAGGCACCGTTAAAACGGAAAAAATGATCGTTGTAGTTATCAGCAGAATCGCTTGAGTAGTTACGATAATCCCCAGAGTACATCAGCAAATACTTATCCTGACCACGCTCTCCAATCATACTCAGAACGGGCGCAGCACTCTGAAACGAGGAACCGATAGCATCGCTGCTATGTGGCTGATAAGACACGTTATCATTATAACCATAGTCCACAACGACCTTGCCCTGGAAGTCTATCCCCGCAAAGCCAATGTGTGATTTCGGTGTTAAATCAGCCCATGCGGACTGCGATATCACGATTCCGGTAATAACGAGTAATTTAGTATGCATTCTTACCGACAAATCCTTTGAAAATAGTTTTAATAATAATTTTTATATCCAGCCATAACGACCAGTTTTGAATGTACTCAATATCGTACTGAACCCTTTTTTCCATCTTATAAAGCGCATCGATTTCCCCACGGAACCCGTTGATCTGCGCAAGCCCAGTGATCCCTGGCTTAACTTTATGGCGAATCATGTAATTTTCGACCTGTTTGCGGTACTGCTCATTATGCGTAACCGCATGAGGTCTGGGACCGACAATCGACATACTTCCCTGCAAAACATTAATAAATTGCGGAAGTTCATCCAGCGAAGTGCGGCGCAAAAAGCTCCCGAATTTGGTTACCCGTGGATCGTTTTTAGTGGCCTGAATAACCGTATCGGAATTCTCCATGACGCGCATAGAACGAAACTTCCAGACCTTAATTTTTTGCCCGCTCAAGCCATAGCGGTCCTGTTTGAAAAAAACAGGCCCACGGGACGTGAGTTTGATACCAATGGCAATCGCCAGCATCAGGGAGGAAATCATCACCATAATGACGCTGCCAAGAACCAAATCTTCCGCCCGCTTAATAAACGAGCCAGCCCCCTCAAAAGGTGAACTAAAGATACCGATAGTTTGCAGATTGTGGATGGATCGTAACTTGGACATGTTGTTACTGTAGGTATAAAAGTCAGGGACAATATAGGTATCTACGGTGGTGTCTGACATCATGGCCAAAAAGTGACGAATGCGATGTAAAGCAACCATCGGTAAAGCAATATAGATTTCGTCTATGTTTCCCTTCTTGGCTTCCTCGACCAGATTGATAACCGGACCACGAAAGGGACTTTTAACCTTATCAACGACATCGCCACAACGAGATAAGGCGCGCTCATCATAAAAGGCCAGATCTAATGTGATATTGGCGTATTCATTCATTAGTGCGGTTTCTGCGGCCAGACCATTGTCGGTCAGACCAATAATCGCCACCCGTATACTCTTTTTCGTTGAATACTTAAAAATAAAAAAACGAATGTAGTAAAGAAAAGGTAATGGAATGAAGTACCAGTAAATAATGGCTGAATAAAAAGGGGAAGGCAGTCTGTCTAAGTAGCCCAGTGACTCAGGTTCAGCCACCGTCATACTGACCAGTTCGTTAAAAAAAATCGCCAGCAGCGTACAAAAAACCAAGCGCTTTTGATTACGTAAACCGATCGTCTTAATCTTTTGCTGGTACATTTTAATGTATTCAGCAAACAGCAAGAAAAAGATGGAGAAGAGAAGACTCAAAATGGCAATGGTGTTAAAGGGCACCAAACCCAGCAAATGGGCGCTAAAAACTAACGTCACATTGATAACAATGAAATCGACCAGTTTTAAAAAGACTGGATATCCCTGGCTGCTAATCTTTAGCGATTTTTTAAGCATATCTCAGCCCATTATTTATTGATCTTTAATTGTTTTTTTCTCATTTCATGTTGCTAATTATATCACAAGTCTAAAAAACGCAATGGCACATTGTCAGTAAATGTAAAAAATAATACTCATTACTGTGACAACCCTCTCCAGTGAAATCGTATCTATATGATTTTAATGCAGTTGATATCAATAGGATTTTTATCCACCTCAGCAAAAAAGATAACCTTTAACAACATTATCGCTATTGACAGATAACATCTCATGGTCTATGAAAAAGTGTTTTATGTATGATAAATTGCACAAAAGTATTGTTTCAGTGACGTTGAATCACTTTAGCGTTACTGTTTAATACAGTAATTAAAATAAAAACAGCTGCCTTAAGACAACATTTCAAATGATATTAATAATACAATTAATTACTTTTTATTATAATTAAACAACAAATATCATCACCATGAATACCTCATACGGTAACGCTTAAAAAGCGTACCTGAACCCTCAGCCCACCTAATGTCTCACTACGCGTTAGCTGAGGATGCGTGCGATGCAGGCGAGCAATATCATTGACCAGCGCCAGGCCGATCCCGGCGCCTGGGACATTGCCTACGTTATCAAGACGATGAAACGGTAGCAGAGCCTGATGAACCATCTGCTCATCTATGCCCGGTCCGCTATCTTCGACCACCAGCGCCACGGCCTCTCCTTCTCGTTGCAGTCGGGCGGTCACCATCCCCTGTGACGGCGTGTATTTCAGTGCGTTATCCAGCAGATTCCCACACAGTTCACCGAGCAGCACTTCATCTCCCTCGACCCACACCGCATCCTGTTCCCCTTCATAGCCCAGATCGATCCCTTTACTACGCGACTGCGCCAGTCGGGTAAAACAGCTGGTTTGCACCACCTCATACAGATTAACCGGCGAGAAATGCCTTTCCCCCTGCTCCTTGCGCTTCACCGCAGACAACTGCAACAGCCTCTCCGTCAGTTGAATGGTATTATCGAGCGTGCTACTCATGGCTTGTAAACTCTCATACCATTGCCGCGGTTCGGTGCTGGCGAGAGCCACCGATGCCTGAGTTTTCAGTACCGCCAACGGCGTTTTGAGCTGATGGGAAGCATCCGCGCTGAAGCGCTCCTGACGAGAGATCAGACCGCGAAGTCGGTCCAGATAACGGTTGAAAGCCACAATCAGCAGACGGGTTTCCGACCATGGCAGCAGTTCCGGCAGCGGTGTCAGCAAGCCTGGCTCACGACGCACCATCAGCGATGAAAGCTGGCGCATCGGGCGTAGCACCCGGCGCAGCAGCCAGCCAACCAGCACCAGAGTCAGTAGCACCAGCAGCCCTTGCGAAACCCACGAGGAAAACAGCAGCTGTCGCGCCAGATAGCGCCGCGATTGCAGCGTTTCGGCAACATAAATCTCCGCCATGCCGACAATGCCGCCTTCGTTGACGGGCTGCAGAAGACGTGCCACGCGGATTGCCTCACCGCGATATTCAGTGTGATAAAACCATGCCAGCGCCGGATAAAGCCGCGTGCGCGAGGTAGCTGGCGGCATCGCCGGTAAATCGTCATAACCAGAGATAACCTTCCCCGCCGGATCAACCACTTTGTAGTACAGTCGGTCATTCATATTCAATTCAAAGCTGTCCAGCACCACCCATGGCTCGTTCACTTCCAGCTGTTTATTGCGCACCACCAGCCGCTCGGAAACGGTCCTGGCGGATGAAAGGAGCGTGCGGTCATACGCCTGGGTCGCCGCCTGTAGCGCACTGACATAGCTGTTAAATGCCGACAGCCCCCACAGCAACATGAGCGGCAAGCCCAGAAACATCAGCAGTTGCAGGTACAACGATTGGGGTTTAACCCACTTCATCGCTACGCTCCAGCACATAGCCCAGACCGCGCAGCGTAGCAATACGCACATCGCTTCCCTGTAGCTTTTTGCGCAAACGATGGATATACAGCTCAATGCTTTCGGGACTAACCTCATCACTCAGGCTGAAGACCTGCTCAAACAACTGCTGACGTGAAACCGGCCGCAACCGACGGTACATCAGCACCGTCAACAGCGCCTGTTCACGTGGCGTGAGCGCCAACGGCTGCCCCTGCAACAGAAAATAGCCTTCATCGTGAAACGCCAGCTCCCCCAGTTGCTGTATGCCTTGCACCTGTCCCGCACTGCGACGCAGCAAGGCCCGCAGCCGGGCATCCAGTTCCTCGATTTCAAACGGCTTTGCCAGATAATCATCGGCTCCGACGTTCAACCCTTTCACCCTATCGGCCACCGCGCTACGCGCCGTCAGCAGCAGGACAGGAAGCGTCTGCCCGCGTTTGCGCAGCCGCTGAACGACTTCCAGACCATCCAGCCCCGGCATATTGATGTCCAGCACCGCCAGCGCATACGTTTCGCTATGTAAAAGATGGTCGGCTGCCAGGCCATCAAACACGCAGTCAACGGCAAAACCGTTTTGCACCAGCGCTTTCTCCAGCCAGTGAGCTAACTCACGGTTATCTTCCGCTAATAAGAGACGCATATCACATCCTGTAAAGTTTCTGCCGCATTGAAAGGGAATTGAAAGGTTAATGTTTTAACAATCACGCAACCGAACTGCTACACATCGGCTCACATAATCACAAAAATCTTCTTCCGTACCCGAAAATCCGGTTTTCCGGCGTGAGGATAAACAATGAAAAAACAGTTACTTCGTACCCTTACTGCAAGCATTTTATTGATGAGTACCTCTGTACTGGCGGAACAAGCGCCATCGCGCACTGAATGTATCGCCCCTGCTAAACCCGGCGGCGGTTTCGATCTCACCTGTAAGTTGATTCAGGTGAGCATGATGGAAACCGGCGCTATCGAAAAACCGATGCGCGTCACCTACATGCCCGGTGGCGTTGGTGCCGTGGCCTATAACGCGATCGTCGCTCAACGCCCGGCTGAAGCGGGAACCGTAGTGGCCTTCTCCGGCGGCTCACTGCTGAACCTGTCACAGGGCAAGTTTGGTCGCTACGGCGTGGATGATGTCCGCTGGCTGGCAAGTGTGGGTACCGACTACGGCATGATTGCCGTGCGCCAGGACTCACCGTGGAAAACGCTGAAAGATCTGCTGACGGCAATGGAAAAAGACCCTAACAGCGTGGTCATTGGTGCAGGTGCCTCTATCGGTAGCCAGGACTGGATGAAGTCGGCGCTGCTGGCGCAAAAAGCCAATGTCGATCCACACAAGATGCGCTATGTGGCCTTTGAAGGCGGTGGCGAGCCGGTTACCGCACTGATGGGCAATCACGTGCAGGTGGTTTCCGGCGATCTCAGTGAGATGGTGCCTTACCTCAGCGGCGACAAAATCCGCGTGCTCGCGGTGTTCTCTGATGAACGCCTGCCGGGACAGTTAGCCAACGTGCCAACCGCCAAAGAGCAGGGTTATGACCTCGTGTGGCCTATCATTCGTGGCTTCTACGTTGGGCCAAAAGTCAGCGTCGCCGAGTATCAGTGGTGGGTTGATGCCTTTAACAAACTCCAGCAGACCGATGAGTTTAAAAAGCAGCGCGATCTGCGCGGCCTGTTTGAATTCAACATGAGTGGCAAACAGCTCGACGACTACGTGAAAAAGCAGGTCACGGATTATCGTGAGCAGGCGAAAGCCTTCGGTCTGGCGAAGTAAACGCAGAGGCAAAGATGATGAGCGATCGTATTTTCGCAGGTATCTGGCTGTTGCTCTGCATAGCCGGGCTGTTCGTGGCCTGGCAAATCAGCAGCGAATACAGCTATGAACCCGTAGGGCCGCGTCCCTTCCCGCTTGGCATTATCGGTCTGATGTTGGTCTGTGCCGTGGCGCTGCTGTTGCGCCATCCGGACACCATCAGTTGGCCCCGTCGCCACGTGCTGCAAAAGCTGCTGACGATGGTCATTGTTCTGTTGATGTACGCCTGGGGTTTTGAGTGGCTCGGTTTTCCCATCGCCACCGCCATTCTCACCGTGGTGATTGGCATGCTGTTCGGTGCAACCATCCCGGCTGCGGGTATTTCCGGCGCGGTGCTCGGCATTCTGCTGTGGTATGCCTTTGACCGACTGCTTGACGTCACCTTACCACTCGGCGCCTGGCTGGGTTAACGGAGAAACGATGGATACCTGGATTTATCTTTCTCAGGGTTTCGCGGTGGCAATGACACCGGAAAACCTGGTCATCGCCTTGATAGGCTGTTTTGTCGGCACCATTGTGGGTTTGCTGCCCGGCCTTGGACCGATCAACGGCGTGGCGATCCTGCTGCCGCTGGCCTTTGCTTTGCATCTGCCCGCAGAATCCGCGCTGATCCTGCTGGCTACAGTCTACATAGGCTGTGAATATGGCGGGCGCATCTCCTCCATCCTGTTGAATGTTCCCGGCGATGCGGCGGCGATTATGACCGCGCTGGATGGTTACCCGATGGCGCAGCAAGGACGCGGTGGCGTGGCGCTCTCTATCTCGGCGGTCAGCTCTTTCTTTGGTTCGCTTATCGCCATCGGCGGCATCATTCTGTTTGCCCCGGCGTTAGCCCAATGGTCGCTGGCCTTCGGTCCAGCGGAGTACTTTGCCTTAATGGTTTTCGCCATTGCCTGTCTCGGCAGCATGATGGCGCAAAATCCGCTGAAATCATTTCTGGCAGCGCTTATCGGTCTCGGACTTGCGACCGTCGGCGTAGACGCCAACACCGGGGTTTATCGCTTTACTTTTGACAGTGTCCATCTCTCTGACGGTGTGCAGTTTATCGTGGTGGTGATTGGGCTGTTCTCTGTCTCTGAAATATTGTTAATGCTGGAACATACCAGCAGTGGCCAGACGCTGGTGCGTAAAACGGGCCGCATGTTGTTCAACGCCAAAGAAGGCGCACAGTGCGTAGGGGCCACCCTGCGTTCATCAGTGATTGGCTTTTTCGTCGGCGTTCTGCCTGGCGCTGGCGCCACCATTGCCAGTGCCATCACCTACATGACCGAGAAAAAGCTCAGCGGCAACAGCGACAGCTTTGGCAAGGGGGATATTCGCGGCGTTGCGGCGCCAGAAGCCGCCAACAACGCCTCGGCCTGCGGCTCTTTTATTCCGATGCTGACGCTCGGCGTGCCGGGCTCCGGTACCACGGCGGTGATGATGGGCGCGCTAACGCTGTACAACATCACCCCGGGTCCAGCCATGTTTACCGAGCAGCCGGATATCGTTTGGGGGCTGATTGCAGCGCTGCTGATTGCTAACGTAATGCTGCTGGTGATGAACATTCCACTGATCGGTCTGTTTACCCGCATGCTGACCATCCCGCTGTGGTTTTTGGTACCGGCTATCGCGGCAGTTTCCGCGGTTGGCGTGTACGCCGTTCACAGCACCACCTTCGATTTGGTATTGATGGTCGCCCTCGGCGTGCTGGGCTACATCCTGCGTAAAATGCACTTCCCAATGTCGCCATTGATTCTGGGCTTCGTTCTCGGGGAAATGCTGGAGCAGAACCTGCGCCGGGCGTTGTCTATCAGTAACGGCAGTATGGATATTCTGTGGGCCAGCGGCGTGGCGAAAGTGCTGCTGGTGATGGCGGTACTGGTTATCGTGGTCCCGCCGGTGCTGCGCATGATCCGTAAACGCAACAGCAAACCGCAGGTGGATATCGGCTAACAAATTGCCGGATGGCGGCGCTATTGCGCCCTATCCGGCATTTTCATCTTCAGCGCAAACTTCGCGTTCCTTCCAGCAGGTGCTCAACAAACCGTGTCAGCTTAGGCAACGGACGCAAATCCTGTCGCCACAGCAAATGAATTGGCCGCGGCTGCGGCGTAAACCCTTCCAGGATCCGAATCAATTTCCCCGTAGCCAGTTCTTGCGCCAGCAGCACCTCAGGTTGCAATAACAGCCCAGCCCCCGCTACTGCCGCCATACGCAGGCCATGACCATCGTTACAGCGCAGGATCGCATCGCGCTTCCATCTGACCTCCCCCGTCACGCCAGGCAGTATCCACTCGTTGCGAGCCGTCCACACGGTATGGGACAGGCACAGATGATCCACCAGATCCGCGGGCGTCCGGGGGGTGCCATGGCGGGCAAGATAATCTGGCGAAGCACAAATTGCCATACGGTAGGGACACAGGTATTTCGCCACCACGTCTGTCTGATGGATATCGCCAATGCGGATCGCCAGATCGACACCTTCATTCACCAGATCAACCATCCGGTTGGTGAGATCCAGTTCAATACGCACCTCTGGCCAGGTCTGTAAAAACGCAGCGGCCAGCGGCGAGATCACGCAAGCGCCAAAAGAAGTGGGCGCGCTAATGCGCAGCGTCCCCGCAGGTGCCAGCCGCAGACGTTCTACTGAACGTTCGGCTATCGATACCTGCTCCAGCACACGACGGGCTTCTTCAAAATAGACACGTCCGGCATCGGTCAGACTCTGGCGGCGCGTATTGCGCTCCAGCAAACGCGTGCCGAGCTGCGCTTCCAGTTGGGTGATATATTTTCCCACCATCACCGCAGACATCTCGAGCCTCGTCGCCGCAGAAGTAAAGCTCCCACTCTCCACCACGGCGACAAACGTTTCCATGCCGCGCAGTTTATCCATATTACAAACCCCTGGTTAGTAATCATCTAACTTTTAGCCAGTTTATCTGATTTCATTTTCATTAAAGAATAGCGGCTCACACTATTGCGGAGGTGGTTATGAAAATCGTCATTATTGGTGCCAGTGGTACAGTGGGTCGCGCAGTTACAGAAGCATTGAGCCGTAAACATGAGGTGGTCCGCGTGGGTCGCACTCAGGGGGATTACCAGGTCGATATCACCTCGCAGGAGAGTGTCGAGGCCTTGTTTGAAAAAGTCGGTCGGGTAGATGCGATCGTTTCCGCCACCGGTAATCTGTTCTTTGGGCCGCTGTCGACAATGACCGACCAGGACTTTAATCAGGGGCTTCAGGATAAGCTATTAGGCCAGATACGCCTGGCATTAACCGGGCAGCATTTTCTGAATGCTGGCGGATCGATAACGTTAATTAGCGGCATTATCGCCCACGAGCCCATCGCACAGGGGACAAACGCCGCAACGATTAATGCCGGGCTGGAAGGATTTGTTCGCGCCGCGGCCTGTGAACTAGGCCATGGTCAACGCATTAACCTGATAAGTCCGACCGTGCTGAGTGAATCCGCCGAAGCTTACGACAGTTTCTTCCCGGGCTTTGAAAGCGTGCCCGCCACCACCGTCGCCAACGCCTACCGCCGCAGTGTGGAAGGCATCCAAACCGGGCGTATTTATAAAGTCGGTTACTGACTTTGCCGCTGCCGTTGACTCATCACCAACGGCAGCGTGATTAACCCACTGTTTTAAAATACTTTATCTTTTCCCTCGCATTAACCCACACCCTTCATAATGTTAAATAATTGTTGCTTTTGATCACAAATAATAAACAAACAAACTCATTCTGTGCGCGTTTTTCAAAAATGTAGATATTTTTAATTTATGGCTATGAAACGAGCTGCGCCATATCTCCCTGACAATCTACTGAGAGGAACGATTTGATGAACGCACTGACTGCCGTAAAACCGAACGCTGAAGATCCAGCCCAGCACTACAGCGGTTTCACGCTGAAACCGTCAGCCCAATCCCCACGCCTGCTGGAGCTGACTTTTTCTGCTGAGACCACTGAGCAATTTCTGCAGGCCGTCGCGCAGTGGCCGGTTCAGGCGCTGGAATACAAATCCTTCTTGCGCTTCAAAGTGGGCAAAATCCTCGACGACCTGTGCGGCAATCAGTTACAGCCCCTGCTACTGAAAACCCTGCTCGATCGTGCCGAAGGCGCACTGCTAATCAATGCCGTTGGCGTAGACGACGTGGCGCAGGCGGAAGAGATGGTCAAGCTGGCAACGGCGGTAGCGCACCTCATCGGACGCTCTAATTTTGATGCGATGAGCGGTCAATATTACGCTCGTTTTGTGGTGAAAAACGTCGATAACTCAGACAGCTATCTGCGCCAGCCTCACCGAGTGATGGAATTGCACAACGACGGAACCTACCTCGAAGAAATCACCGATTACGTGCTGATGATGAAGATCGACGAGCAGAACATGACCGGCGGTAACTCGCTGCTACTGCACCTCGACGACTGGGAGCATCTGGAGCAGTACTTTACCCATCCTCTGGCGCGTCGCGCCATGCGCTTTGCCGCACCGCCAAGCAAAAACGTCAGTCAGGAAGTGTTCCATCCGGTATTTGACGTTGACCAGCAGGGCCGCCCGGTAATGCGCTACATCGACCAGTTCGTCCAGCCAAAAGACTATGAAGAAGGCGTCTGGCTGAGTGACCTGTCCGATGCGCTGGAAACCAGCAAGAGCATTATTTCCGTTCCGGTTTCAGTAGGTAAATTCCTGCTGATCAACAACCTGTTCTGGCTGCACGGGCGCGATCGTTTCACTTCGCATCCGGACTTGCGCCGCGAACTGATGCGCCAGCGTGGTTATTTTGCGTACGCGACAAACCACTACCAGACCCATCAGTAAGCGCGAAGGAAAAGCGGATGTATGATTTTGTGATTATTGGCGGCGGCATTATCGGCATGTCGACCGCCATGCAATTGATTGATGTCTATCCGGACGCCAAAATCGCGCTACTGGAAAAAGAGCCCGGCCCGGCCTGCCACCAGACGGGCCATAACAGCGGCGTCATTCACGCCGGGGTCTATTACACCCCCGGCAGCCTGAAGGCTCAGTTTTGCCTGGCCGGAAATCGCGCCACAAAAGCCTTTTGCGACCAAAACGGTATCCGCTACGACGTCTGCGGAAAAATGCTGGTTGCCACCTCCGCTCTGGAAATGGAGCGCATGCGCGCGCTTTGGGATCGCACCGCCGCTAACGGTCTGGAGCGCGAATGGCTGAATGCGCAGGAACTTCGCGAGCGTGAACCCAATATCACCGGACTGGGCGGCATTTTTGTCCCGTCGAGCGGGATTGTCAGCTACCGCGAAGTCACCGCCGCGATGGCGAAAATTTTCCAGGCCAAAGGCGGTGAGATTATTTACAACGCCGAGGTCAGCGCGCTGAAAGAGCATGCTGCGGGCGTGATTGTCCGTACCCGTCAGGGCCAGGAATATGAAGGCGCGACGTTGATTAGCTGTTCTGGCCTGATGGCGGACCGACTGGTAAAAATGCTCGGCGTTGAACCTGGCTTTATCATCTGTCCGTTCCGGGGCGAATATTTCCGCCTGGCGCCAGAACATAATCAGATAGTTAACCATTTGATCTACCCCATCCCCGACCCGGCGATGCCGTTTCTCGGCGTTCATCTGACCCGGATGATTGACGGCAGCGTCACCGTCGGCCCCAACGCGGTACTGGCATTTAAACGTGAAGGCTACCGTAAACGTGACTTCTCGCTCAGCGATACGCTGGAGATCCTCGGCTCTTCTGGTATTCGCCGTGTGCTGCAAAACAACCTGCGCTCAGGGCTTGGTGAAATGAAGAATTCGCTGTGCAAAAGCGGTTATCTGCGGCTGGTACAAAAGTACTGCCCGAGCCTGACGCTCAAGGATCTGCAACCGTGGCCTGCGGGCGTACGGGCACAGGCGGTATCACCTGATGGCAAACTTATCGACGATTTTCTGTTTGTCACCACGCCGCGCTCAATTCACACCTGTAACGCCCCTTCTCCGGCGGCAACGTCGGCGATCCCTATCGGCGCACATATTGTCAGCAAAGTTCATGCGCTGCTGGAGAACCAGAGTAATCCCGGACGCACGCTGCGTACGGCACGTAGCGTGGAGACATTACACGCCGCATTTACCCGTTAAACCGATTAAGACAGGAAGCAATCATGCAACTTAACGATCCAACCTTATTTCGCCAGCAGGCACTGATCGACGGCAACTGGCGTGACGCCAACAGCGGCGAGACCATCGCGGTAACCAATCCCGCCAACGGTCAGCAATTGGGTAGCGTACCTAAAATGGGGGCAGATGAAACCCGCGAAGCGATTAACGCCGCTAACCGCGCTCTGCCGGCCTGGCGTGCGCTGACCGCCAAAGAGCGAGCCAATATCCTGCGCCGCTGGTTCAACCTGATGATTGAGCATCAGGACGATCTCGCCCACCTGATGACCCTGGAACAGGGTAAACCGCTGGCGGAGGCCAAAGGCGAAATCACCTATGCCGCCTCATTTATTGAGTGGTTTGCCGAAGAGGGCAAACGCATCTATGGCGATACGATCCCTGGTCATCAGGCCGATAAGCGTCTGATCGTCATCAAGCAGCCGATCGGCGTTACCGCCGCGATTACGCCGTGGAACTTCCCCTCAGCGATGATCACCCGTAAAGCCGGTCCGGCGCTGGCAGCTGGCTGTACGATGGTGCTTAAACCCGCCAGCCAGACCCCTTACTCCGCACTGGCGCTGGCAGAACTGGCTAATCGCGCCGGGATCCCGGCAGGCGTTTTCAGCGTAGTGACCGGTTCTGCAAGCGAGGTTGGTAACGAGCTGACCGGCAACCCGCTGGTGCGCAAGCTGTCATTTACCGGCTCGACCGAAATCGGCCGTCAGTTAATGCAGCAGTGCGCCAAAGACATCAAAAAAGTATCGCTGGAACTGGGCGGCAATGCGCCGTTTATCGTCTTTGACGATGCCGATCTTGATAAAGCCGTGGAGGGCGCGCTGGCATCGAAGTTCCGTAACGCTGGTCAAACCTGCGTCTGCGCCAACCGCCTGTACGTGCAGGACGGCGTGTATGAGCGCTTTGCTGAAAAACTCCAGCAGGCGGTGAGCAAGCTGCATCTCGGCGATGGTCTGCAACCTGACGTCACCACCGGACCGCTGATCGACGATAAAGCGGTTGCCAAAGTGCAGGAACACATCGCCGACGCTCTGGATAAAGGCGCGCGCATTATCACGGGCGGCAAGCCTCACGCGCTGGGCGGTAACTTCTTCCAGCCCACCATCCTGGTGGATGTGCCAGATAACGCGAAGGTCGCCAAAGAAGAAACGTTCGGACCGCTGGCTCCGCTGTTTCGTTTTAAAGACGAAGCTGACGTCATCGCTCAGGCCAACGACACCGAGTTTGGTCTGGCCGCCTATTTCTACGCCCGTGATTTAAGCCGCGTCTTCCGCGTTGGCGAAGCGCTGGAGTACGGCATCGTCGGGATTAACACCGGTATTATCTCCAACGAAGTCGCCCCGTTTGGGGGGATAAAAGCCTCCGGTCTTGGCCGTGAAGGATCGAAATACGGCATCGAAGACTACTTAGAAATCAAATATATGTGCATCGGCCTTTAATAAAACAAATACTGGAGAACACCTGATGAGCACCAACAAAGAACTCATGCAACGTCGCAGCAACGCCGTTCCCCGTGGCGTAGGACAGATCCACCCTATTTTTGCCGAGCGGGCAGAAAACTGTCGGGTCTGGGACGTTGAAGGCCGTGAATTCCTCGACTTTGCTGGCGGTATTGCGGTGCTGAACACCGGTCACCTGCATCCGCAGATCGTCTCTGCGGTAGAAGCGCAGTTGAAAAAGCTGTCTCATACCTGTTTCCAGGTGCTGGCCTATGAGCCGTACCTGGAGCTGTGTGAAATCATGAATAAGAAAGTGCCGGGTGATTTCGCCAAGAAAACCCTGCTGGTGACCACCGGCTCTGAAGCGGTGGAAAACGCGGTGAAAATCGCCCGCGCCGCCACCAAGCGTACGGGGACTATCGCCTTTAGCGGCGCTTACCACGGTCGTACCCACTACACCCTGTCACTGACCGGGAAAGTCAATCCGTACTCCGCCGGAATGGGGCTGATGCCGGGCCACGTGTATCGTGCGCTTTATCCTTGCCCGCTGCACGGCATCAGTGAAGATGATGCTATCGCCAGCATTCACCGCATTTTCAAAAACGATGCCGCGCCAGAAGACGTCGCCGCCATCGTGATTGAACCCGTTCAAGGCGAAGGCGGTTTTTACGCGGCCTCTCCTTCCTTTATGCAACGGCTGCGCGCCATTTGTGACGAACACGGGATCATGCTGATTGCCGATGAAGTACAGAGCGGTGCGGGTCGCACCGGTACGCTGTTTGCCATGGAGCAGATGGGCGTTGCACCCGATCTCACCACCTTCGCCAAATCCATCGCCGGCGGCTTCCCGCTGGCGGGCGTGACCGGACGCGCCGAAGTCATGGACGCAATCCCACCGGGCGGTCTTGGCGGTACCTATGCCGGTAACCCAATTGCCTGCGCCGCCGCGCTGGCGGTACTGAACATTTTCGAGCAGGAAAATCTGTTGCAAAAAGCCAACGAGCTGGGACAAACCCTGCGCGAAGGCCTGCTGGCTATCGCGGAAACCCATCGCGAGATTGGCGACGTACGCGGGCTGGGCGCGATGATTGCTATCGAACTGTTCGAAGATGGCGATCGCACGAAACCAGACGCCAAACTGACTGCGGAAGTAGTGGCGCGTGCACGTGAGAAAGGACTGATCCTGCTCTCCTGCGGACCTTACTACAACGTGCTGCGCATTCTTGTCCCGCTGACCATTGAAGATGCGCAAATCCGCCAGGGGCTGGACATTATCGCCCAGTGTTTTGCCGAGGCAAAGCAGGGTTAACCCCCCGAATAAAAACGTGAAATTGTAGGCCGGATAAAGCGCAAGCGCTGCCATCCGGCAATGTTGTGATGCCCGGTGGCGCTACGCTTACCGGGCCTACGGGTAAGGTGCAGGAAGCGACGTCAATAACAATAACGAGGTTTAAAGATGGGGCAAGTGTCACAATCACATGATTTAGGGGGCGGGCTGAAATCACGCCACGTCACCATGCTGTCTATTGCCGGGGTAATCGGCGCAAGTTTGTTCGTCGGTTCAAGTGTGGCGATTGCAGAAGCCGGTCCCGCAGTATTATTAGCCTATCTGTTCGCCGGATTGCTGGTGGTGATGATTATGCGCATGCTGGCCGAAATGGCCGTTGCCACCCCGGATACCGGTTCTTTTTCCACTTACGCCGATAAGGCCATTGGCCCGTGGGCGGGTTACACCATCGGCTGGTTGTACTGGTGGTTCTGGGTGTTAGTTATCCCTCTGGAAGCGAATATTGCCGCCATCATTCTGCACTCCTGGGTACCGGGCATTCCTATCTGGCTGTTTTCTCTGGTTATCACGCTGGCGTTAACCGGCAGTAACTTGCTGAGCGTTAAAAATTACGGTGAATTCGAGTTCTGGCTGGCGCTGTGCAAAGTGGTTGCCATTCTGGCGTTTATTACCCTCGGTGCGGCGGCGATTAGCGGTTTCTACCCTTATGCCGAAGTTAGCGGAGTTTCACGCCTGTGGGATCAGGGCGGCTTTATGCCCAACGGTTTTGGCGCCGTGATCAGCGCGATGTTAATCACCATGTTCTCCTTTATGGGCGCGGAGATAGTTACCATCGCCGCCGCCGAATCCGATACCCCGGATAAACATATTGTTCGCGCCACCAACTCGGTTATCTGGCGTATCTCTATCTTCTATCTGTGCTCTATTTTTGTGGTGGTGGCGCTGATCCCGTGGAATATGCCGGGCCTGAAAGAAGTCGGTTCTTATCGCTCGGTGCTGGAGCTACTGCATATCCCGCACGCGAAATTGATCATGGACTGCGTCATTTTACTGTCGGTGACCAGCTGTCTTAACTCCGCGCTGTATACGTCATCGCGTATGCTCTACTCCCTGAGCCGCCGTGGCGATGCCCCCGCCTTTATGGGTAAAACGAACCGCAGCAAAACGCCTTATGTGGCGGTGTTACTGTCGACAGGTGCCGCGTTCCTCACCGTCATCGTCAATTATTACGCCCCGGCCAAGGTATTTAAATTCCTGATCGACAGCTCCGGTGCCATCGCGCTGCTGGTGTATCTGGTCATTGCCGTTTCTCAACTGCGGATGCGCAAAATCCTGCTGGCGCGAGGCGGTGAAATTAAACTGAAAATGTGGCTCTATCCGTGGCTTACCTGGCTGGTCATCGCGTTTATTATCTTTGTGCTGGTGGTCATGCTGTTTCGCCCGGCACAACAGCTGGAAGTTATCTCTACCGGGTTGTTAGCCATAGGAATTATTTGCACCGTGCCCATTATGTCACGCTGGAAAAAACTGCTATCGTGGCAAAAAGCACCATTGCAAAATACGCATTAAACCTGTTCCCGGCTCAGGCCGGGAAATCCTTTCAGGAGTATGACCATGACCGCCATTCCCCAACCGACGGCCATTGATGGATACCGCTGGCTGAAGAACGACATCATCCGCGGTGTGTATCAGCCTGATGAAAAACTGCGTATGAGCCTGCTAACCTCACGCTATGAGCTAGGTGTGGGACCGCTGCGCGAAGCGCTTTCGCAGTTAGTTGCCGAGCGGTTAGTGACGGTGGTTAATCAGAAAGGGTATCGTGTCGCCCCGATGTCAGAGCAGGAGTTGCTCGATATTTTCGATGCCCGCGCCAATATGGAAGCCATGCTGGTCGCGCTGGCCATTGAACGCGGCGACGACGCCTGGGAAGCTGAAATTCTGGCGCGCGCACATATGCTCAGTAAGCTTGAGGCCATTGACGCCAGCGAACAGATGCTCGACGAGTGGGATCAGCGCCACCAGGCGTTTCACTCGGCGATTGTCGCCGGCTGTGGTTCACAATATCTGTTGCAAATGCGTGAACGGCTGTTTTCTCTGGCGGCGCGCTACCGGTTTATCTGGCTACGTAAAACGGTGCTGTCGGTTGAAATGCTGGAAGACAAACACGATCAGCACAAGACGCTGACCGAAGCGATTCTGGCACGTGATGCCGCGCACGCCAGCGAATTAATGCGCCAGCACTTGCTGACGCCGATTCCGATAATTCAACAGGCTATGTCCGGTAAATTGCTGACGCAATAAGCCTGAATAATATTACTGTTCCGGAATACGTAAAACCTGCCCAGGATAGATTTTATCCGGGCTTTTCAGCATTGGTTTATTCGCTTCAAATATCTGGTTATACAGGTTGGCATTACCGTAAACCTGTTTGGCAATAGCGCTCAGGGTATCCCCAGATTTCACGGTATAAAACTGGCTTTCGCTCGCGGGTGCAGAGGTTTTAACCTGATCGTCTACGCTGGCGATACCGGAGATATTACCAATCGCGATCAGAATTTTTTCTTTCGCTTCCTGACTTAATCCCTCACCAGAAACAGTGGCTTTGCCTTCGTTAATTTGCACGTCCACTTTATCCGCATCAGGGATGCCGGTTTTGTTCAGGTGTTCCTGCACTTTTTTTGCCAGATCGGCTGTGTCATGGTTTCCAGTGACTGCATCCCACAGTTTTTCACCTGCATCTTTTACAAAATTGAAGAGTCCCATATCCACCTCGGTAATTAACAATCAACACCCAAAAGTGTAGCAGAGGAGAAAGGGGCACAAAGAAAACGGCGCCAAAGCGCCGTAGTAGAAAGGAATTAGTTACGCGTCTGTATCCAGAAGGCATGGATCAAACCAGGAATGTAGCCCAGCAGCGTCAGAACGATATTGAGGATAAATGCCCAGCCGAATCCCTTCCCCAGCAGCACGCCAAGCGGGGGCAGAATAATAGTAAAAACGATTCTCCAGAAACCCATACACACTCCCTACAAGCAAAAATTAATCATTGTTTAAAAAGAGATTTTATCTCTAAGAGTAGCCATTCTACCCAACTCTGCCAGCATTCCGCGGCTGTTTTACCCTCCTTTACGCTCTTTACGCTGGCGTACGTTGGTTACTTATTTTAGAATACGCTTAATTTAGATCATGCTTAAATACATATGACTGAACTTGAACAACTCCAGGCCAGCGCTGAACAGGCTGCCGCCCTGCTAAAAGCGATGAGTAACCCGAAACGGTTGCTGATTTTGTGCATGCTCTGTGGTTCACCCGGTACCAGCGCGGGTGAGTTATCCCGTGTTACCGGCCTTAGCCCTTCCGCCACATCCCAGCATCTGGCGCGTATGCGTGAAGAAGGTCTGATAGAAAGCCAGCGCGATGCTCAGCGCATCCTCTACTCCATTAAAAATGCGGCTGTGAATTCGTTGATCGCCACATTAAAAACACTGTATTGCCCATAAGGAGCCATCATGACTATTGGGATGATTTCCCCACGCGAGGCGCAGGCACTGGTCGCGCAGGGTGCAAAACTGATTGATATCCGCGATGCTGACGAGTATCTGCACGAGCATATTCCTGAGGCACATCTGGCGCCATTACCCGCGCTTGAGCAGGGATCGCTGCCAGCGAATTTACGCGCCGAGCAGGTGATTTTTCACTGCCAGTCAGGCAAACGTACACAAAATGCGGCAACAAAACTGAGCGCCATCGCCGCACCCGCGCAGGTCTGGTTGCTGGAAGGTGGAATTGACGGCTGGAAAGCCGCAGGGTTGCCGGTGGCGAAAGACAGTTCACAACCGTTACCGCTGATGCGTCAGGTGCAGATAGCCGCAGGCAGCCTTGCCCTACTCGGCGTTATTCTGGGCTATAGCGTTAGCAGCGCCTTCTTCCTGCTGAGCGGTTTTGTAGGCGCCGGGCTGATTCTCGCTGGCATGACCGGCTTTTGCGGTATGGCGCGATTACTGGACATCATGCCCTGGAACCGACGTACTCATTAAGCGGTAATCATTGAAACAGCACTGTACCCGCCGGTTGACGTGATCTATGGTGAGTTCTGCGATAAATGATAAATAAAGGAGCGCAACAATATGTTTAAACCTGGCGATCTGGTTCAACCGCGTATGGGCGGTCCAAAACTGAAGGTTGTTGAAGTCAATGACGATCAAATTGTGGCGGTACAAGCCAGTAATGAAAGCGGTGATAAATTTACGCTGAAAGCAGCTGATGTCACGCGATATACCGAAGAGGGTGATTTCGGCGTTTGCTGAAAATAAGCGGTGAGGATCTCCTCACCGCCTTCGCAATTAGATCAAAAAGTCATCAAGAGATTTACCGGCAGCCAGCGCCTGGGCAATTGGCTTCGGTGTGCGACCTTGTCCGGTCCATGTTTTCGTTTCACCATTGAGATCGATAAAACGATATTTCGCCGGGCGCGGTTGGCGTTTTTTAACTGAACGTGCCGTCGCAGGTGTTATGCTCAGCAGCTCCTCCGGGCTGATCCCGTCTGCCTGCATCTGCGCCAGCAAGGCATTAATTTTTGCCTGCTGTTCTGCACGTTGGCGCTGTAGCTGTTCTTCTTCATCGCGCCGTTCTTTGGTCACTACCCTGAATTTTTCAAGCATATCTTCCAGTACATCAACGGAAAATTCACGAGCCATTGCACGCAGCGAGCGGATATTATTTAAGTTTTTTAACATTGAACTCATATTAACAAAACCTCTTTAACGTAAAACATAAAAACGGTATTACTCTAAATATTGTATGCAACTGATTATTATATTTCCAGTCTAATTTATTCGTTTATCATTAAACAAATAGCCAACTCTGATATTTATAGCATCCATTCTGCTATCGCCCAGACAATATATTCTATTACCCTGATTGCAGCTTTGAATATACCTGCAAGGTATCTCAGCGCGTCACTTAAGAAACAAGCCACAGCATCTCGTGGAACCAACGAGTATACATATTGCACATCAGTCAACATTCAGAAAAGGAGCGCAAAAAATTCAGAAAAACAAGCAACAATAACTCTTTGATCTAAAAAGACTTTAATTAATACAGCAACGAAAACACCAAAACGAACAAAAAACAAACCATTGCAGAGCATTTTATCGACAAAAAGACAATAAATAAAAATTTTCAGCTAGTTGCTAGTTATTATCCAGTCAGATATCCTATTAAAATGCGAAAGCAGCAAGACAAATCACTAGCAGTTAAGGTATTCAAAACCTTTTTTCCCCTTTTTACAAGGAGCATTAACATGTTCTCTCCGCAGTCACGCTTGCGTCATGCAGTAGCAGACACGTTCGCGATGGTTGTTTATTGTTCTGTCGTGAACATGTTGATCGAAATATTCCTTTCTGGAATGAGCTTCGAACAGTCGCTGTATTCCAGATTAGTCGCTATCCCTGTCAACATACTGATCGCGTGGCCATACGGCATGTATCGTGATTTGTTCATGCGCGCGGCCCGTAAAGCCACGCAGGCAGGATGGGCAAAAAATCTGGCGGATGTGCTGGCTTATGTCACCTTCCAGTCGCCGGTGTATGTGATTATTCTGCTGACGGTTGGCGCAGACTGGCATCAGATTACAGCTGCAGTAAGTTCGAACATCGTGGTGTCAATGCTGATGGGCGCTGTCTATGGCTACTTTCTTGATTATTGCCGCCGCTTGTTTAAGGTCAGCAGCTATCATCAGGCTAAAGCCTGACACGCTTCTTCGCGACTGGCACTGCCAGTCGCGTTATTAGTTAGAATTAACGTCGCCAAACAGCCCGCTCAGATAACGTTCAAGCGCAATACGCGAGCTAAAGCCGTGCGGAATACCATAATGCTCATGAGTCTCTCCGGCTAAATACAGCGGGAATTGCTGGTAATGATCGCAAGTTTTAATATCCGTTGCCGGTTCCGCCAGCGAAGAGCTACGCTCTTTCAACGTGGGATGGATAATTAATGCGGTACGCCCCATGCGAGCTTCACGATTAACATACACATAATTTTCGCCACGCCGATAGCCGTACGTTTTCTGCGTCACTACATCAACGGTAAAGCCCACTTTTTCAAGTACGCGCGCCACCTCATCAGGTCGTAAATACATATTATTTTCCTCGTTATCTTTTACTGCGGGCTTACCTTACCTGATTCAGCATTAACAACGCTTTCAGAAAAGTCCATAAACGAGTGAACACGATGAGATGAATATCTTAAGAACCGTACAGATTTATGTCAGCGCCAACCTCAGTTGGTAGGCCGCCTGTTGCGCCATTTCCGCCGAGCTGATATTGGTAAATGACAGCAATATTCCACCCTTTCCTTCTGACGTTATTCGCCAGCGGCTTAGCGCCTGAACCGCTAACCCGGCCTGATTCGCTTTGCGCACCAGCGCAATATCATCTCCGTCTACACTCATCACCAGTTGAATCCCACCTTCCTGAGGAATGACGCTAAATCCTTGTTCAGTCAGGGCGTTTTCCATCCATTGTCGTCGTTCGGCATAATGCTGGCGCATACGTTTTAAGTGCCGCCAGAAGTGGCCGTCTTGCATAAAATCTGCCAGCGTTTGCTGCCATAAAACCGGAACGCTACAGGCCGTTAGCGCCGCCTGCTGACGAAAATAATCGACCTGAGTCGGGGGCACCACCAGCCATGCCGTACGCAAAGCCGGAAACATCGATTTGCTGAACGTTCCGGCATAAATCACCCGCTGAGGCGCATCCAGACTTTTTAGCGGCGGCAACGGCTTACCGTGGTAACGAAATTCACTGTCATAGTCATCTTCGATTACCCACGCCTGCGCGCGAGTCGCCCACTCCAGCAACTGGTGGCGACGGTCCAAAGACAGTGCTACCCCCAGAGGACTTTGATGTGCGGGAGTGAGCAGTACAAAACGCGCCTGCGGGTAGTCACGGATCCCGGCGCTGACATCCAGACCATCGGCATCCACCGCTACCGGCATCAACTCAATGCGTTCCTGAGCCACCACGGGCCGGATCAGCGGAAAACCGGGATCTTCGACCCACATTCCCTCACCGGGATGCGCCAGAGCGCGCAGGATTAACGTCATTGATGCCGCATAGCCTGAAGTGATAAAAATCTGTTCTGGCTGACATTCAATGCTGCGTGAAACACGCAGGTAATCAACAATTGCCTGGCGTAACACCCGTTCGCCACATACATCGCCCACCGCCAGATCAAAACGCGTTTGGGTGCGTAAACGCCGTCCCATCACCCGTGCCCAGACTTCACGCGGAAAAAGATCGAGTGCGGGTAATCCCATCTGAAAAGGTTGCGGTCTGGGATTTTCTCCGGCGAAGATGGCAGGCGATGCAGGCGCCCTTTCTGGTCGCAGTTGCTCACTGACAAACGTTCCTGCCTGCCCACGCCGCGCGAGCCAGCCCTGCGCCACCAGCTCTGCATAGGCATTTTCCACCGTCGAGCGTGATACTCCCAGCTCCTGGGCCCAGGTCCGGCTGGAGGGCAATCTGGTGCCAGGCTTGAGTTCGCCTTTCTCAATTGCGTTTTTTAACTGACGGGCGATTTGCTGATAACGTGGCATTTATGGTCTGCTTTTTTGGCAACAATATGGCTCTCTGTTGCAGTCCATTATAGTGCTACATTGCGGGTCATCCAAACGAGGAGAAATACCATGACAATGTTACGCCAGCCCTATTACGAACTCAGTCCTGAAATCTATAACGCTCTGGTTCAGGCAAGCCAAGCGCTGGAAAACTGCGCGCTGGAACCTACGTTGACGGAACTGATTTACCTGCGGGTTTCGCAAATCAACGGCTGCGCCTTTTGTCTGGAAATGCACAGTAAAGCACTGCGCAAATCCGGTGTTGCGCAGGCCAAACTGGACGCACTGGCAGGCTGGCGGGTGAGTCACCACTTCAGCGAGCAGGAACGTGCGGCGCTGGCGTGGGCCGAATCGGTCACCCAGATTGCCACTACTCACGCCGAAGATGACGTTTATCTGCCGCTGCTCGACCATTTCAGCGCGAAAGAAATTAGCGACCTGACATTTGCCATTAGCCTGATGAACTGCTTTAACCGTCTGGCGGTGGGGATGCGCATGTGATTCTGCGCTGCCGGATGGCGACATAAATGCCTTATCCGGCCCGGGAAGTACTTTCCTGTAGGCCGGATTAGACGCGACGCGTCGTCATCCGGCAACCTGCGATGGTACATATCACTTCCCCCGCCACGCTCATCACCCAGCTCATCATCAATCTAAAATTCCCATATCTTGTATGGTTGAATCTTTTTAAAACTACATCTAGTATCTCTCCTATCAGGACACACACAACCCGACGCCCTCTATCGCGCCGATCTTTTATTTTTAAATGGAAATACGAATCATGCGCATTATTATTTACACTCGCAATAACTGTGTTCAGTGCCACGCCACCAAACGGGCAATGGAAAGCCGTGGTTTTGACTTTGAGATGGTAAACGTCGATTTACAACCCGATTTGGCTGATAGCCTGCGCGATCAAGGGTTTCGCCAGCTACCGGTCGTGGTCGCGGGTGAAACCAGTTGGTCAGGGTTTCGCCCGGACATGATCAACCGTCTGCATCCGGAACACCGTGTGGCCAGCGCATGAGTCAGCTCGTCTACTTCTCCAGCAGCTCCGAAAATACGCACCGCTTTATGCAGCGTCTGGGGCTGCCAGCCATCCGCATTCCGCTTAACGAACGCGAGCGGATCCGGGTAGACGAACCTTACATATTAATCGTGCCGTCCTACGGTGGCGGCGGCACTGCTGGCGCGGTCCCAAGACAGGTGATCCGCTTTTTAAACGATACGCACAACCGGGCGTTAATCCGTGGAGTGATCGCCTCCGGCAATCGTAATTTCGGTGACGCCTACGGTCGCGCGGGTGATGTCATCTCACAAAAATGCGGCGTGCCGTGGCTCTATCGCTTTGAGCTGATGGGCACCCAAAGCGATATCGACAACGTTCGAAAAGGAGTGAGCGAATTTTGGCAACAACAACCGCAGAACGTGTAATGCAGCCAACGCTAGATTATCACGCCCTGAACGCCATGCTGAATCTGTACGATAAAGCCGGGCGCATTCAGTTCGACAAAGACCATCAGGCGGTGGAGGCTTTCTTTGCCTCCCACGTCCGCCCAAACTCGATGGCGTTTGCCAGCCAGCAGGAGCGCCTGGAAACGTTGGTGGATGAAGGCTATTACGATGCCAGCGTGTTAGCCCGCTACGATCGCGCGTTCGTGCTGAAGCTATTCAACCACGCCCACGCCAGCGGATTCCGTTTCCAGACGTTCCTCGGCGCATGGAAGTTCTACACCAGCTATACGCTGAAAACGTTCGACGGTAAGCGCTATCTCGAAGACTTTGAGGATCGGGTCACAATGGTGGCGCTCACGCTGGCGCAGGGCGATGAAACGCTCGCGATGCAGCTGACCGATGAAATGCTTTCCGGGCGCTTTCAGCCCGCCACACCAACCTTTTTAAACTGCGGCAAACAGCAACGCGGTGAGCTGGTCTCCTGCTTCCTGTTGCGTATTGAAGACAACATGGAGTCTATTGGTCGGGCGGTCAACTCCGCACTTCAGCTCTCCAAACGCGGCGGCGGCGTGGCATTTTTACTCTCCAACCTGCGCGAGGCAGGAGCGCCCATAAAGCGCATTGAGAACCAGTCATCTGGGGTGATCCCAGTAATGAAAATGCTGGAAGATGCGTTTTCTTATGCGAATCAACTCGGGGCACGTCAGGGTGCGGGGGCGGTGTATCTGCACGCACACCATCCGGATATTTTACGTTTTCTCGATACCAAGCGCGAAAACGCCGACGAGAAAATCCGCATCAAAACGCTCTCGCTTGGCGTGGTGATCCCGGATGTTACCTTTCAACTGGCGAAAGAAAATGCCCGAATGGCGCTGTTCTCACCGTATGACGTGGAACGGATTTACGGCAAACCGTTCGGTGATATCGCCGTGAGTGAGCGGTATGACGAACTGGTTGCCGACGAACGTGTGCGCAAAAAATTCATTAACGCCCGCGATTTCTTCCAGCGGCTGGCCGAGATCCAGTTTGAGTCTGGCTATCCTTACATCATGTTTGAAGATACGGTGAATCGCGCCAATCCGATTGCCGGTCGGATCAATATGAGCAACCTGTGCTCGGAGATTTTGCAGGTTAACAGTGCCTCTACCTACGATGAAAATCTCAATTACGCACAGACCGGGCACGATATTTCCTGCAATCTCGGCTCGTTAAACATTGCCCATACCATGGATTCACCCGACTTTGGTCGTACCGTGGAAACGGCGGTTCGTGGCTTAACCGCCGTTTCGGACATGAGCCATATCCGCAGCGTGCCCTCGATTGAGACCGGAAACAGCGCGTCGCACGCAATTGGTCTTGGGCAGATGAATCTGCACGGGTATCTGGCGCGGGAGGGGATCGCCTACGGTTCGCCGGAAGGGCTGGATTTCACCAATCTCTATTTCTACACCATCACCTGGCATGCGCTGAATACGTCAATGAAGATCGCCCGCGAGCGCGGTCAAACCTTTGCCGGATTCAAACAGTCGCGCTACGCCAGCGGCGAATATTTTAACCAGTATCTGCAGGGCGACTGGCAGCCAAAAACCGACAAGGTTCGCACGCTGTTTGCCGCCAGCGGCATTACGCTGCCGACGCGCGAGATGTGGTCACAGCTGCGTGAAGATGTGATGCGCTACGGCATTTATAACCAGAATTTACAGGCGGTTCCCCCCACCGGTTCTATCTCCTACATCAATCATGCCACGTCAAGCATTCACCCGATCGTGTCGAAAGTGGAGATTCGCAAAGAGGGTAAAACCGGGCGCGTTTACTACCCTGCCCCGTTTATGACCAATGAGAATCTGGCCTTGTATCAGGATGCCTATGAGATCGGTCCACAAAAAATCATTGATACCTACGCAGAAGCAACACGCCATGTCGATCAGGGGCTTTCACTGACGCTCTTTTTCCCCGATACCGCCACCACGCGTGATATCAATAAAGCGCAGATTTACGCCTGGCGTAAGGGCATCAAATCCCTGTACTACATCCGACTACGCCAGTTGGCGCTGGAAGGCACCGAAATAGAAGGCTGCGTGTCATGCGCGCTGTAAGGAGGAGAAAATGACATTATCCCGCGTGAGCGCCATCAACTGGAACAAGATTGAGGATGATAAAGATCTTGAGGTATGGAACCGTCTGACCAGTAACTTCTGGCTCCCGGAAAAGGTCCCGCTCTCCAATGACATTCCGGCCTGGCAAACGTTGAACGCCGCCGAACAGCAGCTAACAATCCGCGTTTTTACCGGGCTGACGCTGCTCGACACCATTCAGAATGTTGCCGGAGCACCAGCGTTAATGGCTGATTCGTTAACACCGCATGAAGAGGCGGTGCTGTCGAATATCAGCTTTATGGAGGCGGTGCACGCCCGTTCATACAGCTCTATTTTCTCCACCCTTTGCCAGACCAAAGATGTGGATGCAGCTTACGCCTGGAGTGAAGAAAATATCCCACTCCAGCGCAAGGCGCAGATCGTTTTGGCACATTACGCCAGCGACGAACCGTTGAAGAAGAAAATTGCCAGCGTGTTTCTGGAATCCTTCCTGTTCTATTCCGGCTTCTGGTTACCGATGTATTTTTCCAGCCGCGGAAAATTGACCAATACAGCCGATCTTATTCGCCTGATTATTCGTGATGAGGCCGTTCATGGGTATTACATTGGTTATAAATATCAAAAAGGTCTGGAGCATATTTCCGAGTCCGCACGCGAGGAGTTAAAGAACTTTGCCTTCGATCTGCTGATGGAATTGTATGATAACGAAGCGCGCTATACGGAAGAATTGTATGCAGAAACAGGCTGGGTGGATGACGTCAAAGCCTTCCTTTGCTACAACGCCAATAAGGCATTAATGAATTTGGGGTATGAGGCGCTATTTCCACCTGAAATGGCGGAGGTTAACCCGGCAATCCTTGCCGCGCTGTCGCCCAACGCTGATGAAAACCACGATTTTTTCTCGGGTTCTGGCTCATCCTATGTGATGGGAAAAGCAGTCGAAACCGAAGACGACGACTGGAATTTCTAGCAATCAATTCTGCGGGAAATACCGTACATTTTTCGCGGAAATATTTTAACAGGATCACACTTTTGTCGTGCAAATATAATTGTGTGATCTACACTCAATATCAGCCGCATTATTCGCCTGCATTCCAGCAATTCAGGCGATTTTTCATTGGCATTTACAAAAAATATTAACCCGCCCGCATTCGCGCTCAGCCCTTATATCACGGGAAGTCCCGCCGCCTGGCCTTCGGCAATATTCATGCCACAACCAAATTCAGGGTTGTCTCAGATTCTCAGTATGTTAGGGTAGAAAAAGGTCACTATTTCCATCAGGTAATATATCGATATAAACAAATAACAGGAATCATTCTATTGCATGGCAATTAAATTAGAAGTTAAAAATCTCTATAAGATATTTGGAGAGCATCCCCAGAGAGCCTTCAAATATATTGAAAAAGGACTTTCAAAAGAGCAGATTCTGGATAAAACGGGGCTATCGCTTGGCGTTAAGAACGCCAGTCTGGCCATTGAAGAAGGCGAGATATTTGTCATCATGGGATTATCCGGTTCGGGTAAATCCACAATGGTACGCCTTCTCAATCGCCTGATTGAACCCACCCGCGGACAGGTATTGATTGACGGCGTAGACATCGCCCGAATATCCGATGCTGAGCTTCGCGAGGTGCGCAGAAAAAAGATTGCGATGGTGTTCCAGTCCTTTGCCCTGATGCCGCACATGACGGTTCTCGACAATACGGCATTCGGTATGGAATTAGCCGGCGTAGGTGCGGATGAACGTCGTGAAAAAGCGTTAGATGCGCTGCGTCAGGTTGGTCTGGAGAATTATGCTCACGGCTACCCGGATGAACTTTCCGGAGGGATGCGCCAGCGTGTAGGCCTCGCCCGCGCATTAGCCATTAACCCTGACATCTTATTAATGGATGAGGCCTTCTCAGCCCTCGACCCATTAATTCGTACTGAGATGCAGGATGAGCTGGTAAAACTACAGGCGAAGCATCAACGCACCGTGGTCTTTATATCGCATGACCTCGACGAAGCTATGCGTATTGGCGACAGAATTGCCATTATGCAAAACGGTGAAGTGGTCCAGGTCGGCACGCCGGATGAAATCCTGAATAATCCAGCCAATGATTATGTACGCACCTTCTTCCGCGGCGTTGATATTAGCCAGGTCTTCAGTGCGAAAGATATTTCACGCCGTAGCCCCGAGGGTTTAATTCGTAAAACGCCCGGGGTGGGTCCACGTTCAGCGCTGCAATTATTGCAGGACAAAGATCGCGAATATGGTTACGTGATCGAACGCGGCAATAAATTCGTTGGCGTTGTCTCTATCGACTCATTAAAAACAGCGTTAAGTCAGGCGCAAGGTATTGAAGCGGCATTGATCGATGAGCCGTTAGCCGTAGATGCACAAACCCCTCTCAGCGAGTTGCTTTCTCATGTCGGTCAGGCCCCGTGCGCGGTGCCGGTTGTAGATGAGGAACAGCAGTATGTGGGCGTCATTTCAAAACGCATGCTGTTACAGGCTTTAGATCGTGAGGGGGTAAACAATGGCTGATCAAACTAATCCGTGGGACACCACACCAGCGGCCGACAGTGCCGCACAAAATGCCGATGCATGGAGTACGCCATCAGGCGCGCCCACTGACGGCGGTGGCGCGGACTGGCTGACCAGTGCACCCGCGCCGGCACCAGAGCATTTCAATATTATGGATCCGTTCCATAAAACGCTGATCCCGCTGGACAGTTGGGTCACAGAGGGGATCGACTGGGTCGTTACCCATTTCCGTCCGGTCTTCCAGGGCATTCGTGTCCCGGTGGATTACATTCTCAACGGCTTTCAACAGCTGCTGTTAGGTATGCCAGCCCCGGTAGCGATTATCCTGTTCGCGCTGATTGCCTGGCAGATTTCCGGCGTGGGGATGGGCGTTGCTACGCTGATTTCCTTAATTGCCATCGGTGCCATCGGCGCGTGGTCGCAGGCCATGATAACCCTGGCGCTGGTGTTGACCGCATTGCTGTTCTGCGTGGTTATCGGTCTGCCGATGGGAATCTGGTTGGCGCGCAGTCCACGGGCAGCAAAAATTGTTCGCCCGCTGCTGGACGCCATGCAAACCACACCCGCGTTTGTCTATCTGGTGCCGATTGTCATGCTGTTCGGTATTGGTAACGTCCCGGGCGTAGTGGTGACGATTATCTTCGCCCTGCCGCCAATCGTGCGTCTGACTATTCTGGGGATTAACCAGGTGCCAGCCGATCTGATTGAAGCCTCGCGCTCGTTTGGCGCCAGCCCGCGTCAGATGCTGTTTAAAGTGCAGCTCCCGCTGGCAATGCCCACCATTATGGCTGGGGTTAACCAGACGCTGATGCTGGCGCTCTCAATGGTCGTCATCGCGTCGATGATTGCCGTCGGCGGACTGGGCCAGATGGTTCTGCGCGGAATCGGTCGTCTGGATATGGGGCTTGCCACCGTCGGCGGGGTTGGGATTGTGATCCTCGCCATCATCCTGGATCGCCTGACGCAGGCCGTTGGTCGCGACTCGCGTAGTCGTGGCAACCGTCGCTGGTACACCACCGGTCCCATTGGGCTTATCACTCGCCCATTCACGAAGTAATTCACCCGTTGCCCGGTGGCGCATGCTTACCGGGCCTACAATTCATTAACTTGCACAAAATCATTCAGGATGAAGTGTAATAAGGAACAACGATGCGACAGAAAGTAATTATTGCCACAGCGTTTGCCACCCTTGTCTCCACCAGCACTTTCGCTGCCGACCTGCCGGGCAAAGGCATCACCGTACAGCCAATCCAGAGCACTATCTCTGAAGAATCCTTCCAGACGCAATTAGTCGCCCGTGCGCTGGAGAAACTGGGTTACACCGTTAACAAAACCAGCGAAGTTGACTACAACGTCGGCTATACCTCCATTGCCTCTGGCGATGCAACTTTTACCGCCGTGAACTGGCAGCCGCTACATGATGATATGTACGCCGCTGCGGGCGGAGACAAAAAGTTTTATCGCGAGGGGGTATTCGTTACAGGTGCCGCACAGGGTTATCTGATCGACAAGAAAACCGCTGAGCAGTATAAAATCACCAATATCGCCCAGTTAAAAGATCCGAAGATCGCTAAAATCTTTGACACCAACGGTGACGGAAAAGCCGATATGATGGGCTGTTCACCGGGCTGGGGCTGTGAAGCAGTAATCAACCACCAGAACAAAGCTTTCGATCTGGAAAAAACCGTCGAGGTCAGCCACGGTAACTATGCGGCGATGATGGCCGACACCATTACCCGCTTCAAAGAAGGTAAACCCATTCTTTACTACACTTGGACACCGTACTGGGTCAGCGACGTAATGAAGCCGGGTAAAGATGTGGTCTGGCTGCAGGTACCGTTCTCTTCCCTGCCAGGCGAGCAGAAAGATATTGATACCAAACTGCCAAACGGTGCCAACTACGGCTTCCCGGTGAACACTATGCATATTGTCGCCAATAAAGCCTGGGCGGAGAAAAACCCGGCTGCGGCGAAACTGTTTGCCATCATGAAGCTGCCGCTGGCGGATATCAACGCACAGAACGCAATGATGCACGACGGGAAAGCGTCTGAAGCCGACGTGCAGGGTCACGTTGACGGCTGGATCAAAGCCCACCAGCAGCAGTTTGACGGCTGGGTGAACGAAGCGCTGGCCGCGCAGAAATAATCCACTCACAGGCCTGATGAGTGTAGCGCCATCAGGCCTGTAACCGCATAAATGCCGGATGGTGGCGCGATGCACCTAATCCGGCCTATCCTCCTTCCCCCAATCGCACAATCCATCACTCAACAAATCAGCAACATTTAATCACTTCCGTTATGATTGTTTTCTGCAACCCATTACTCAGTTGAAAACAATGACGAAAACCACTCAGGGACTTAGCCCTTCGCTGATCCTGTTAATGTCTATCGCCACCGGCCTTGCCGTCGCCAGTAACTATTATGCGCAACCGCTGCTTGATACCATTGCGCGCAACTTTTCGCTATCTGCCAGTACCGCAGGGTTTATCGTCACCGCGGCCCAACTCGGCTACGCCGCTGGTCTGCTGTTTTTAGTCCCGCTTGGCGATATGTTCGAACGTCGGATGCTGATCGTCTCCATGACGTTGCTCGCGGCTGGTGGCATGCTGATTACCGCCAGCAGTCAGTCACTGGGTATGCTGATCCTCGGCACCGCTCTGACCGGACTGTTCTCGGTAGTCGCACAGATTTTAGTTCCGCTGGCGGCGACACTTGCCACGCCAGACAAGCGCGGTAAAGTTGTCGGCACGATTATGAGCGGACTGCTGTTGGGCATTCTGCTGGCACGCACCGTAGCGGGATTACTGGCCAATTTGGGCGGCTGGCGCACCGTGTTTTGGGTGGCATCGGTATTAATGGCGCTGATGGCGATTGCGCTGTGGCGCGGTCTGCCGAAGATGAAATCAGAAACGCATCTTAACTACCCGCAACTTCTGGGTTCGGTATTCAGCCTGTTTATCCACGATAAACTGCTGCGTACCCGCGCGATGCTGGGCTGTCTGACCTTTGCCAATTTCAGTATCCTATGGACATCAATGGCGTTTTTGCTCGCCGCACCGCCGTTTAACTATTCAGAAGGCATGATTGGTCTGTTCGGTCTGGCGGGTGCCGCAGGTGCATTAGGCGCACGTCCGGCAGGCGGTTTTGCCGATAAGGGTAAATCCCACCTGACCACAACTATGGGGCTGCTATTACTGCTGCTCTCCTGGCTTGCTATTTGGCTTGGGCACACTTCCGTCCCCATGCTGATTATCGGCATTCTGGTGTTGGACCTCACCGTTCAGGGAGTACACATCACCAACCAGACGGTTATCTATCACATTCATCCGGATGCGCGTAATCGCCTGACCGCCGGATACATGACCAGCTATTTTATTGGCGGAGCGGCAGGTTCGCTAATTTCAGCCTCCGCCTGGCAGCATGCCGGGTGGGCTGGCGTTTGTCTGGCGGGTACGACCGTTGCCGTACTCAACCTGGTGGTCTGGTGGCGAGGTTTTCACCGTCAGGAAGCCGTAAATTAAGCGTATAGTGCATGTTTACCGCTGATTGGGCTCCACAGGGTGTTAAGGAGCCCATCAGTCTGCTAAGGTTATAACTCATTGAGCCAAGTTATATTAATTTCGGTAATGAAACCTATAACCCTATGGAAAGCCCTGTACCCCAGTCTGAATCCTGTTCGGCAACGTTAACGGAAGGATTCAAAGACAGCCTGCCAATAGTCATCAGCTATATTCCGGTCGCTTTTGCATTTGGTCTCAATGCCACTCGCCTTGGCTTTACGCCGGGTGAAAGCGTCTTTTTCTCCTGCATTATCTATGCGGGAGCCAGCCAGTTTGTCATTACCACCATGCTCGCTGCGGGCAGTTCGCTGTGGGTCGCCGCCCTTACCGTCATGGCCATGGATGTCCGCCATGTTTTGTACGGCCCTTCCCTGCGCAGCCGAATAGCCCAGCGACTGAGTAAACCCAAAAGTGCACTGTGGGCTTTTGGCCTTACCGATGAAGTCTTTGCCGCCGCAACGGCAAAACTGGTCCGGGATAATCGGCGCTGGAGTGAAAACTGGATGATCGGCATCGCACTGTGCTCCTGGGCCTCCTGGGTGTTTGGTACGGTGATCGGCGCGTTTTCCGGCAGTGGTTTACTCAAGGATTACCCGGCGGTTGAAGCGGCACTGGGATTCATGCTCCCGGCGCTGTTTATGAGCTTCCTGCTCGCGTCATTCCAACGTAAACAAGCGCTCTGCGTGACTGCCTCCCTGGCCGGGGCGCTGGCTGGCGTCATGCTGTTTTCCATACCTGCCGCTATCCTTGCAGGTATTGTCTGCGGATGCCTGACGGCGCTCATCCAGTCATTTTGGCAGGGAGGTCCTGATGAGCTATGAGGTTCTGCTACTTGGCCTGTTGGTCGGCTGCGTTAATTACTGTTTTCGCTATTTGCCACTCCGTCTTGGGGTGGGCAATGTTCGCCCGACGAAGCGCGGCGCGACGGGCATATTACTCGACACTATTGGCATTGCATCTATTTGCGCCCTGCTGGTGGTGTCTACCGCGCCAGAAGTGATGCACGACGCTCGTCGGTTCGTGCCTACGCTGGTGGGGTTTGTCATACTGGGCGCAAGCTTCTATAAGACCCGCAGCATCATCATTCCAACTTTACTGAGTGCTCTGGGCTATGGATTAGCCTGGAAAATGCTTGTTGGCTTATAGATAAAAACAATCATTTTAAAGAAATAATACATTTACTTTATTTGTCACTGTCGTTACTATATCGGCTGAAATTAATGAGGTTATACCCAAATGGATAGTTCGTTTACGCCCATTGAACAAATGCTAAAATTTCGCGCCAGCCGCTACGAAGAGTTCCCTTATCAGGAAGTGCTTCTGACTCGCCTATGCATGCACATGCAGGGCAAGCTGCTGGAAAACCGCAATAAGATGCTGAAAGCTCAAGGGATTAACGAGACGTTGTTTATGGCGTTGATTACGCTGGAGTCTCAGGAAAACCACAGTATTCAGCCTTCTGAACTGAGTTGCGCGCTTGGCTCGTCACGCACTAACGCTACCCGCATTGCGGATGAGTTAGAAAAACGTGGCTGGATCGAACGTCGTGAAAGCGATAACGATCGCCGCTGTCTGCATCTGCAATTGACCGAGAAAGGCCATGCTTTTTTGCAAGAGGTGTTACCGCCTCAGCATAACTGCCTGCATCAGCTCTGGTCGTCTCTTAGCACCACCGAAAAAGATCAGCTTGAGCAAATTACCCGTAAACTTCTGACCCGTCTTGATCAGATGGAGCAGGATGGCGCGGTGTTAGAAGCGCTGCGCTAACGCGCCGACTCGCTCAGAAATCCAGATTTATAAATGAAAAAACCGACAGGCCAGCACGCATACTGCTGGCCTGTCTGATAAACAGGTCGGCTCAGCCGATGTGAAAAAAATAAGATCGTGGAGAACAACATGAGCGCAAATGCGGAGACTCAAACCCCGCAGCAACCGGTCAAGAAGAATGGCAAACGTAAAAGTATGCTGCTCCTTCTGACCTTGCTCTTTATTATCATTGCCGTGGCATATGGGATTTATTGGTTTTTAGTACTTCGTCATGTCGAAGAGACAGACGATGCGTACGTGGCAGGGAACCAGGTTCAAATCATGGCTCAGGTATCAGGCAGCGTGACGAAAGTCTGGGCTGATAACACTGACTTTGTAAAACAAGGCGATGTGCTGGTCACCCTCGACCAGACGGACGCAAAGCAGGCATTTGAAAAAGCCAAAACTGCGCTGGCTTCCAGCGTGCGTCAGACGCACCAGTTGATGATCAACAGCAAGCAGTTACAGGCAAGCATTGAAGTGCAGAAAACCGCACTGGCGCAGGCACAAAGCGACTTTAATCGCCGAGTTCCGCTGGGCAATGCCAACCTGATTGGCCGCGAAGAGCTGCAACACGCTCGTGATGCCGTCGCCAGCGCTCAGGCCCAGCTTGATGTCGCGATCCAACAATATAATGCTAACCAGGCGATGATTCTGGGTAGCAAGCTGGAAGATCAACCCGCTGTGCAACAGGCTGCTACCGAAGTGCGCAATGCCTGGCTGGCGCTGGAACGTACCAGAATTGTCAGCCCAATGACCGGTTATGTATCCCGTCGCGCCGTACAGCCTGGTGCACAAATTAGCCCAACCACACCGCTGATGGCGGTTGTTCCGGCCACTAACCTGTGGGTAGATGCCAACTTCAAAGAAACACAGCTCGCGCACATGCGTATCGGCCAACCGGCGACCGTTATCAGCGATATTTACGGCGATGACGTAAAATATACCGGTAAAGTTGTCGGTCTCGATATGGGTACGGGCAGCGCCTTCTCCCTGCTGCCAGCGCAGAACGCAACCGGCAACTGGATCAAAGTCGTCCAGCGTCTGCCGGTACGTATCGAACTGGATGCACAGCAACTGGCACAGCATCCATTACGTATTGGTTTGTCTACGCTGGTTACGGTAGATACCTCAAATCGTGACGGACAAATTCTGGCAAGCCAGGTTCGTACCACGCCGGTATCAGAAAGTAATGCACGTGAAATCAACCTTGCTCCGGTCAATAAGATGATCGAAGAGATCGTGCGGGCCAACGCGGGCTAATTCAAAGGTGCGTGTGATGCAACAGCAAAAACCGCTGGAAGGCGCGCAGCTCGTCATTATGACGATCGCGCTGTCCCTGGCGACATTCATGCAGGTGCTGGACTCCACCATTGCTAACGTGGCGATCCCCACTATCGCCGGGAACCTCGGCTCTTCACTGAGCCAGGGGACCTGGGTGATCACCTCATTCGGGGTGGCGAACGCTATCTCTATTCCGATCACCGGCTGGCTGGCAAAACGCTTTGGCGAAGTAAGACTCTTTATGTGGTCAACTATCGCCTTCGTCATTGCGTCATGGGCATGCGGGATGTCCACCAGCCTGAACATGCTGATTTTCTTCCGCGTAATCCAGGGTATTGTCGCCGGTCCATTAATTCCGCTGTCACAGAGCCTGTTGCTGAATAACTATCCACCCGCCAAGCGTTCCATCGCCCTCGCGCTATGGTCGATGACGGTGATTGTTGCCCCGATATGTGGTCCTATTCTTGGGGGCTATATCAGCGACAACTATCACTGGGGCTGGATATTTTTTATCAACGTGCCTATCGGGGCTGTGGTGGTATTGATGACCCTGCAAACCCTGCGCGGTCGGGAAACCAAAACCGAGCAACGGCGCATTGACGCCATTGGTCTGGCACTGCTGGTCATCGGTATCGGCAGTTTGCAGATTATGCTCGACCGCGGCAAAGAGCTGGACTGGTTCGCCTCGCAGGAGATTATCATCCTGACAGTGGTCGCCGTGGTTGCTATCAGCTTCCTGATCGTCTGGGAGCTTACCGACGAGCACCCCATTGTCGATCTTTCGCTGTTTAAGTCGCGCAACTTTACCATCGGCTGTCTGTGTATCAGTCTGGCCTATATGCTCTACTTCGGCGCAATCGTCCTGCTGCCGCAGCTGTTGCAGGAGGTATACGGCTATACGGCAACCTGGGCTGGTCTGGCATCAGCGCCCGTTGGGGTGATTCCGGTGATCCTGTCGCCGATTATCGGCCGCTTCGCGCACAAGCTGGATATGCGTCGGCTGGTGACGTTCAGTTTTATAATGTACGCCGTCTGTTTCTACTGGCGTGCGTGGACGTTCGAGCCGGGTATGGACTTTGGCGCGTCGGCCTGGCCGCAGTTTATTCAGGGGTTCGCGGTAGCCTGCTTCTTTATGCCGCTAACCACCATTACGCTGTCCGGCTTACCTCCAGAGCGTCTGGCGGCGGCATCCAGCTTGTCGAACTTTACGCGAACGCTGGCAGGTTCCATTGGCACATCGATTACGACGACAATGTGGACGAACCGCGAGTCGCTGCACCATGCTCAGCTAACGGAATCTGTTAACCCCTACAACCCAAATGCACAGGCTATGTACGATAAGCTGCAGGATTTAGGGATGACGCACCAGCAGGCTTCAGGTTGGATAGCTCAGCAGATCACCAATCAGGGGCTGATTATTTCCGCTAACGAAATCTTCTGGATGTCGGCGGGGATATTCCTGGTCCTGCTTGGCCTGGTGTGGTTCGCCAAACCTCCCTTCGGTGCGGGCGGCGGTGGTGGTGGCGCACACTAACTATCTGATAAAAGGGATCTGCGGATCCCTTTTTTATTAGACCTACAATCAGAAGTAATATTTGAATCTCAGACGCCCGCCGTAACGCGCATCTTCGCTGTTATCACCATTAGTCGGATTGGCCTCTACCCATGAAGCATAGGCACCAAGATAGATGTTAAAGTTTTTCATATCCATCACATTGGGGAATAAATATGAGGCATGAATAGTGTGAATGTCATAATTGCCGGGATCGGTGATCCAGCAATCATCCTCACAAACGGCATCGATATTGGTAGCATTGAAGGCTTCGATTTTGTTATGCGCATAGATATAACCCAGTTCAAATCGATGCCACAACGCATTCACCCCAGCGGTAAAATCTGTCTCATCGGTCGCATCCATATAGGCGGTATTCAGGTTAATCACTGCGCCATCTTCCGGGTCCGTTTTTTGACCATTCCAGGTCATGGTAAAACCATAGCCCGTACGATCTGACTGAACGATCCACGTCCCATTTTGGTAATAGCCGTAGGCGTTGTTAACGACGTTACTTTCCATCGCTATCGCCGTTGAAAAACGCCCGTTTTGCCAGGCGATAACCGGACGGACGTAAGCCACGTTTTTATCGTTGGTTAAATCCATTCCGTGGTACTGCTTCTCGGTATATAACGTACTGCCATTTTCCAGCAATGTGTTAACTTCGAAATACCAGTTGTCGATGGTTTTGCTCAGCAGGAAGTTACCCCCGCTGTCGCTACGTCCCCGTCCTTCTTTCATCATATAGATATAGCCGTAACCGTCACTGTAGAGATCGTTCGCTGTATTCCCCGAATATTCAACAAACGTATCCTGATTCAGCGGGAACATATCGTAGGCTTCAAAACGACCAACCTTAATTTTCCAGTCATTCTCACGACCAAAGAAGAAAACGGCATCATCGAGGTTCATTTTTCCGGTCAAGTCCGCCAGAGGCTGTACCGAGAACCCTGCAAAATTACCGTTGTCCCTCCGCTGGTAGCCGTCAAAGCCCAGCAACAGGCGTCCGTTAATATCCCAGCGTTCATTGGTTCCTGGTGCCCAATCTTTATTCGCTGACGTTCTCGTCGATGTCAGGCTACCGGAACGGCTTGCCGCATCCATATTAAATTCGACATCGCCATAGAACTTAATATCACTGAAGCCGGATAATGTCAGCTTAGGCGGAGTTTCACCTGCTGCAATCGGCTCGGCAGACTGGACATTCACCGTCGGCGTAGCGGTGACCTGCTGCTCCTTCAGCGAGCGAATTTGCGCCTCAGCATCGGATGCCCGTTTTTCGGCATTAACAACACGTTGCTCCAGTTCAGCCAGACGCTGCTCAATAGTGATATTATTTGCTGCCCAAAGGTTATGAGAAAAGCAAGCACCGATCATCAGCGCCAAATATTTAGCCTTCATTTTCATCCCTAAAGTTTAATGTATACCAGATAAGATTTGATAAAAACCCTATCTACCGGCTATTAAAAGAGTCTTGTTATTACCCGGATATCTGGCGCATTCCATTATGTTTTTCTATTAATTATTTATGTTTTTTAGTTTATGTGATCAATACACTCTGGCATCGTTAATTACCCGCCTCTTTCTGTTTACCAGATCACACTTTATTATTCGACAGGTCAGGCATCACTTAAATTAAAATGTATTCTCGCCGCAAATATAATAAGCACACATTATATTAAGCAATAAAAAACCCCGGACATAAACCGGGGTTAATATAAATACTAGAACAGCTAATCAATAAGACTAAATATGCAGTTCCTGCAGTTTCTCTTTCGGTAGCGCCAGCTCTTCATTGCTGTTCACGCGTACATCACGCTCCAGAATATGACGCGCGATATCCTGTGCTTCGCTAAGAGAGTGCATCTGATACGTACCGCACTGGTAAACGTTCAGCTCCGGGATCTGGTTCTGATCCTGTACTTTCAGCACGTCCGCCATTGCCGCTTTCCACGCGTCGGCTACACGCTGTTCGTCCGGCGTACCAATCAGGCTCATGTAGAAGCCGGTACGGCATCCCATCGGAGAGATATCGATAATCTCAACGCCGTTACCGTTAAGGTGGTTACGCATAAAACCTGCAAACAGGTGTTCCAGCGTATGGATACCTTTCTCAGGCATCACTTCTTTGTTCGGAATGCAGAAACGCAGATCAAACACGGTGATTGCGTCGCCATGCGGGGTGTTCATCGTTTTTGCAACCCGGACCGCGGGAGCTTCCATCCGGGTGTGATCGACAGTAAAACTATCTAACAACGGCATTTAGCCACCTCCGATAAATTTTTTAAAAATAATCTGAACTCTTTGTTCCGGGGCGAGTCTGAGTATATGAAAGACGCGCATTTGTTATCATCATCCCTGTTTTCAGAGATGAAATTTTGGCCACTCCCGAGTGGCCTTTTTCTTTTGTATCAAGCGTGCTTTTCCAGCCACACGCTAAACGGCTCAGTATCAGCCGCTTCGATCTCCTGCTGACGACGCTTTGAAGCCTCGGTTTCAGCAATAAATTCAGCTTCCTGCACTATTTCTAACGGCTCTTCACGCAGCAGATTTCGGTATGCCTCACCCAGCGCTTTGCCCGTGCCGCCAATGCCTTCATCAATCATAGACCGTAGGATCCGGGCAGAGAAAGTCAGTTCAGGATTGTCAAAACAGGCAACCAGTTCATCACAGACCTTCTGATACTCCTCTCCTCCATCGATGCTGTCCAGCGTTTGTGCCACGCGTTTCAGATCGCGGAACAAATCTTTCCCAACCTTAGGCAGCGGGAACTGGGCTGTTTCACAGCCAATACCTAACGTCAGCCCAGGCTTACGCCCTTCGAGAATCACGCGATTCCAGTTTTTACGCGTACACAGCAATTCATCGCTACTCATTTCCGGGGCATCAGCCAGCGCACACCAGACCATAAACAGATCGAGGAAGCGCACCTGCTGCTCGTCCACGCCGATAGGCGAGAACGGATTGATATCCAGCGAGCGTACTTCGATGTACTCGATACCGCCACGCAGAAGCGCATCTGATGGCGTTTCTCCACGACGAGTGACGCGTTTCGGGCGAATAGGCGCATACAGCTCATTTTCAATCTGCAGAACGTTGCTGTTGATTTGCAGACGCTTACCGTCTTTCTCCAGACCGATCGCCGCGTACTCCTCGGAAGGCGTCTTAATCGCGCGCTTTAATCCTGCCACATACTCATGCAAATCGTTAAACGTAATTCCGAGATTGCTTTGCGACTTATTGGTATAGCCCAAGTCACTCAGGCGCAGCGACGTTGCGTACGGCAGGTAATACATCCCACAGTCGGTTTTTTCAAACGGCAGAGTTGTTGGTTTTCCTTGCAGGAATGAGGAACAAATGGCCGGAGAGGCACCAAACAAATACGGGATCACCCAACCAAAACGGTAGTAGTTGCGGATCAGACGGAAGTAGCCCGCGGAGATCTTCTCTTTAGCATCCTCACCTTCGGTTACACCGCATTTCGCCTGCCAGAAAGCCATAGGCAGCGAGAAGTTGTAGTGGACGCCCGAGATTGTCTGCATCAACGCGCCATAGCGGTTTTTGAGGCCTTCACGGTACAGCGTCTTCAGGCGACCGGTATTCGACGAACCATACTGCGCCAGTTCGATATCCTGACCTTCGGCAATATAGCAAGGCATGCTCAACGGCCACATACGCTCGTCGCCAAGGTTTCTGGCGGTATAACGATGTAAGTCGCGCATGAACGTGAGCATTTTCTCAATGTCGTCACCGGGTGGAGTAATGAACTCCAGCAATGCTTCGGCAAAGTCAGTGGTTATCCACTTATGCGTTAGCGCTGAGCCTAACACCTCAGGATGGCCTGTCGTTGCTAATGACCCATCTGCATTAACACGCAGCGTTTCGCGCTCCAGACCACGTTGAATCCCCTTTAATGCCTGAGGATGGTTTTCCAGCCAGGCCAGCGCCTGTGATACGTCCGGGATCAAATTGACCTCCCGCCTGTCAAAATCGTTTTAATTAGCATAATGGTATTGGTTACCCTGAAGGCTATCCCACAACACAATTAGTGCCACCACATAATGCCTTGTGTCGTAACCGCTGCGACAACAACATAGCGCAGCGCCTTGCCAAGGCATAAGAAAAAGAGAACTGGGCCCCACGAGATGCGCATCCACCCGGCTAACAGGCACAGCAAATCCCCCACAACCGGCATCCAGCTTAATAATAGTGTGACAGCGCCATAGCGCCGCAGCCAGCCAGTGGCTTTTTCTTGCCAGCGCGATGTTTTACGCAATGGAAAGAAACGCCCAAGGATAACGTTAGTTAACCCTCCAAGGCTATTACCCATTGTTGCTGTTAAGACTAAGACCCAGGGATGACTGACCCCGGAGACCAACAAAGCAACCAGAACAACTTCAGAATTACCGGGTAATAGCGTGGCACTGAGAAAACTGCTGGCAAACAGTGACAGGAGCGACAGTCCATCACTCACAATAACCGGACATCCACGGCATCCATTCCCGCGGCATGCGCCGCCTGTATTCCAAAATCGGCATCTTCAAACACGACGCAACGAGCCGGAACAACCCCCATACGTTCGGCACAAAGCAAAAACGTATCAGGAGCCGGTTTATGGTGCTGTACGTGATCGGCTGCGACTACAGCATCAAAATAGCGACGCAGACCAAGGTGAGCGAGCAGCGCTTCTGCAATTGCGCTTTCACTACCCGTACCTACCGACATAGGACGACGACCATGCCAGGCTTTCACGACATCAACCAACGGCAAAGGCTGGACGCTATCCAGCAGCATGCTTCTCACCTTGTCGGTTTTTTCACGTGCCAGTGCATGAGGATCAAGATCGGCATGGTTCAATTCAATTACCGACTGCGCAATACGCCACGTTGGGGAGCCATTGAGGGCGACCATGGCATGTTCATCAAACCGTAGTCCATAATGCCCCAATACCTCATGCCACGCCTTACGATGCGTAGGCTCGGTATCCAGGATGGTACCATCCATATCAAAAATCAAACCCGCATAACGTTCGTACATCGTCTTCTCACAAGCCGAGTGACCAGACGTTATTTTATCGTAATTGATTGATTTTGTCGCTGACAGCGAATTGAGGGGTGTTCAGAGAGTATGTGGAAATGATTTAGAGGGAGGGAGAAGATGGTGCATCCGGGAGGATTACTCACTCGTGTTCGCCCTGCGGGCCGTTGCTGAAGCAACGTTATCCTCCCTGGTGTTCGCGATTATCTCGCAGACCATGAAACAACAGTTTCGCTGTTATTTAGGAGAAGATGGTGCATCCGGGAGGATTCGAACCTCCGACCGCTCGGTTCGTAGCCGAGTACTCTATCCAGCTGAGCTACGGATGCATCGGGAAACTTGCTTTACTGCCGATACTGATACCGTGATAAGCGATATCAAGTAAGAGATGGTGCATCCGGGAGGATTCGAACCTCCGACCGCTCGGTTCGTAGCCGAGTACTCTATCCAGCTGAGCTACGGATGCATCGGGAAACTTGCTTTACTGCCGATACTGATACCGTGATAAGCGATATCAAGTAAGAGATGGTGCATCCGGGAGGATTCGAACCTCCGACCGCTCGGTTCGTAGCCGAGTACTCTATCCAGCTGAGCTACGGATGCATCAGGGAAACTTACTTTACTGCAGATTTGATATCGCTGCTAAAGCGATATCAAGTAATATGGTGCATCCGGGAGGATTCGAACCTCCGACCGCTCGGTTCGTAGCCGAGTACTCTATCCAGCTGAGCTACGGATGCAAATGGCGGTGAGGCGGGGATTCGAACCCCGGATGCAGCTTTTGACCGCATACTCCCTTAGCAGGGGAGCGCCTTCAGCCTCTCGGCCACCTCACCAACACGCCTCTTGCGAGTGCTTCGAAGAACTTGTTTCTGCTCATCGTCGCTGCGTGGCGCACATATTACTTTCTGGGACTTATAAGTCAAACAATTTTTCCAGAGCTTTTATCGTTTGCACATTTCACGCGCAATTAGTCTGCAAAAACGGCAAAAAGAGTGTTTTATCAACAGATAAATTGGCAATTTCCTGAAGGAGTGAGCAAACGGAAACTTCGCAGGAAAAGGCATTACGCGCAGTGGAATCGAAAAAATGGGGAAGACGAAGAAGAAAAGAGAAGAAAAAGGGTCACTCAATCAGGTTGCGCCTCACCAGAGAGGTGAGACGCGAAAACCTTAGTAACTGGACTGCTGGGATTTTTCAGCCTGGATACGCTGGTAGATCTCTTCACGATGGACAGAAACTTCTTTCGGGGCGTTTACGCCAATGCGCACCTGGTTGCCCTTCACCCCTAAAACTGTCACGGTGACCTCATCGCCTATCATGAGGGTCTCACCAACTCGACGAGTCAGAATCAGCATTCTTTGCTCCTTGAAAGATTAAAAGAGTCGGGTCTCTCTGTATCCCGGCATTATCCATCATATAACGCCAAAAAGTAAGCGATGACAAACACCTAAGTGTAAGCAGTCACGGCATCACATTCTGTTAAACCTAAGTTTAGCCGATATACACAACTTCAACCTGACTTTATCGTTGTCGATAGCGTTGATACAAACGCTGCGGATTGAAGTCCGCAGCGTCGACTTACGCTTATAATTATTACAGTTTTGCGCTGACCCAGCCTTTCACACTGGCTAACGCTGCGGGCAGAGCCGCTGCATCCGTACCACCGGCTTGCGCCATGTCCGGACGACCGCCACCCTTGCCGCCGACCTGCTGAGCGACCATTCCAACCAGTTCCCCTGCTTTCACGCGATCTGTCACGTCCTTAGACACACCCGCAATCAGAGAAACCTTACCTTCCACTACCGTTGCCAGAACGATAACGGTAGACCCCAGTTGATTTTTCAGATCATCAACCATGGTACGCAACATTTTCGGCTCAACGTCCGCGAGTTCGCTGACCAGCAGCTTCACGCCGTTGATATCAACCGCTTTGCTGGAAAGATTTGCACTCTCCTGCGCCGCAGCCTGTTCCTTCAATTGCTGCAATTCTTTTTCCAGTTGACGTGTACGCTCCAGCACGGAACGAACTTTGTCACCGATATTCTGGCTATCGCCTTTCAGCAGCTGCGCAATATCGCTTAAGCGATCGCTCTCAGCATGCACGGTTTGGATAGCACCTTCACCGGTTACGGCTTCAATACGACGAACGCCTGCCGCAGTACCTGACTCGGACACAATGCGGAACAGACCGATATCACCTGTACGGCTGGCGTGAGTACCGCCACACAGTTCGGTAGAGAAATCACCCATGCTCAGAACGCGCACATGGTCGTCATATTTCTCGCCAAACAGTGCCATTGCGCCTTTGGCTTTTGCCGCTTCGAGATCCATGATGTTCGTTTCAATCGGCAAGTTGCGACGGATTTGCGCGTTCACCAGATCTTCAACGGCACGGATTTCAGCAGGCTTCATTGCTTCGGTATGAGAGAAGTCGAAGCGCAGCAGTTTATCGTTAACCAACGAACCTTTCTGTGCCACATGTGTGCCCAGAACCTGGCGCAGCGCTGCGTGCATCAGGTGCGTTGCGGAGTGGTTCAAACGAATACGCGCACGACGGGCTTCATCCACATCAGCCTGTACCGCATCACCAATTTTCAGAGAACCCGCAGACAACTTGCCGATGTGACCAATGGCCTGGCCATATTTCTGCGTGTCGCTAACGGCAAACGCGAAGCCTGCGCCTTTCAGCTCACCCTTGTCGCCAACCTGACCACCAGATTCCGCATAGAACGGAGTCTGATCCAGTACGACAACGGCATCCTGACCTGCGTTAATTGCGTCTACCGCTTTACCATCAACAAACAGCGCGGTCACTTTGCCGTTCAGTTCCAGGTGCTCGTAGCCTTTAAATTCAGAGGCGCCATCAACGCGAATCATCGCATTGTAGTCTGCGCCGAAGCCGCTGGCTTCACGCGCACGACGGCGCTGTTCTTCCATTGCAGCTTCAAAGCCCGCTTCATCAACCTTAATGTTACGCTCGCGGCAAACGTCTGCCGTCAGGTCAACCGGGAAACCGTAGGTGTCATACAGACGGAATGCGGTTTCGCCATCCAGCGTATCGCCAGACAGTTTTGCCAGTTCTTCGTCCAGCAGCGCCAGACCACGCTCCAGAGTACGCGCAAACTGCTCTTCTTCGGTTTTCAGAACCTGTTCAACCATAGCCTGCTGACGCTTCAGTTCTTCACCTGCAGAGCCCATGACGTCCACCAACGGACCAACCAGCTTGTAGAAGAAGGTATCCTTCGCGCCCAGCATGTTGCCATGACGTACCGCGCGACGAATGATACGGCGCAGCACATAGCCACGGTTTTCATTCGACGGCACAACGCCATCGGCAATCAGGAATGCACAAGAACGGATATGGTCGGCGATAACACGCAGAGACTTGTTGCTCAGATCAGTTGCGCCAGTGACTTTCGCCACGGATTCGATCAATGAGCGGAACAGGTCGATTTCATAGTTGGAGTTAACGTGTTGCAGCACGGCCGCAATACGCTCCAGACCCATACCGGTATCCACGGACGGTTTCGGCAGCGGTTCCATGGTGCCGTCAGCCTGACGGTTGAACTGCATGAAGACGATGTTCCAGATCTCAATGTAGCGATCCCCATCTTCTTCTGCGCTTCCCGGAGGTCCACCCCAGATATGGTCGCCGTGGTCGTAGAAAATTTCTGTGCATGGACCGCAAGGACCGGTATCACCCATCTGCCAGAAGTTGTCTGAAGCATAAGCCGCACCTTTGTTATCACCGATACGGATGATACGTTCGCGCGGAATACCGACTTCTTTTTCCCAGATTTCATAGGCTTCATCGTCAGTTTCATAGACGGTTACCCACAGACGCTCTTTTGGCAGGGCAAACCAGTTTTCACCGGTCAGTAGTTCCCATGCATATTGAATAGCGTCGTGTTTGAAGTAATCGCCGAAGCTGAAGTTGCCCAGCATTTCGAAGAAAGTGTGGTGACGTGCAGTGTAACCGACGTTTTCCAGGTCATTGTGCTTACCGCCCGCACGTACACAACGCTGCGAGGTGGTTGCGCGGGAATAATTACGCTTGTCGAGGCCAAGGAAAACATCCTTGAACTGGTTCATCCCGGCGTTGGTAAACAACAAAGTAGGGTCATTGTTCGGTACCAGGGAGCTGCTGGCAACTACCTGGTGTCCTTTACTATGGAAAAAATCGAGAAACGCCTGACGGATCTCAGCGGTGCTCTTGCTCATAATTATCCTGAAGAAATCAAGCTAACGAAATGTCATTACCAGCATCGGCACGCAAACTGCGCCTCTGGCAATCGAAAAGTGGGAATAAGATAAGTTTTCTTTACTGGGAAGTAAAATCCCGTATGCGGTCAATCGTCAAAATTTCGCCATATTGCCTGAATATCTTCCATCAGATAGCCGCGATAGAGCAAAAAACGCTGGACCTTTATCTTATCTGAAAAATCGACAGGTAAAGGTTCACCGTACTTCCGAATGGCCTGCTCGCGTGCAAGCACTGCCCAGTCAACTTCGCACTCACGCATGGCCCGCTCGATAGCTTCACGTGCGATCCCTTTTTGGTTTAATTCCTGGCGCACTCGGGCTGGTCCATAACCTTTGCGGCTACGGCTGGCGATAAACTGCCGCACGAAACGATCATCATCCAGATAACGACTTTCAATACACCAGGCGATGACCTTGTCGTAATCCTCCGGCGTGGCATCAATTTCTTCTGGTCCATTTTTCCCCATCACCGGAGCGGCCAGCTTGCGCCGCAGTTCCTGCTCGCTGTGGTCGCGCATCGCCAGAATACGTACGGCGCGGTCAAGCAGTCGGGAATAAGCAGAACGGCGGGAAGTTGCTTCTGTCATAGTAAGCCTTCAGAAATGAAAAAGGGCTGCATGATATGCAGCCCTTTACTATATGTGATTCACAACATGCGATTCAAAACAGATTATCAGAAATCTTCGTTCGTTTCTTTTACGTCTTCGCCGCTGTCATCAACGGAGAAATCAGGCGTTGAATCCTGGTTATTGAGCAGTAACTCACGTAATTTCTTCTCAATTTCTTTCGCAGTTGCCGGGTTCTCTTTCAGCCAGTTGGTCGCATTCGCTTTACCCTGACCGATTTTCTCACCGTTATAGCTGTACCATGCACCGGCTTTTTCAATCAGCTTCTCTTTCACGCCCAGGTCAACCAGTTCGCCGTAGAAGTTGATGCCTTCACCGTAGAGGATCTGGAATTCAGCCTGTTTGAACGGCGCTGCAATTTTGTTTTTCACAACCTTAACGCGAGTTTCGCTGCCGACCACGTTGTCGCCTTCTTTCACCGCGCCAATACGACGGATATCCAGACGAACAGACGCATAGAATTTCAGGGCGTTACCACCGGTGGTGGTTTCCGGGTTACCGAACATAACGCCAATCTTCATACGGATCTGGTTGATGAAAATCAGCAGCGTGTTGGACTGCTTCAGGTTACCGGCCAGCTTACGCATCGCCTGGCTCATCATACGCGCCGCAAGGCCCATGTGAGAGTCGCCAATCTCGCCTTCGATTTCTGCCTTCGGCGTCAATGCGGCAACGGAGTCGACAACGATAACGTCAACCGCACCGGAGCGCGCCAGCGCATCACAGATTTCCAGCGCTTGTTCACCGGTATCCGGCTGAGAACACAGCAGGTTGTCGATATCAACGCCAAGCTTACGGGCATAGACCGGATCCAGCGCGTGTTCCGCATCGATAAATGCACAGGTTTTACCTTCACGCTGCGCAGCGGCAATAACCTGCAGGGTCAGCGTTGTTTTACCGGAGGATTCAGGCCCGTAGATTTCGACGATACGGCCCATTGGCAGACCGCCCGCGCCCAGTGCGATATCCAGAGAAAGCGAACCGGTGGAGATAGTTTCCACATCCATGGAACGGTCTTCACCCAGGCGCATGATGGAGCCTTTACCGAATTGCTTTTCGATCTGACCCAGCGCTGCCGCCAACGCTTTCTGTTTGTTTTCGTCGATAGCCATTAATTACTCCTGTCATGCCGCTTTCGGGTTAAACCGCGAAACGTGGTAGATAATGTTCTGTTGAGGCAATTATACTGTATGCTCATACAGTATCAAGTATTTTGTAGAAATTGTTGCCACAGGGTTTGTAACGCGTAGACGGTCGCCTGTCGACGTACCGCGTCGCGATCGCCGCTGAAGCATTCCCGGCGGGTAATCCCCTCGCCGCTCACGCTGGCAAAGGCGAACCATACGGTACCCACGGGCTTTTCTTCACTGCCGCCATCCGGACCCGCAATACCGCTGATCGAGACCGCGAAATGCGCGCGGGCAGCTTTTAGCGCGCCAATCGCCATTTCCACCACCACTGGCTCGCTCACCGCCCCATGCTGGGCCAACGTCTCTTCGCGCACGCCAATCATCTGCGCTTTGGCTTCGTTGCTGTAGGTCACAAACCCACGCTCAAACCAGGCGGAGCTTCCGGCAATATCCGTAATCGCTTTGGCCACCCAGCCGCCGGTGCAGGATTCCGCCGTCGTAACGGTCGCCCCACGCGCTTTCAGCGCCAGGCCAACCTGCTCGCTTAACTGCATCAGTTCACTGTCAGTCATTTCAGCCTCTGTCAGTTAAAAAATATGCCGGACAAGATAGCACTTTCATAACCAATGTGGGGATGGAGAGAACGTTTTACGAGGGGGATTCCAAAAATTGCTCCGTTGCAGAAATAAGACCTGCCGGATGACGATGTCAGAGCATCTTATCCGGCCTACAAGCGATATCGTCCTGTAGGCCGGTGGAGCGGTTACTGCACGCGCGCCAGCGCGACCGCCTGACCCAGTTGCCACACGGCCATCGCGTAGTGGGTACTGTGGTTGTAGCGGGTGATGGTGTAGAAGTTCGGCAATCCATACCAGTACTGATAGCCGGTACCAATATCCAGGCGCAGCAGGCTGGCCTGCTGATGATTACCCAACGACTGCTGTGGCGTCAGACCCGCGGCAGCAAGCTGAGAAATGCTGTACTGGGTTTTAAAGCCGTTCGCCAGCCCTGGTGCCTGACCATTTGCCGGAACCGCGACCGTATCGCCTTTCACCCAGCCGTGGCCCTTGAAATAGTTCGCCACGCTACCGATGGCATCAACCGGATCCCACAGGTTAATGTGGCCATCACCATTAAAATCAACGGCATATTGTTTATAGGAAGACGGCATAAACTGGCCGTAACCCATCGCGCCGGCAAAAGAACCTTTCAAATCGAGCGGATCGTCGCTTTCATCTCGCGCCATCAGCAGGAAGGTTTCCAGTTCACCAGAGAAGTATTCCGCACGACGAGGATAGTTAAACGACAGCGTCGCCAGCGCATCCAGAATACGGGTTTTGCCCATCACGCGGCCCCAGCGCGTTTCAACGCCGATAATGCCAACGATAATTTCCGGCGGAACACCATAGACCTGCCACGCACGGTTCAGCGCATCTTCATATTGATTCCAGAAGGCCACGCCATTTTGCACGTTGTCAGGTGTGATGAACTGTTTGCGGTAGCGCAGCCATGCACCGTTAGGACCGGCTGGCGGCTGAGTCGTCGGTGCCTGGCGATCCATCAAACGCAATACCGAGTCCAGACGCTTGGCCTGCGACAGGATCTCCTGCAGCTGCTGGCGGTCAAAGCCGTGCTTGTTCACCATTTTCTCGATGAACTGCTGCGCGTTCGGATTATTGGCAAAATCACCGCCCGTTTGCATGACGTTGTGCTGTGGCTCAAGCAGGAAGCCGCCGGATGGCGCCCCCGTAGTCGTTTGAGTCTCTGAAGGTTTAGGTTTGCTGCTACAGGCAGCGAGCAGTACGAAAAGGGGGAGTAACGCTACATAACGACGCTTGAACATGAGACATCCATTAAACAAATTCAGCCTGGGAGAAGTATGGTAAAGCATCCTCCTCCATACAAGGAAGTAGTAGTCACTCTCCTTCACAGAATTTCCCCCCTCTTGCCCCCCGGCCGGCACATTTGCGATCTCTTACGCACAATCTTTCAAATTAAAATATTTATCTTTCATTTTGAGATCAAAATAACACTTTTAAATCTTTCGATCTGATTAAAATTAGTTACCGTTTGGCAAGATAACTAAAAACTCTACAGGAGAGAATAATGATCGACACCATCACACTCGGTGCTGAGTGGTTTATCGGGTTGTTCCAGAAAGGCGGAGAGGTCTTTACCGGCATGGTAACCGGTATTCTGCCTCTGCTGATCAGTCTGCTGGTCATCATGAATGCGCTAATTAACTTTATCGGTCAGCAGCGCATTGAACGTTTTGCCCAGCGCTGCGCCGGAAACCCGCTGTCCCGCTATCTGCTGCTGCCGTGCATCGGCACATTTGTGTTTTGTAACCCAATGACGCTGAGCCTGGGCCGCTTTATGCCAGAAAAGTACAAGCCCAGCTACTACGCCGCCGCCTCATACAGTTGCCATTCCATGAACGGCTTATTCCCACACATCAACCCTGGTGAACTGTTCGTCTATCTGGGGATCGCCAGCGGACTGACCACGCTGGGGCTTCCGCTTGGCCCGCTAGCGGTGAGCTATTTGCTGGTCGGTCTGGTGACCAACTTCTTCCGCGGCTGGGTGACTGATTTCACCACCGCCATCTTTGAGAAAAAAATGGGCATTCAACTTGAGCAGAAAGTGCATCTGGCGGGAGCAACATCATGACGCGTATTCGTATTGAAAAAGGCACCGGCGGCTGGGGCGGCCCGCTTGAACTAGATGCCGAACCGGGCAAGAAAATTGTCTATATCACCGCCGGAACTCGCCCCGCAATAGTCGACAGGATAGCAAGCCTGACCGGTTGGCAGGCTATTGATGGCTTCAAAGAAGGCGAGCCGCCGGAGAACGAAATTGGTGTGGCGATCATCGACTGCGGCGGCACACTGCGCTGTGGGATCTATCCCAAACGCCGTATACCGACGGTGAATATTCACGCTACTGGTAAATCCGGCCCGCTGGCTCAGTACATTGTCGAAGATATCTATGTCTCTGGCGTGAAAGAAGAAAACATCACGATTGTCGGCGATGCATCCGCTGCGCCGCAACCTGCAAGCAGCACTATCGGTCGCGATTACGACACCAGTAAAAAGATTACCGAACAAAGCGACGGCCTGTTGGCAAAAGTGGGAATGGGCATGGGTTCAGCCGTTGCGGTTCTGTTCCAGTCCGGGCGCGACACCATCGATACCGTCCTGAAAACTATTCTGCCATTTATGGCGTTCGTCTCGGCACTGATCGGCATCATTATGGCTTCGGGTCTGGGAGACTGGATTGCCCATGGACTCGCGCCGCTGGCCAGCCATCCGTTGGGACTGGTTACTCTGGCGCTGATCTGCTCTTTCCCGCTGCTGTCGCCTTTCCTCGGCCCCGGTGCGGTTATCGCCCAGGTTATCGGCGTGCTGATCGGTGTACAGATTGGTCTGGGGAACATTCCTCCACATCTGGCGCTACCTGCCCTGTTCGCCATTAACGCCCAGGCTGCATGTGACTTTATTCCGGTTGGGTTGTCGCTGGCCGAAGCGCGTCAGGACACGGTCCGCGTCGGCGTGCCATCCGTACTGGTGAGCCGTTTTCTGACCGGCGCGCCTACCGTTCTCATCGCCTGGTTTGTTTCTGGCTTTATTTACCAATAAGGGGCACTCAAAAATGACCGTAATTTATCAAACCACCATTACCCGTATCGGCCAGAGCGCCCCGGATGCACTGTGCGACCAGATGCTGATTACCTTTCGTGAAGGCGCGCCAGCGGATATCGAAGAGTTTTGTTTCATCCATTGCCACGGAGAGCTGAGCGGCTCTTTACAAGCAGGGATCCAGTTTGAACTGGGCCAGCACCACTACCCGGTCACCGCCGTTGGCAGCGTTGCGGAACAAAACTTACGTGAACTCGGGCATATAACCCTGCGCTTTGACGGGCAGAGCGAAGCGGAATTCCCCGGCACTGTACACGTTGCGGGCCCCGTCCCGGACGGTATCGCCCCGGGCTGTATTTTGAAGTTTGTTGCTTAAGATTGAAGGAGATAAAAATGAATCAGGTTGCCGTTGTCATTGGTGGAGGCCAGACCCTGGGGGCATTCCTTTGCCGTGGGCTTGCGACAGAAGGATACCGCGTCGCGGTGGTGGATATTCAAAGCGATAAAGCTGCCAACGTCGCGCAAGAAATTAACGCCGAGTTTGGCGAAGGTACCGCGTACGGTTTTGGCGCAGATGCCACCAGCGAACAGAGCGTGCTGGCGCTGTCGCGCGGAGTGGATGAAATATTCGGTCGTGTCGATCTGCTGGTTTACAGCGCGGGTATCGCTAAAGCCGCGTTTATCAGCGACTTTCAGCTTGGGGATTTCGACCGCTCGCTGCAGGTCAATCTGGTCGGCTACTTCCTCTGTGCACGTGAATTTTCACGCCTGATGATCCGCGATGGCGTGCAGGGACGCATTATCCAGATCAACTCAAAATCAGGGAAAGTGGGCAGCAAACACAATTCAGGCTACAGCGCGGCAAAATTTGGCGGCGTGGGCTTAACCCAGTCGCTGGCGCTGGATCTGGCGGAATACGGGATTACCGTGCATTCGTTGATGCTCGGTAATCTGCTGAAATCACCGATGTTTCAGTCGTTATTGCCGCAATATGCGACCAAGCTTGGCCTTAAGCCAGACGAAGTTGAGCAGTATTACATTGATAAGGTTCCGCTCAAGCGCGGCTGCGATTATCAGGACGTACTGAACATGCTGCTGTTTTACGCCAGTCCAAAAGCCTCTTACTGCACCGGGCAGTCCATCAACGTGACCGGCGGTCAGGTGATGTTTTAATGTTGAATTGCCGGATGGCGGCTGCGCTTATCCGGCAAAATCAAAGGAGTACATAATGGTTTCCGCACTGATTACCGTCGCCGCTATCGCCTGGTGCCTGCAACTGGCGCTTGGTGGCTGGCAAATATCCCGCTTTAACCGGGCGTTTGATCAACTCTGCCAGCAAGGTCGGGTTGGTGTTGGTCGCTCCGGTGGGCGTTTTAAACCGCGCGTGGTGGTAGCCATTGCGCTGGATGAGCAGCAACGGGTTACCGATACGTTGTTTATGAAAGGTCTTACGGTATTCGCCAGACCCGGCAAAATTGCCACAATAATGGGCAAACATCTTGATGATTTACAGCCTGATGTGATCTTTCCCCATGATCCATTAGCGCAGAATGCACTATCATTGGCGCTTAAACTGAAACATGGGTAATTTCGTTGTGAATGCTAATAGCTTGCGAAATTATCATTTTGCAACCTATTAAGTCAGGGTAATCACGCCTATGAAACCTCGTCAGCGTCAGGCTGCCATACTGGAGCATCTGCAAAAGCAGGGAAAATGCTCGGTTGAAGAACTGGCCCACTACTTTGACACGACCGGCACGACCATTCGCAAAGACCTGGTCATTCTGGAAAATGCCGGAACCGTCATTCGTACCTATGGCGGCGTAGTATTAAATAAAGACGAATCCGACCCGCCAATTGATCATAAAACGCTAATCAATACGCATAAAAAAGAGCAGATTGCCGAAGCCGCCGTCCGTTTTATACACGATGGCGACTCTATTATTCTGGATGCGGGTAGCACCGTATTGCAGATGGTGCCGATGCTCACCCGCTTTAGCAATATCACCGTCATGACCAACAGTCTGCACATTGTTAACGCCCTTTCGGAGCTGGACAACGAGCAAACTATCCTGATGCCCGGCGGGACCTTTCGCAAAAAATCTGCGTCATTTCACGGTCAGCTGGCAGAAAACGCCTTTGAGCAGTTCAGCTTTGATAAACTCTTCATGGGCACCGACGGCATTGACCTCAATGCCGGCGTGACCACCTTTAATGAGGTGTTTAGCGTCAGTAAAGCGATGTGCAATGCCGCTCGCGAAGTGATTCTGATGGCTGACTCGTCAAAATTTGGGCGCAAAAGCCCTAATGTTGTATGCAGTCTGGAAAGCGTCGACAAGCTGATTACCGATGCGGGCATCGACCCTGCGTTTCGTCAGGCGCTGGAAGCAAAAGGGATTGAAGTGATCATAACCGGAGAAACCAATGAGTGATGCACTACTGAACGCGGGCCGTCAGACGTTAATGCTAGAACTACAGGAAGCCAGCCGACTGCCAGAACGCCTGGGCGATGATTTTGTCCGCGCCGCCAATACGATTATCCACTGTGAAGGCAAAGTCATTGTCTCCGGTATTGGTAAATCAGGTCATATTGGCAAAAAAATTGCGGCGACCCTCGCCAGTACCGGCACACCCGCCTTTTTTGTGCATCCGGCGGAAGCGCTGCACGGCGACTTAGGGATGATCGAAAGCCGTGATGTCATGCTGTTTATCTCCTACTCCGGCGGTGCGAAAGAGCTGGATCTCATCATCCCACGCCTGGAAGACAAATCCGTCGCACTGCTGGCAATGACCGGAAAACCGACCTCACCGTTGGGTCTGGCAGCCAAAGCCGTGCTGGATATTTCCGTTGAGCGCGAAGCCTGTCCGATGCGCCTGGCACCGACGTCCAGCACCGTAAATACGTTGATGATGGGCGACGCGCTGGCGATCGCCGTGATGCAGGCGCGCGGCTTTAACGAAGAAGATTTTGCCCGCTCGCATCCGGCAGGTGCGCTGGGCGCTCGTCTGTTAAATAAAGTGCATCATCTGATGCGCCGTGACGATGCCATACCTCAGGTGAAGCTCGCCACCAGCGTGATGGACGCGATGCTGGAACTCAGCCGCACGGGTCTTGGCCTGGTCGCGGTCTGCGACGATCAGTCACTGGTGAAAGGGGTCTTTACCGACGGCGACCTGCGCCGCTGGCTGGTTGGCGGCGGAGCGCTTACCACCCAGGTTAGCGAAGCTATGACTCAGAATGGCATTACGCTACAGGCGCAGAGCCGCGCGATTGACGCCAAAGAGATCCTGATGAAGCGTAAAATCACTGCCGCACCGGTGGTCGATGAAAACGGTAAACTCACCGGTGCTATCAACCTGCAGGATTTTTATCAGGCCGGTATTATCTAATCCTTCAGACCCAGACGTTTCGCCAGCCGGTGCAGGTTGGCGACGTCTGTTTCCAGCGCCCGCGCACTTGCCGCCCAACTGTGATTATTTTGCACCAATGCCCGGCGGATCATCTCCCGCTGGAACGACTCTGTTGCTTCACGCAGATTGTGATGTTGCGGGATCTCCGCAACAACTTCCGCCGCCTGCGGAGTCGGACCTTCGTCCTGCAGGGCAAAATGCTGCGTCTCCAGCACCACTTCATCACCTGCCCTGGTAGCCCTTGCCAGAACAACCGCCCGGTGAATGGCATGTTCCAGCTCGCGCACATTTCCGGGCCAGCCGTAATTCAGCAGATGACTACGCGCGCCGGGGCTTAGCACCACGCGGGAAAGACCCAGCCGCAGTCGGCATTGCTCGCAAAAATAGCCGGCCAGCAGCACCACATCTTCGCCGCGCTCGCGAAGAGGCGGTACAGAAAGGGGGAAGACGCTCAGACGGTGGAACAAATCCGCGCGGAAATTCCCGGCCAGCACCTCTTCGCGTAAATCACGGTTCGTCGCCGCCAGCACCCGCACATCCACACGCAGGCTGCGATCGTCACCCACGCGCTGAATATCGCCGTACTGCAATACGCGCAGCAGCTTAGCCTGTAGCGCCAGCGAGAGTTCGCCTATCTCGTCGAGAAACAGCGTCCCATTGTCGGCCATTTCAAACTTACCGCTACGATTGCTGATAGCCCCGGTAAATGCGCCTTTTACGTGACCAAACAGCTCACTTTCGGCTACGGTTTCCGGCAACGCCGCACAGTTCAGATACACCAGTGGATTCACTGCGCGCGGCGAACCTTCATGGATAGCTTTAGCCACCAGCTCCTTCCCGGTCCCTGTTTCGCCGCTAATCAGCACGTTGAGATCGGACCCCGCCACAATCTCAATTTCTTTTTTCAACTGCATCATATTGGGCGACAGGCCAATCATCTGGGTTTCCGTCACCTGCTCAAAAGCCGTTGATGAGCCTGGCAGCATATTCTGGCTTTCCAGTTGTTCAATCAGCAGCGCATTGCTCAGCGCGCCCGCCGCCAGCGCGGCAATCAGCCTAAGCTCCTCATCGCTGAAAACATCGAACTGATCGGGCTCCATGCCATCCAGGGTTAACGCACCAATCAAATTTTGACCGGCGAACAACGGCAGCCCAATACAGGCATGCACTTTCAGACTCTCCTGCCCCGGAATCAGACCATCATATGGGTCTGGCAAATCGCTGTCGGCAGGGAAACGAACCACGTCTCCGGCGCGGGCAATCGCCTCCAGACGCGGATGCCCTTCCAGAGTAAAGCGCCTGCCGAGGACATCCTGCGCCAGCCCATCGATCGCCAGCGGAATAAACTGTCGCGACTCGTAGCGCAATAGCGCCGACGCGTCGCACTCCAGCACCTGACGCAAGGTGGTTATCAGACGTTGAAAACGGTCCTGATGTCCAATACCGCTTTGTAATTCAATGGCGATGCCCGCCAGCACGTCTACGGAAAAGCTCATAACTACCTCATTGTCATTTTGACAATTCATATTGTCATATTGACAATAAAATGAATAGTCATTTTGACTACCACTTAATAAGCAGAAAACAATAAAACCATTAAAATCAATAAAATAAAAAGTTGGCACGCAACCTGCAATAAGCAAAACATCTTTTTTAGAAAAACGCTGAATTAATTACTGAGGTTGCTATGTCTATTCTGGTTAAAAATAACATTCATTGGGTTGGCCAACGTGACTGGGAAGTTCGTGATTTCCACGGGACTGAATACAAAACGCTGCGCGGCAGCAGCTACAACAGCTATCTCATCCGTGAAGAAAAAAATGTCCTGATCGATACAGTAGACCACAAGTTTAGCCGTGAATTCGTGCAGAACCTGCGCAGTGAAATTGACCTCGCGGATATCGACTACATCATTATTAACCACGCGGAAGAAGACCATGCAGGGGCGCTGACTGAGCTGATGTCCTGCATCCCGGACACGCCGATTTACTGCACAGCCAACGCCATTGACTCCATCAACGGGCATCACCATCACCCGGAGTGGAATTTCAACGTGGTGAAAACCGGTGATTCACTGGACATTGGTAACGGCAAACAGCTGATCTTCGTTGAAACGCCAATGCTGCACTGGCCTGACAGCATGATGACCTACATGACCGGCGACGCGGTGCTGTTCAGTAACGACGCCTTCGGTCAGCACTACTGCGACGAACGTCTGTTTAACGACGAAGTTGACCAGACCGAACTGTTCGAACAGTGCCAGCGTTACTACGCCAATATCCTGACGCCGTTCAGCCGTCTGGTTACACCGAAAATCACTGAGATCCTCGGCTTCAACCTGCCGGTCGATATGATTGCTACTTCTCACGGCGTGGTATGGCGCGACAACCCAACGCAAATCGTTGAGATGTACCTGAAATGGGCGGCGGATTATCAGGAAGACCGCATCACCATTTTCTACGACACCATGTCCAACAACACCCGCATGATGGCCGACGCCATTGCCCAGGGCATCAACGAAGTTGACCCGAACGTGGCCGTGAAAATCTTTAACGTCGCCCGTAGCGATAAGAACGAAGTTCTGACTAACGTCTTCCGCTCTAAAGGCGTGCTGGTCGGTACTTCGACGATGAACAACGTGATGATGCCAAAAATCGCTGGTTTGGTGGAAGAGATGACCGGCCTGCGTTTTCGTAACAAACGCGCCAGCGCCTTTGGTTCACACGGCTGGAGCGGCGGTGCAGTAGACCGTTTGTCCACGCGTTTGCAGGATGCAGGTTTCGAAATGTCGCTGAGCCTGAAGGCAAAATGGCGTCCGGACCTGGATGCGCTGGAACTGTGCCGCCAGCACGGCCGTGAAATCGCTCGTCAGTGGGCGCTTGCTCCACTGCCGGAAGCAACCGTGAAAGCAGCTTCCAAAGAAGAAGAGTGCGCTTGCGCCGCTGCGGCTGCCGCCGATCTTGGCCCTAGCATGCAGTGCAGCGTGTGCCAGTGGATTTACGACCCAGCAAAAGGTGAACCGCTGCAGGATGTCGCGCCGGGTACACCGTGGAGCGACGTGCCGGATAACTTCCTGTGTCCAGAATGTTCATTAGGTAAAGACGTCTTCGACGTACTGGCAACGGAGGCAAAATGAGCCGCGGAATTGTCATTATTGGTTCGGGCTTCGCCGCCCGCCAGTTAGTCAAAAATATCCGTAAGCAGGATGCAAATGTCCCGCTGACCTTGATTGCTGCGGACAGCATGGATGAGTACAACAAGCCCGATCTCAGCCATGTTATCAGTCAGTCACAGCGTGCAGACGACCTCACCCGCCAGTCGGCGGGGGAGTTTGCCGAACAGTTTAATTTGCGCCTGTTCCCGCACACCTGGGTAACCGACATCGATGCTGATGCCCACGTAGTGAAAAGCCAGGATCAGCAGTGGCAGTACGACAAGCTGGTGCTGGCGACGGGCGCTTCAGCCTTTGTACCGCCGGTTACCGGACGTGAGTTAATGCTCACATTGAACAGCCAACAAGAGTATCGCGCTTGTGAAACACAGCTGCGTGACGCCCAGCGGGTGCTGATTGTCGGCGGCGGCTTGATTGGCAGTGAACTGGCGATGGATTTCTGTCGTGCCGGTAAAGCGGTGACGCTTATCGACAACGCCGCCAGCATTCTGGCTTCACTGATGCCGCCGGAAGTCAGCAGTCGCTTACAGCATCGTCTGACCGATATGGGCGTACACCTGTTGTTGAAATCACAGCTTCAGGGGCTGGAGAAAACGGCGCCAGGTATTCGTGCCACGCTCGATCGTAGCCGCAGCGTGGAAGTCGATGCGGTGATCGCCGCCACCGGCTTACGCCCGGAGACCGCACTGGCGCGTCGCGCCGGATTGAACATCAATCGTGGTGTCTGCGTCGATAGCTACCTGCAAACCAGCCACCCAGATATTTATGCTCTCGGCGACTGTGCGGAGATTAACGGTCAGGTGCTCCCGTTCCTGCAGCCGATTCAGCTGAGTGCCATGTATCTGGCGAAAAACCTGCTCGGCGGCAATGCGCCATTGAAACTGCCAGCCATGCTGGTAAAAGTCAAAACGCCAGAACTGCCTCTGCATTTGGCCGGGGAAACCCAGCGCCGCGATCTGAACTGGCACATCGCCGCCGAAGCGCAGGGAATGGTCGCCAGAGGGATGAACGACGAAGGCCAGCTGTGTGCGTTTGTCGTCAGTGAAGACCGCATGAAAGAGGCCTTTGCGCTACTGAAAACGTTGCCTGTGTAAGTCTGGGATGCCGAATGGCGCCTCCGGCCTACGACTTTGCCCGGCAACGCTGCTACTGATTTATTAACCTCACGCACATGGATGTGCGTTGCCACTTGTCGGTATGCCCCGACATGTTTTTCTTGCCCCGCCAGTCCCGGGGCTTTTTTTATTTTTGCGCCAACGCTCGCGCCGCGGCAATCACGCCCTGCCCCAATGACAACCCGCCGTCGCCCGCCGGTAAACGCTGCGGGAACAGTAAGGTAAAATCACGCAGATAAAACGCCAGACGGGCCGACAATAAGCGGTTATGCATCACGCCACCACTGAATACTAACGTCTTGAGCCCGCGCACTTCAGCCTGCTTTCGCATCAGAGTGGCAAACCCACACGCCAGCGCGTCGTGAAACGCCCATGCCCTTTCTGCTGGTTTGGCCTGCCAGTTCAGCCATTGCTGCCAAAAAACCGCTAAGTCCAGCTGAGTGTCATCAAGCGGCAGCGTGACAGGGTGATCAACGCCATCACATTGCGATGCCATCGCCTCAAGCGCACAAGCCGCTTCACCTTCATAACTCAATGATTCCGGTGCACATTGCAACGCGGCGGCAACGGCATCAAACAGTCGTCCGCACGATGACGCCAGCGGAGCGTTAATTCCCCGTTCAATCGCGCGCGCCAGCACGTTCCAGTTTTGATGTTGCAGCACCGATGTTTCCGGATAACGCGGCCAGTCAGGAACAAAACGCAGGCACTGCGCGAGCAGATTACGCCACGGCTGTTTTGCCGCCAGATCGCCGCCCGCCAGCGCTACCGCCGGTAAGCCGCCAAGGTGTTCGCATTCACGATAGTTAACCCGCAAACACTCTCCACCCCACAGCGCGCCGTTTTCCCCCATACCGATACCGTCTAGCGTCAGGGCAATCACATCACCGCCATTGAGCGGCCAGCCGTGCTCCGCAAGACACGCAGCGGCATGCGCATGGTGATGCAGCACCGTTTCAGTTGGCAGCTCCATTTCACTGGCCCACTGACTGGAAACATAGCCAGGGTGTGCATCATGCACAATACGCTGCGGCATAAAGTCATAAATGTTCTGGATCAGGCGTAGCGCATCACGCCACTGTTGCTGAATGCCGTCATCGCTGAGATCGCCCAAATGCTGGCTGATAACCGCCTGCTCGCTGCGCACCAGACAGAAAGTATTTTTCAGATCCGCCCCTAAGCACAGCATTGGCGGCACGTCGCGAAATCCTGGCGGTAGTGCGACCGCATCTGGCACATATCCTCGGGAACGACGCAGCATTTCCCCACTGTCGCGCACCACGGAGTCATCCATCCGCTGCACAATTTCGCGATTATGCAGCAGGAAACCGTCGGCAATGTCGTGTAAATCTTCCAGCGCCTGGGCGTTGGTAATGGCCGGAGGCCTGCCGCTGAGGTTGCCAGAGGTCATCACCAGCGGACAATTCATCTCTTGTAAGAGCAAATGCTGTAACGGATTCGCTGGCAGCATGACGCCAACCTCCGTTAACCCTGGCGCAATACCCTCGCTCAATGCAGCGACATAGCGTTTCTGCACCAGCACGATCGGCGCAGCAGGGGTAGTCAGCAAACGACGAGCGGGTTCAGGCAATCCTTCATCAGAGGGCAGCATCACTGCCAGAGGTTTCGCCGGACGGTGTTTGCGCAGCCTGAGTAGCGCTACGGCGCTATCATTTCGCGCATCGCACACCAGATGAAACCCACCAATGCCTTTAACCGCCACAATACCGCCTGCTTTCAGCCGCGATACCGCCGCCTGCAGCGCCTCTTCTTTCTCCGCTCGCTCACCCGCACAGAACCACTCCAGATGAGGGCCGCATGCCGGACAAGCCACTGGCTGGGCGTGGAAGCGACGGTCGTACGGATCGCGATACTCTTGATCGCATTGTGCGCAGAGAGGGAATGACGCCATTACGGTAAACGGACGATCGTAAGGCATGGCGCGGATAATCGTAAAACGCGGACCACAGTGGGTGCAGTTGATAAAGGGGTATCGGTAACGACGTTCGCCGGGGGTGTTCATTTCAACAAGGCATTCGGGACAGGTCGCGGCGTCCGGAACAATTTGCGTATTCATCGTACCGCCAGCACTTTGACGAATCGAGAAATCGGAAGGCTGCTGCGTCCAGGCGAATGGTTCGCTTTCAACGCTGTCAATGCGCGCCAGCGGTGGGCAGTGTTGATGCAACTGCGCAATAAATTCCGCTGGATCTTCCTGTAAGCGCACAACCACACCGTCACCGTCGTTACACACATCGCCATGCAGTTGTAACCGCTGCGCCAGTTGCCAGACGTAGGGGCGAAATCCGACGCCCTGTACCTTACCGCGAATACGCAGCTGTACGCCGGAGTGGTTGTTTATTGTCATTAAGTCGTTCCCGCAGTCATCTATCCCGGTTTGCCTGATAGCGCTACGCTTATCAGGCCTACGTGGATGCGAACAGTAGGCCGGATAAGGCGAAGCCGCCATCCGGCATAAGTACTACCGTATTTTACGCGGATTTTCAGATATCAGAACAGCAAAGATGCGGTGGAATCCAGCGCAGCGCGACGACGTTTTTCCGCGCTCAGTTGCTCAAGCTTATTGCGATCCACATAAATCAGCGCGTGAGTCGGGCACACTTCCATACAGGCAGGACCGGCCTCACGATGGTGGCACAGGTCGCACTTATTGGCTTCCGCTTTTTCTGCACGGACGTTCAGACCTGCGCCGCTGTTACGCACGACCGGACGCACGACCACTTCCATTGCGCCGTAAGGACAAGCCACAACGCAGGTTTTACAGCCAATGCAACGTTCCTGCATTACATGAACAAAACCTTTATCACGGCTGATCGCACCGTTTGGACAGACGTTAGCGCACGGCGCGTCTTCGCACTGGCGGCACAGCGTCGCCGTGGAGACATTAACGCCTTTGATGACGTGAATACGGGGTAAAAAGGTTTCAGGGGTCAGCGATGCGCAGTCCTGGTTATCCTGATGGGATACCACGCAGGCCACTTCACAGGTACGGCAACCAATGCATTTATTGGCGTCTGCAATGATGAAACGGTTCATCAATTTCTCCAGCAATGACAGAATATCTGCCGAAACATACACAAATCGTGCCAGAATTTAATTTGCTGTTATTAAAGGAATTTTGTTTTGAAGTACGCAAGAAGGGTGTGTCATCGTCACTAGTGACGATGACAAATGACAGCCGTCAGCGCGAAGCGGGAGGCGCAACTGAGTCGCGCGCAATGAGTTCACCGGTGAAAGTTTTTGGCGGCGTAAACGCCCCGTCACCCAACATAAAGATCAGGCGCCCAATCGTTTCCTGAATCATTTCTGTTACCGGAATTTTAACGCTGGAAAGCGCCGGAATAGTGTATGGCGCGAGGGCGATATCATCAAAGCCAATCACCGACACCTGTGCGGGAACGCTCACACCATGCCCGTGCAACTGCTTCATCGCGCCGATCGCCATATCGTCATTGCTGGCCACCAATGCGGTAAAATTGACCTTGCGCGAAAGCAAAGTATCCACACCCGCAGCGCCGCAGGCTGGCGTCCATTTCCCTTTAACAATCAGATCATTATTTAGCGCGAGACCATGATGTGCCAGCGCGTCTTTATAGCCTGAAAGTCGCTCCACGCCGGTTGGCGAATCCATCGAGCCGGTAATAAAACCAATCTCTTTATGCCCGGCGGCAATGAGCTGAGTAACGGCGTTAAAGCTGGTCTGCTTTTGATCGCACCATACGCTGTGGCTACTGTTTTTCCGCAGGCGTCGATTAAGCACCATAATCGGCTGGCTGTGGGCATCGATGATATCGTCTATCTCATCCACGCTGAGAAAACGCGGATAAATCATAATCGCGTCACAGCGCAGGTCGAGCAGGTACTGGATCGCCTGGCGCTCTTCCTCAGCGCTGTGCTTACCGTCAGCCAGTAACAGCTGGCGTCCTTTATCTTCCGCCATCCGCGCGGTATGAAACAGCAGCTCGCTGAAATAGACGCCGTGATAAAGGGTATTCGTTACCACCAGACCCAGCGTCTGCGTGGTTTTCGCCGCCAGACTGCGCGCCAGCAAATTTGGGCGGTAACCACTCTCTTTAATGGCCTGAAACACGCGGTCTTTGGTTTCCTGGCTGACATAGCCGTTTCCGGAAAGCACCCGGGAAACCGTCGCTTTCGACACCCCGGCACGCTTCGCCACCTCCAGCATCGTGGTCATATTACTCATCCCTTTTCTCTCAATGTGACGCAGTGTACTTCACCGTTTTGCCGCTGTCCTTGCTGCTAAATCACAGACGCTGACATCTGGTGATCGGAGTCACAATTACAAAAAATGATCAAAATTAAACCTTGATCAATTAATGCAATTTAAACATGATTTTGTGGAACCGGTTTCCTATCTGCGTTTCATCAACTCAGAAAAGCGACCCACGTAAACGGATAAAACATAACGTACTCTACTGATAAAACAGGATTAAATCCGATGTCCAAGAATTATGCGGCGCTGGCGCGCTCCGTTGTGACGGCTCTGGGAGGCGTCAACAACATCACAGCAGTGACCCACTGTATGACCCGTTTGCGTTTCGTTCTCAAAGATGACTCGCTGGTCGACAGTGCTACGCTGAAAACCCTCACTGGCGTGCTCGGCGTGGTGCGTAACGAGAACCAGTGTCAGGTGATTATCGGCAACACCGTTTCGCAGGCGTATCGTGAAGTGGTCAGCCTGTTGCCTGCCAACATGCAGCCTGCTGAGCCGCAAATCAAACCCCAACTGACGCTGAAGCGGATTGGCGCGGGGATCCTTGATGCGCTGATCGGCACTATGTCGCCGTTGATCCCGGCGATTATCGGCGGATCAATGCTCAAGCTGCTGGCGATGGTTCTGGAAATGACTGGCGTGCTGGTGAAAGGATCGTCCACACTCACCATTCTGACCGTTATCGGTGACGGCGCATTCTTCTTCCTGCCGCTGATGGTCGCCGCGTCGGCCGCTATCAAATTCAAAACCAACATGTCGCTGGCTATCGCCATCGCGGGCGTACTGGTGCATCCCAGCTTTATCGACCTGATGGCGAAGGCCGCGCAGGGTGAGCACGTTGAGTTTGCCCTGATCCCGGTGACGGCGGTGAAATACACCTACACGGTGATCCCGGCGCTGGTCATGACCTGGTGCTTGTCATACATCGAACGTTGGGTCGATCGTATAACTCCGGCGGTGACCAAAAACTTCCTCAAACCGATGCTGATCGTGCTGATCGCCGCCCCGCTAGCCATCGTCATCATTGGCCCGATCGGTATCTGGATCGGTAGCGCGATTTCAGCGCTGGTCTATACCATCCACGGCTATCTCGGCTGGCTGTCGGTAGCCATTATGGGCGCACTGTGGCCGCTGCTGGTAATGACCGGTATGCACCGTGTCTTTACGCCAACCATTATTCAGACCATTGCCGAAACCGGAAAAGAAGGCATGGTAATGCCATCGGAAATTGGCGCCAATTTGTCGTTAGGTGGTTCATCGCTGGCAGTGGCATGGAAAACCAAAAACCCGGAGCTGCGCCAGACGGCGTTAGCGGCCGCCGCCTCAGCCATCATGGCGGGCATTTCCGAACCCGCGCTGTATGGCGTGGCAATCCGCCTGAAACGTCCGCTGATTGCGAGCCTTATCAGCGGTTTTATCTGCGGTGCTGTTGCCGGAATGGCCGGGCTTGCAAGCCACTCCATGGCGGCTCCAGGTCTGTTCACCAGCGTCCAGTTTTTCGATCCGGCCAATCCGATGACCATCGTTTGGGTATTTGGCGTGATGGCGCTGGCGGTAGTGCTTTCTTTTGTACTAACGCTGATTCTCGGCTTTGAAGATATTCCTGTCGAAGATGCAGCCGCGCAGGCCAGAAAAAACCAGGCCGCACAACCGGGCAATATCAATGGAGCCAGCATTTGACTGGTATGAACTGAGGTTAATTATGTCTGTTTTTCCGCAAGGATTTTTATGGGGCGGCGCACTGGCCGCCAACCAGTCTGAAGGGGCATACCGGGAAGGCGGCAAAGGGCTGACTACCGTCGATATGATCCCCCACGGCACACACCGCATGCCCGTCAAACTGGGTCAGGAAAGGCGCTTTACGCTGCGGGATGACGAATTTTATCCCAGCCATCAGGCGATCGACTTTTATCATCGCTATAAAGCAGATATCGCGCTGATGGCGGAAATGGGGTTTACGGTTTTTCGTACTTCCATTGCCTGGAGCCGCCTCTACCCTAACGGCGACGAGCTGACGCCGAATGAAGACGGAATCGCGTTTTATCGGGCCGTGTTTGCCGAGTGTAAAAAATACGGTATTGAGCCATTAGTCACGCTGTGTCACTTCGATGTGCCTATGCATCTGGTCACTGAGTACGGCTCCTGGCGTAACCGCAAAATGGTGGAGTTCTTTACCCGCTACGCCCGTACCTGCTTCGAGGCCTTTGACGGTCTGGTGAAGTACTGGCTGACGTTCAACGAAATCAACATCATGCTGCACAGCCCCTTTTCAGGCGCTGGGCTGGTATTTGAAGAAGGTGAAAATCAGGATCAGGTGAAATATCAGTCCGCTCACCACGAACTGATAGCCAGCGCCCTTGCGACTAAAATAGCCCATGAAATTAATCCGCAAAACCAGGTCGGTTGTATGCTGGCTGGCGGTAATTTTTATCCTTACTCGTGTAAGCCGGAAGATGTGTGGACCGCACTGGAAAAAGACCGTGAAAACCTGTTCTTTATTGATGTGCAGGCGCGCGGGGCCTACCCGGCTTACTCTGCCCGCGTGTTTCGCGAAAAAGGCGTGGTAATCGAAAAAGCCCCGGAAGACGACGACATCCTGAAAAACACCGTCGATTTCGTCTCGTTCAGCTATTACGCATCGCGCTGCGCCTCCGCTGAAATGAACACGGGCAATACCAGTGCTGCCAACGTGGTGAAGTCGCTGCGTAATCCGTACATTGCCGCCAGCGAATGGGGCTGGGGAATCGATCCGCTCGGCCTGCGCATCACCATGAATATGATGTATGACCGCTACCAAAAACCGCTGTTTCTGGTGGAAAACGGGCTGGGAGCGAAAGATGAAATCGATGCTAACGGTGAGATCAATGACGACTATCGCATCAGCTATTTACGCGAACATATTCGCGCCATGGCAGACGCGATTGAAGATGGCGTGCCGCTGATGGGTTACACCACATGGGGCTGTATCGATCTGGTTTCTGCCTCAACCGGTGAGATGAGCAAACGCTACGGTTTTGTGTATGTTGACCGCGATGATGCGGGCAACGGCACGCTGGCACGTACACGCAAGAAATCATTCTGGTGGTACAAAAAAGTCATCGCCAGTAACGGTGCCGATCTGGCATGACGGATCTACCGGAGGGGGTTACAGCCTTCCGGCAAAAGTACATATTTTCATTTCATTTATTACATTCCGGATTTGGAATCGTCCTTCCAGTTTCAGGTTTGCCCTCCCCCTTTTTTACTGGCATTTTATTCAGTAGTTTTTAATCCTGGCCATTCACCACAAGGAAGCGTGCATGTTTGATAAAAAGGGTAAAACAACAGTGGCAATCACCAAACCGGTACGTCGCTTGAAAGTCAGCTATGTCAGAAAACGCCATGAAGATCCAAAAACGGGTTACACGCGACGAATCAGTCGTCACGCCTCACTCACGCTGAACGGCGACTGGCTGGAACAAGCTGGATTTCCGACCGGTACGGCAGTAAATGTATCAGTGATGCAGGGGAAGTTAATTATTGAGCAGGCAATTGAATGACGAGGATACACTGGGAAAACAGGCCGGATGTCGTTCACATCCGGCACTGATACGGTTTACTCTTCTGGCGCTTCCAGCTCGGAGAATCCACCGAGTCCTTCCCAACCGGCTAATCGCTGATAGACGGTATCAACCGCATCTTTGATCGGCTGTGTCATCGGGTAGTAAAAACCGACGATGTCCGGTTGAATGCCGAGGAAAATTACCTCACCAACATCGTCTTTCAGCTGATCTACCAGGTAGTTCAGCGGCATGTTGTGGGTGGTCATCATGAACATCTCGGCAATATCATCGGGATCGATAATGCGGATTTCGCCTGGGTTCAGCCCCATATCGGTGGCATCAACAATCAACAAACGTTGCGGGCGCAGCTCGCGGATGGCGACAATATCGTTCTCCGGCGCGCTACCGCCGTCGATGACAACCCAGTTGCCTTGAGGATTTGCAGCACACATTTCAGCCAGCAGCGGGCCCGCGCCGTCATCGCCCATCATGCTGTTACCCACACATAATAAAACGTCAGTCACGGTGTCTCCTCACCATCAGATAGATGGCGCTTTCCTGGTGTATGTCGTGCAGCATGCTAAGCATCAGCTTGCTCCACTCCTGCTGCTGCGGGGTCTGCACGGCACGCGCATCATCGAACGCGCGCGCCAGCATTTGCACATGGTTGAAATCGATAACGATCTCGCCGTATTTTGGCACGCCTTCCATTTTCCGGCGGGCTTCGCTTCCCTCAGCAAGGGTAGCAATCCATGCCAGATATTCGTCCCATGGACAAGTTAACGCCGCTTCCAGGCAATCGATGATCCCAAGGTGGTGACCAATCGCCAGGCTGTAATAGACAACCTGCTGCGCCTCAGCGGGCGTCGCATCGTTCTCATCAATAAACTTACGGCTCAGTTGACTGAACACCACCGTTTCACTCATCGGATACGCGCCTCTTCGACAACATGATTAAGATGCGTGACGATCTCGGTCAGACGCGGATCGTTTTCCGCTTCCAGCCAACGCGCCACCTGATGCTCGCCCTGCCCTAACTGCGTCATATAGTCATCAGCAATCTGGCGACCATAGCGGTATCCCGCCAGACGGCGAGCCTCGCGATCCACTTTCACGCGCAGCGGCTGAACCATGTCCGGATGCAGAATTTCCGCCGGCTGTTCGTCCAGTTCACCCGGCGCACGCGCGTGAATTTTTTGCTCCAGCAGACCCAGCGCCATGGCAAAACCGTACAGCGTTGCCGCAGGCGTCGGCGGACAGCCAGGAATATACACGTCCACCGGTACGATTTTGTCCGTGCCGCCCCATACGCAGTATAAGTCGTGGAAGATACCGCCGCTGTTACCGCAGGCACCGTAAGAGATACAAATTTTCGGATCTGGCGCAGACTGCCAGGCACGCAGCGCCGGAGAGCGCATGGCACGAGTTACCGCGCCGGTAAACAGCAGAATATCCGCATGGCGCGGTGACGGTACGACTTTGATGCCAAAACGTTCGGCATCAAACAGCGGAGAAAGCGTGGCAAAGATTTCGATTTCGCAACCGTTGCAGCCGCCGCAGTCCACGCGGTAAACATACGCTGAACGCTTAATGCTTTTCAGCAGCGACGCTTTCATGCTGGCAATGGATTCATCCACCGTCATCGGTACCGGAATACCGTTGGCGTCACGTGGGCCTAATAAATTGCTCATCAGCTGGCCTCTTTCATATGGCGAGTCAGTTCAATACGGTCAGACGGCACCAGACATTTCTGGCGCTTACAGTCCGGGCAGGTCTCAAAGCTTTCACGGTGATTTTCCGCGCGGGTATCACCGTTGTGCTTAAGCAGCGCAATGGCGTAATCAATCTCTTTTTGCACCGCAAACGGACGGTTACATACGCGGCAATTGCACAGCCCAAAACGAGACTGCTGCAGGAAATCATCTTTCTTCCACACCGCCAGCTCATACTCCTGCGACAGCTTGATTGCCGCTGTCGGGCAGACTTCTTCGCAGCGGGCGCAGAAAATGCAGCGCCCAAGGTTGAACTGCCACGCCAGCTCATTGGTGACCAGATCGGTTTCTACCGTCAGCGCGTTCGACGGGCACGCATTCACACAGGCCGCACAGCCGATGCACTGCTGCGGATTATGTTCCGGTTTGCCACGGAAGTTTTTATCGACCGCAATCGGCTCCAGCGGATACGACGACGTCGGCGCCCCGGTTTTGATGACTTTTTTGATAAAGGTAAACATGGCGATTCCTTATTTCAGCGGCGAGTTTTTACGCTCGATGCTGTAGCGCTCAAGTTCTTTGTACGGCACGACTTTGCTCTTCTTCTTACGCACATCGACCACGGTCATACGGTCAGTACAGGAGTAGCAAGGATCGAGGCTACCGATAATCAGCGGGGCATCGGAAACGGTATTGCCACGCAGCATGTAGCGCAGCGTCGGCCAGTTGGCGTAGGTCGCCGCACGGCAGCGCCAGCGATACAGTTTCTGGTTGTCGCCGGTCATGCTCCAGTGGATGTCATCTCCACGCGGCGCTTCAGCAAAGCCCAGTGCGAAACGGTGAGGAATATAGGTAAAGCCTTCCACCATCAGCGGGCCGCCCGGCAGGTTATCCAGACCAAAGTCGATCATATTCAGCGCGGTGTAGACTTCATTGATACGGACTTTCAGGCGAGAAATAACGTCGCAGCCCTGCTCGCTGTGAACTTCCATCGGCAGCAGACCATAACCGACAAACGGGTGATCGGCGCGGGTGTCACGTGCGTGGCCGCTGGCGCGAACCATCGGGCCGACGTTACTGAAGTCACGGGCAATTTCCGGATCCAGACGACCAATACCAACCGTACGCTGTTCCATGTTCGGCGTGCTGAGCAGCATATCGACCAGTTCCTGCACGTCACGACGCATCTGCTGCGCCAGTTGACGGGTCTGGATCATATCTTCTTTCAGCAGGTCACGACGAATACCGCCGATCAGGTTCAAACCGTAGGTTTTACGTGCCCCAGTGAGGATCTCCGCCATCTTCATCGACGTTTCACGCACTCGGAAGAACTGCATAAAGCCGGAGTCAAAACCGGTGAAGTGACAGGCCAGGCCGAGGTTGAGCAGGTGCGAATGCAGACGCTCAACTTCCAGCAGAATGGCGCGTATCATCTGCGCACGTTCCGGCACCACGATGCCCATCGCATTCTCAACGGAGGTGGTATAAGCGGTGCTATGCGCAAAGCCGCAGATGCCGCACACGCGATCCGACAGGAACGTCACTTCGTTATAACCCATACGGGTTTCCGCCAGTTTCTCCATGCCGCGGTGGACATAGAACAGACGGTAATCGGCGTCGATAATGTTCTCGCCGTCAACGAACAGGCGGAAGTGACCGGGTTCATCGGAGGTGACGTGCAACGGGCCAATCGGCACCACGTTATTTTTCTTGTCGCCCAGTTCGTTGATGAACTCGTAGGTTTCAGCATCGGTAGTCGGCGCCGGGCGCTGACGATAATCCATACTGTCTTTACGCAGCGGATAGAGTTCATCCGGCCAGTCATCCGGTAACACCAGACGGCGCTCATCCGGTAAACCAACCGGGATCAAACCGTACATGTCGCGCACTTCACGCTCGCCCCAGACCGCTGCTGGAACGCGCGGCGTGACGGACGGGAACTCCAGTTTATTGGCATCGACTTCAACGCGGACGGTTATCCAGCACTTGGTGCCTTGCTCCATCGACATCACGTAATAAACGGCGTAATGACCGCACAGCTGACGTTCGTCGTTACCAAACAGCACAGATAACCAGCCGCCCTGTTTGTAGTACAGGAACTCAACCACTTCCGGCAGGTAGTTCACCTTGACGGTGATCGTCAGCTGATCTTTGGTCTGCCAGGCTTCATCCAGCACCACGCCCGGAAAGGCCTGGTGCAGCGCAGCGAGATATTGTTGACCTAATTTTTCTTCAGACATGCTCAAACTCTCTTAAATCACGCCACCAGCAAGGAGACGAACGCTAAAAACGCAAACCCAAAACCGGCCCAGGTCACGCGTGAAGTGGCGCAAAAACGCAGACGCGCCATGCTGTTTTCGAACAGGGCGATGACCAGCACGCCGAGGACCAGCTTGACGACGGCAATCACCAGCGCCAGCAGCAGCCCGCCGGCGGTGAAGGTTTCCATCTGTCCCCACGGCAGGAACACGCCAACGAACATTTGCAGAACGACCAGCTGTTTGAGGCTAATGCCCCATTTCAGCACGGCAAAACCGCTGCCGCTGTATTCAGTCAATGGACCTTCCTGCAACTCCTGCTCTGCTTCCGCCAGATCGAACGGCAGTTTGCCCATTTCGATAAAGGTGGCGAAAGCACAGGCGCACAGTGCCAGAATCAGCGGGATGCTGCGCGCAGCAGGCCAGTGGTAAATGGTATCGGCGATATTGCTGATATGGGTTGAACCCGCAACCTGTGCCGCTACCCACAGTCCCAGCAGCAAAATAGGTTCAACCAGCACGCCGAGCATCGCTTCACGGCTGGCGCCAATGGCGGTAAACGGGCTACCGGTATCCAGTCCCGCGATAGAGAAGAAGAAACGGGCGATGGCGAACAGGTAAATTAAGGTGATCAGATCGCCCAGTTGTGGCAGCGGCGAGCCAACGGTCACTACCGGCAACGCAGTGGCGATAGTCAGCATCACGCCCACCATCACAAACGGCGTCAGGCGGAAAACCCAGCTGGAATCCGCAGGCGCAATGCTCTGACGGCCCAGCAGTTTGATAATGTCGCGGTATTCCTGCAAAACGCCCGGACCGCGGCGATTGTGCAAACGCGCACGCGCCACGCGGGTAACACCGGACAGCAGCGGCGCAACGGCAAACAGCACCAGCGCCTGAATTAACGGATATAAAACACTCATTCTCAGGCTCCTCGTGAAACCACAATCACCACCAGCACCGCCAGCTCAATCAGCGCCAGGCGACGGAACAGCACCGGTGCAGCCGCATTCTGCCAGCCCGGAACCAGTGATACCGGGTTCAGCCATTTACGCAGTTTGAGTACCGGGGCAAAGGCTTCTTTCACCGGCATGGCAAAACCGTGCGCGGTAATCACCATTGACTGCTCGTGATCGTAACCACACACCCACGCCGCACCGCGTGAACGCGATGGCAGACGGTTGCCTTTGAAAATGGCCATGATGATGAACGGCAGCAGCGGACACGCGATCAGCAGCAGCGTGATCATTGGCTGAGAAACGGTGGTGTTCGCGGTTTCCAACGGCAGCGGAACGGCAGAGGAGATCATCGGCAGCAGCCACGGCGCAGCAACGCCGCCAATCACGCAGCAGATAGCCAGCGCGACGACGCTCACCCCCATCAGGATTGGCGCGCAGCAGGCATTTTCAGCTTCCTTCGTGCGCGGTGCGCCAAGGAACGTAACGCCATAGACTTTCGCCATACACATCACCGCCAGCGCGCCGGTAATTGCCAGCCCTACCGCCAGCAACGGTCCTAACAGGCTACCGACAAATGCGCCGCTATTGCCGAGCTTAAAGAAGGATTGGTAGATAACCCACTCACCGGCAAAACCGTTCAGCGGCGGCAGCGCGGCCATCGCCATCAGACCAACCAGCATCGCCAGCGAGATAACCGGCATACGTTTACCGATACCGCCCAGTTTTTCGATATCACGATGACCGGTACGGAACCAGATGCTGCCTGCACCCAGGAACAGAACGCTTTTGAACAGGCTGTGGTTAACCAGATGATACAGACCGCCGGTCAAACCCAGCGCAATCAGCGCCGGTTGATTCAGGGAAATTCCGGTCACGCCAGCGCCCAGACCCAGCAGAATAATGCCGATGTTTTCCAGCGTGTGGTACGCCAGCAGACGCTGGATGTTGTGTTCCATCAGCGCATACAGACCGCCAACAAACGCGGTGATCATGCCCAGCACCAGCAGCGTAATCCCCCACCACAGCGGCGCGTTACCGCCCAGCAACGACAGGGAGAGAATACCCAGCAGACCAACCTTCATGACGACGGTAGAGAACAGCGCCGCAGCCGGTGCGCTGGCATTGGCGTGTGCCTGTGGCACCCAACCGTGCAGCGGAATAATGCCGGCCAGCAGGCCAAAACCTGCCACGCCCAGCAGCCAGATGTCAGACCCGAGCGGCAGCTCCTGGGTGCGCAGGTCAAGAAGACGCAGCTCCAGAGTGCCGTAACGTTGCCACACCAGGTAGCAGGCGACCGCCAGCAGTAGCGTACCAATACGCCCCAGTGCAAACCACAGTTTGCCTTCTTTACTGCATCCGGTAAGGAACACGGCACACAGCGCCATGATTTCCGCCATCACCACCAGCGTACCGAGGTTGCTGGCAACCACCGCACATACCGCCGCGGCCATCAGCAGATTCACCAGCAGGCCGTTAGCTTTCACCTGCGGATGACGATGCCAGTCAATGTTGTACAGGCTGACAAACAGGCCGCACAGGCCCAGCGTAATCAGCCAGATAGCATTCAGCGGAGTAATTTGCAGACTGTGACCAATAAACGGCATCACGCCGCTCACCGCCAGCGCATTAGTCAGAACGGTAAAACCCGCGGCTGCCGTACACAGGCTGCCGACCGCACCGCCAACTCCAGCAATCCAGCCGCTCAGCGATTTATGAAATGAAAACAGAAATGCCAGAACCGCAGCCGCTGTAAACCAGGCTACGCCGCTGTTAATCAGTGAAATTGCGCTCATTTTGCATCCCCACTCTGAGCCTGCTGAAACAAGGTGAGATCGCCGAAATCGGTATTGAAAGTCAGCTCACGCTTACGTTTGCTGGCGCGGGCGATATCCATGTTGCTCACCAGATGCAGGGCTTTGGTCGGACACATGCGCACGCAGGCAGGACCTTGCTCGTCAAAACTACACAGATCGCATTTCACCGCGATGGCACGAACGCCGGGAACCCAGTCCAACAGCGAACTCACGCGAGCAGGCGCTGGCGGAGCCGGAGGCGCTTTTGGCGTATTGGCGTTTGCCGGAATATGTAGCGGACGGCTACCGGAAAACTCTATCGCGCCAAACGGACAAGCGATCCCGCACAGTTTGCAGCTTACGCACAAGCTTTCGTTCAGCTGTACGGCGCCATCAACGCGGTTAATGGCATTAACCGGACACACGGTGGCGCAAGGCGCATCTTCACACTGGTGGCAAAGCTGCGGCGCGGATTCTTTTTCATTTAACATCACTTTCAGGCGCGGCATTGACTGCAGGCCATGCTGGCGATGTGTCTCTGAGCAGGCGGCTTCACAGGTGTGGCAGCCAATACAAAGAGTGGAGTCAGCAATTACAAAACGATTCACCAGGCATTCCTCAGGTGATAGTCATTTTTGACGAAAACATGTCTACCAAATGTCATTTCGACATTTTTCGACATGCCCATTCCCTAAAACGTCGTGATGCAGTATGTAGACCGCACCATGACAAAGTGGGCAGCACCCGAGGCTTAAGCCGGGCTATGTCCCTCAACCAGCTGGCTTAAATTCACCGGCATATTGTTCTCAACCGCGGTGTACAGGCTGTCGTAGACGGTGGCGATTTTTTCGAGATAGTGATCCAGCACCTGCTCGCGATCGCGGTTGCTAATACGCTCATCGACCTTACCGTCGATAGTCAATTCTGCCTGTGCAATCAGCTGTTTATCATCACCGTCTTTCGTTTCGACGTAGTATTCGATGGTATGGCTGTTAAAGCCGTCCGCCAGCGTGACGTAGATAGTGAAGTGTTCAAAAAGGACGAAGCAGAGATCCTTGTCCGGCGCGCAGCTCATCGCATGATGCAAACGCGCTTTTGACAGGGTGATCCCCTGAACCAGCGAGTTGCAGTAAATACGCCACTGGTCCTGTAGGCGACGATGCCGTTCAGCGATGTAATCGGCTTTTTCGCTTATTTCCCAAATAGTCATGTCAGGTTACCCGTTTAGCAGAGATGAACAGCCTTAAGCACATTTCATGCCAAAATTAAATCACTTAATTTTCATATAGATAAAAAATCAAAGGCGGGTGACGACATGTCATTTCGTCATCGTCGTCATTGTCACAAATGAAAAAATTCAACCTGGCATGCTTATTGCTTTTAACACGGCAACTTCACAGGAGGCGGTATGCACGAAATAACCCTCTGCCAACGGGCACTGGAATTGATTGAACAACAGGCCACGCAACACGGTGCTCAGCGAGTAACTGGGGTCTGGCTCAAAATTGGCGCATTTTCTTGCGTAGAAACCAGCGCTCTCTCCTTTTGTTTTGATCTGGTATGCCGCGGGACCCTTGCAGAAGGTTGTAAACTCCACCTCGAAGAACAAGAAGCCGAATGTTGGTGCGAATCTTGTCAGCAATACGTCACGTTACTGACGCAACGCGTGCGCCGATGTCCGCAATGCAACAGCGATATGCTGAGAATTGTGGCCGATGACGGCTTACAGATTCGACGTATTGAAATAGATGAAACTCCAGCGCCGGATGGCGACGCTTAAGCGTCTTATCCAGCCTACAGAAAGAGCTCGTTTGTAGGCCGGATAAGGCAACGCAGCCATCCGGCAACAGATGTATCGCAAGTAAAAAGATCAGGAGTGAGCGATGTGTACGACATGTGGTTGCGCTGAAGGCAACCTATATATAGAGGGTGATGAGCATAATCCCCACTCGGCGTTTCGCAGCGCGCCATTTGCCCCAGCGGCTCGTCCGGCGCTGAATATTACCGGTGTGAAGACCTCAAATTTCACACCGAGCCAGACCGAAGAAGGCGATTTGCACTACGGTCACGGTGAGGCAGGAACCCACGCACCAGGTATGAGTCAACGCCGTATGCTGGAAGTGGAAATTGACGTACTGGACAAAAACAACCGCCTCGCCGAGCGCAACCGTGCCCGCTTTGCGGCCCGTCAGCATCTGGTGCTGAACCTTGTTTCAAGCCCGGGCTCTGGTAAAACCACCCTGCTGACCGAAACGCTGATGAAGCTGAAAGATAGCGTGCCGTGCGCCGTTATTGAAGGTGACCAGCAGACGGTGAACGATGCCGCCCGTATTCGCGCCACTGGCACACCCGCCATTCAGGTCAACACCGGTAAAGGTTGCCACCTTGACGCACAAATGATTGCTGACGCCGCGCCGCGTTTGCCGCTTGACGATAACGGTATTCTGTTCATTGAAAACGTCGGCAACCTGGTCTGCCCGGCCAGCTTTGACCTCGGCGAGCGCCATAAAGTGGCCGTGCTTTCAGTAACCGAAGGTGAAGACAAACCGCTGAAATACCCGCATATGTTTGCCGCCGCATCGCTGATGCTGCTCAACAAAGTGGATCTACTGCCGTACCTCAATTTTGACGTTGAAAAATGCATCGCCAGCGCCCGGGAAGTGAACCCGGGGATTGAGATTATCCTAATTTCCGCCACCAGTGGTGAAGGGATGGATCAATGGCTCTCCTGGCTGGAGACGCAGCGATGTGCATAGGTGTTCCGGGTCAAATCCGCACCATTGATGGCAACCAGGCCAAAGTCGACGTTTGCGGTATTCAGCGCGACGTTGACCTGACGCTGGTCGGTAGCTGTGATGAACATGGCCAACCGCGCCTCGGCCAGTGGGTGCTGGTCCACGTCGGTTTTGCCATGAGCATCATTAATGAAGCTGAAGCGCGCGATACGCTCGACGCGCTGCAAAACATGTTTGACGTTGAGCCGGATGTCGGCGCGTTGCTGTACGGCGAGGAAAAATAAATGCGTTTTGTTGACGAATACCGCGCACCAGAGCAGGTGATGCAGTTGATAGAGCACCTATGTGAACGTGCCGCCCACCTCTCCTACACGGCTGAACGCCCGCTGCGAATCATGGAAGTTTGTGGTGGTCATACCCACGCTATCTTCAAATTCGGGCTCGACCAGTTGTTACCGGAAAACGTGGAGTTTATTCATGGTCCGGGTTGCCCGGTTTGCGTTCTGCCAATGGGCAGAATCGACAGCTGTGTAGAAATTGCCAGCCATCCAGAAGTGATTTTCTGCACCTTTGGCGACGCTATGCGCGTCCCGGGTAAGCAAGGCTCCCTGCTGCAAGCCAAGGCGCGCGGTGCGGATATCCGTATTGTCTATTCACCGATGGATGCACTGAAGCTGGCACAGGAAAACCCAACGCGTAAAGTGGTGTTCTTTGGCCTGGGTTTTGAAACCACAATGCCAACGACCGCTATCACCCTGCAACAGGCAAAGCAGCGTGACGTGCAGAACTTTTACTTTTTCTGCCAGCACATCACGCTTATCCCTACGCTGCGTAGCCTGCTGGAACAGCCGGACAACGGTATCGACGCCTTTTTAGCACCGGGCCACGTCAGCATGGTGATTGGCACCGACGCCTACAACTTCATTGCTTCAGATTTCCATCGCCCGCTGGTGGTCGCCGGTTTCGAACCGCTTGATCTCCTGCAAGGCGTAGTGATGTTAATTGAGCAGAAAATTGCAGCCCAAAGCCAGGTAGAAAACCAGTACCGCCGCGTGGTACCGGATGCCGGTAACGCGTTAGCGCAACAGGCCATTGCCGAGGTGTTCTGCGTCAATGGTGACAGCGAATGGCGCGGTCTGGGCGTTATCGAATCTTCTGGCGTTCACCTGACGCCGGACTATCAGCGCTTTGATGCCGAAGCACATTTCCAGCCAGCGCCGCAGCAGGTGTATGACGATCCGCGCGCGCGTTGTGGGGAAGTGCTGACGGGCAGATGTAAACCACATCAGTGCCCGTTATTTGGCAAAACGTGTAACCCGGAGACCGCGTTTGGCGCCCTGATGGTCTCCTCAGAAGGCGCATGTGCCGCCTGGTATCAGTATCGTCAGCAGGAGTGTGAAGCATGAACAGCGTACAACTCGCCCACGGTAGCGGCGGTCAGGCTATGCAGCAGTTGATCAACAGTCTGTTTATGGAGGCTTTCGCGAATCCGTGGCTGGCGGAACAAGAAGATCAAGCGCGTCTGGAACTGGCACAACTGGTGGCAGAAGGCGACCGTCTGGCGTTTTCAACTGACAGCTACGTTATCGATCCATTGTTCTTCCCCGGCGGCAATATCGGCAAGCTGGCCATCTGCGGTACGGCTAACGACGTGGCGGTCAGCGGAGCTATTCCACGCTACCTCTCCTGCGGTTTTATCCTCGAAGAGGGCCTGCCGATGGAGACACTGAAAACCGTTGTTAACAGCATGGCAGCAACCGCGCGCGAAGCAGGTATCGCCATCGTGACTGGCGATACCAAAGTCGTGCAGCGTGGTGCAGCAGACAAGCTGTTCATTAACACTGCCGGAATGGGGGCAATTCCCGCCAACATTCACTGGGGTGCACAGACTCTCAGTGTGGGTGATGTGCTGCTGGTAAGTGGCTCTCTTGGCGATCACGGCGCAACTATCCTTAACCTACGTGAACAGCTAGGTCTGGATGGCGAACTGGTCAGCGATTGCGCGGTATTAACGCCGCTTATCCAGACGCTGCGTGATATTCCTGGCGTGAAGGCGCTACGTGACGCCACCCGTGGCGGCGTGAATGCGGTCACGCATGAATTTGCCGCTGCATGCGGATTTGGTATTGAGCTGTCTGAAGCTGCCCTGCCCGTGAAGCCTGCGGTGCGTGGCGTTTGCGAGCTGCTGGGTCTGGATGCGCTCAACTTTGCTAACGAAGGCAAACTAGTGATTGCCGTTGAACGCCAGGCCGCTGAAACCGTACTTGCCGCGCTGCGCGCGCATCCGTTAGGGTGCGATGCTGCAATGATTGGTGAAGTGGTCGAACGCAAAGGTGTTCGTCTTGCCGGACTCTACGGCGTGAAACGAACCCTCGATTTACCACACGCCGAACCATTACCTCGTATATGCTAGCAGCCGGTTGGCAGCATGCTGTAGGCCGGATAAGACGCATTAGCGTCAACATCCGGCGTTAATGCTGCATTATGCCTGATACCGCTTTGCTGATCGGGCCAACGGATTGTATATCCTGGCCAGTTCAGTGGCAGGCCATCCGGCAATAATTTACGACTTATACCTATAATTCATTTACCGTTTTCGCACCGTTCTGCGGTGCTTTCCCTGGAAAAGCAATATGTCGTATACACCGATGAGTGACCTCGGACAGCAAGGCCTGTTCGATATTACTCGTACATTATTACAGCAGCCCGATCTCCCGTCTCTTAGCGAGGCGCTTTCGCAGCTGGTCAAGCGTTCAGCGCTGGCCGACTGCGCGGCTATTGTCTTATGGCAGGCACAAACGCAACGTGCGCGTTATTTTGCAACGCGTGAAAATGGTAAACCCATCGATTATGAAGACGAAACGGTGCTGGCACATGGTCCGGTACGCCGTATTTTGTCTCGCCCTGATGCGTTGCACTGCAACTATCATGAGTTTACGGAAACATGGCCACAATTGGCTTCAGGTGGACTGTATTCTGAATTTGGCCACTACTGCCTGCTGCCGCTGGCGGCAGATGGGCGCATCTTTGGCGGTTGCGAATTCATCCGTAACGAAGACCGTCCGTGGAGTGAAAAAGAATATAACCGTCTACAGACCTTCACTCAGATAGTCGGCGTCGTTGCTGAACAAATTCAAAGCAGAGTCAGCAACAACGTCGATTACGATCTGCTGTGTCGTGAGCGTGACAACTTTCGCATCCTGGTCGCCATCACCAATGCCGTGCTCTCCCGACTGGATATTGATGAGCTGGTCAGCGAAGTCGCCAAAGAGATCCACCACTACTTCGACATCGATGCCATCAGCATCGTGTTACGCAGCGATCGCAAAAATAAACTCAGTATCTATTCCACCCACTATCTGGATGAACATCATCCGGCACACGAACAGAGTGAAGTGGACGAAGCGGGAACGCTCTCTGAACGGGTCTTCAAAAGCAAAGAGATGCTGCTGATTAACCTGAGCGAACGTGACATCCTTGCCCCTTACGAACGGATGCTGTTCGAAACCTGGGGCAACCAGCTACAAACCCTGTGTCTGCTACCGCTGATGTCCGGCAATACTATGCTCGGCGTACTCAAACTGGCACAGTGCGAAGAGAAAGTTTTCACTACCGCCAACCTCAAGCTATTGCGCCAGATTGCTGAGCGTGTGGCAATTGCCGTGGATAACGCCCTCGCCTATCAGGAGATCCACCGCCTAAAGGAACGTCTGGTCGATGAAAACCTGGCGTTGACTGAACAACTCAACAACGTAGAGAGTGAGTTCGGCGAAATCATTGGTCGCAGCGAAGCGATGTACAGCGTACTCAAGCAGGTCGAAATGGTGGCGCAAAGCGACAGCACCGTCTTGATTCTGGGTGAGACCGGAACGGGTAAAGAGCTGATCGCACGAGCCATTCACAACCTGAGCGGACGTAACGCCCGTCGGATGGTGAAGATGAACTGCGCGGCAATGCCTGCCGGATTACTGGAAAGCGATCTGTTTGGTCACGAGCGTGGCGCGTTTACCGGTGCCAGCACGCAGCGGATTGGTCGTTTCGAGCTGGCAGATAAAAGTTCGCTGTTCCTCGATGAAGTTGGCGATATGCCGCTGGAGCTTCAGCCTAAGCTACTGCGGGTTCTGCAAGAGCAGGAATTTGAACGTCTGGGCAGTAATAAGCTGATCCAGACCGACGTTCGCTTGATCGCCGCGACCAACCGCGATCTGAAGAAGATGGTTGCCGATCGCGAATTTCGTAACGATCTGTATTACCGACTGAACGTCTTCCCGATCCATCTGCCGCCGCTGCGTGAGCGCCCGGAAGATATTCCGCTGCTGGTAAAAGCCTTCACCTTTAAAATTGCTCGTCGGATGGGACGCAATATCGACAGTATTCCCGCCGAGGCTCTGCGCACGCTGAGCTGTATGGAATGGCCGGGTAACGTGCGTGAGCTGGAAAACGTGGTGGAACGTGCGGTTCTGCTTACCCGGGGCAACGTACTGCAACTGTCCCTTCCGGATATTGCCCCTTTGACGCCGTCTACGCCTCCGGTGGCAACCGAAGTTGCACAGGACGGTGAAGATGAATACCAGTTGATTATGCGCGTACTGAAAGAAACCAACGGGGTGGTTGCCGGTCCCAAAGGCGCGGCACAAAGGCTGGGGCTGAAACGTACAACGTTACTCTCACGCATGAAGAGATTGGGTATTGATAAGGATGCACTGGTTTAGCTAGTGTGGCTATACTGGGTGATATCTCAACGAAAGGAGGCAGTATGGCGGTATCAGCACGTAATCAATTAACCGGAACGGTGAGCGCAGTCGCTACGGGCGCAGTGAATGATGAAGTTGAACTGACGCTGGCTGGCGGCGCAAAACTGGTCGCGATTGTAACCCATAGCAGCCAGCAGGCGCTGGGTCTGGCGAAAGGGAAAGAAGCAATTGCTCTGATTAAAGCGCCATGGGTGACGCTGGCAACTGAAGACTGTGGTCTGAAGTTCTCTGCGCGCAACCGGTTTGCTGGCAGTGTTTCCCAGGTCACAGAAGGCGCAGTCAACGCCACGGTACATATCAAAACTGACGCAGGCTTCGAGATTGTTGCCGTCGTCACCAACGAAAGTCAGCAAGAGATGAAACTGAGTCAGGGAAGCCGTGTTGTTGCGCTGATCAAAGCCTCAGCTATTCTGATTGCCACCAAAGCGTAATCGCCATTCATCACCGCATGGCTAAGTTGCCCGATGGCGCAATGCGCATCGGGCCTACGCGGCAGATGCACTTATTCTCGTAGGCCAGATAAGGCGCAGCCGCCATCCGGCGCACAGCGACCTTATTTTTTCCGCTGGTACTTCTCGGGTAACTCCGGCACTGGACGTTTGTCATCAATCAGGTGACGTACGGTCAGAATCGGGTGACGCCAGAGCATTCTCGGCCCAGCCCAACGCATAATTTGCTTCATCTCTTCGCGTTTAGCCGGTTGATAACAGTGCACTGGACACTGTTTACAGGCCGGTTTTTCCTCACCAAATACGCACTTGTCGAGGCGCTTTTGCGCATAGGCAAATAACGCATCGTAATGCCCCGGCTCGTCTGAAGCCTGCGGGCACTGGCTCTCGTAGAGCGAAAGCATTCTCTGGATCGTCATTTTTTCACGTGCAATGCGTTTGCCGGACATGATGCCTCCACAATTAAGTTGCATAAATAATACACCTTAATCATGAAGGTAACCAAGACCCGAGTACCGCTTACTCGTCACAACGGCTAAATTGCCCTGCGTTTATAAGGACGGTAGTGTGGTAACCAAAAGTTATCTTTTATGCTTTGCAACAGCGCGTCGTCGCTCATCTTCTCTGCCACGCCCGACAGCTGCGCTGCCTTACCGACCTCAAAGGCAATGCTGCGGGTCACCTCACCGATTGTCCCAATCTCCGGCAACAGAGCGCCTTCCCCGATACGCACTAACGGGGAAGCATCGGCCAGCGCACGGCTTGCCGCCATCAGCATAGCCTCTGTTACGCGTGTCGCGCCACTGGCGATGGCCCCCAGACCGATGGCCGGGAAAACATACACGTTATTGCACTGCGCCACCGGAATGGAGCGTCCATTAAATTCAACCGCATCGCAGGGACTGCCGGTCGCGATGATGGCCTGCCCTTCGGTCCAGCGAATGATATCTTCTGGTCGCGCTTCCATTCTCGAAGTGGGATTCGACAACGGCATAACGATCGGGCGGCCGCAGTATTGGTACATCGTGCTAATGACTTCCTGCGAGAACAATCCAGCCTGACCCGACACACCCAGCATCACCGTGGGTTTGGCATTGTGGATAACCTCCAGTAGCGACGGTGCCAGCCCCTCATACTGCCAGTCAGATACAGCATCGGGAGACTGCGCCAGCGGTTGCTGGAAATCAGCTAAGGCATTATTGGTGGTCATCACCAGACCGTCGCGATCCACCATAAAAATGGTCCGTCTGGCTTCGGCCTCGCTCATTCCTTCACTGATGCGGCAGGCAATAATATGCCGGGCGATCCCACATCCTGCAGCACCCGCCCCCACAATTACGATTGATTGCTGACGGAAGTCACGACCGCTGCCTCGGCAGGCCGCAACCAGAGTCGCCAGAGCCACCGACGCCGTGCCCTGAATGTCATCGTTAAAACAGCACATCTCATCGCGATAACGGTCCAGCAGCGGCACCGCAGTATGCTGGGCAAAATCTTCAAACTGCAGCAGAACGTTAGGCCAGCGCCGTTTTACGGCAGCAATAAACATTCCAATAAATGCGAAGTAGTCTTCACCAGTTATGCGCGGATGTCGCCAGCCGATATAGCGCGGATCGTCAAGCAGTCGCGTATTGTTCGTACCGACATCCAGTAAAATAGGTAGCGTATTCGCCGGATTTACCCCGCCACAGACGGTATAGAGCGACAGTTTCCCGATAGGAATCCCCATACCGCCAACGCCCTGGTCACCTAGCCCCAGAATGCGCTCACCATCGGTGACGACGATGACCTTGATATCGTGCCGTGGAATATCATGCAAAATATCGTCAATACGATCACGATCGGGCCAGGAGATAAAGACACCGCGTGCACGACGATATATCCACGAGAATTTTTCACAGGCGGCCCCGACTACCGGGGTATAAACGATGGGCAGCATCTCTGGAAGATGCTTTTTCAACAGGTAATAAAATAACGTTTCGTTAGTATCCTGGATATTACGCAGGTAAATATGTCGAGCGTTGTGGGATTCAGCCTCAAGATATTGTTGATACGCCCGTTCGGCTTGTTCATCAATATTCTCAATGGCACAAGGCAGTAGCCCACTCAGGTTAAAGTCATGCCTTTCTTGCTGCGTGAAGCTGCTTCCCTTGTTTAATAACGGAGATTCAAGCAGTAACTTCCCCGTAAACGGGACGTATAAAACATCGTTTGTCACGTTGCCATCCATAAATTACAACCAGATAAAAAATAAGAGCCTGCATTAGCAGGCTCCCGGGATTCAAATCAGGACATAGTTGGCAACCAGCATCGCCGCGATACCGGCCAGCGCTGGAAGCAGCGTTCTTCTGACGATCATAAACGGCGAACATTCTCCTGCTTTACTCACCGCAATAATGATTCCAGCCACCGGAGACATTGAGCGCCCCATTCCCGCCATTAACTGCATAGGCAGGATCATATTAACGGCGCTCTCACCAAATTTTGCCGCAATGGAGGGGGCCAGGCCGGAGAAGGAGAAAAAGGCGGCAACACCAGAGCCTGTCAGGACGGCGGTGACGCCCACCAGCGCGGTCATCACCAGCGTCATACTGGTAAAGCCCAGTCCTGCGTTTTGCACTGACTGTAACAGGTAGTCCACCGCGCCAATTTTCTGCAGCCCCTGGGCATAGATATCCGCACACACCAGCAAGGAAACGATGCTGGTAAACATGCTACCCATTCCTTTGAAAAAGACCTGTATTCCTTTGCAACAGCTTTTGAAATCCCGAGTAGCCACCAGTTCAAAGAAAAATGCGACGACAGCGCCAAGGATCATCGCCGTGACCACGTCTATTTTGATGGACTTGATAACCAAAGGGCTAAAGACCAGCACCAGTACGACAGGCAGGACGGGTAACAGCGCGTAAATAGCGGGTACCTTTCGGCCTTCTTCTTCCGCTTGCGCCACGCTTTGCGCTCCCGGTACGAAGCCATCTTTTTTGTCGAAATACTTCGCGGTAAAGTAAATCACCACCGCAACGGCCAGCATCACCACCACCGCCACCGGCATCTGGTAATGCGCAAAGTAGATCGCGCTTTCCATGCCAGCATGTTTAGCCGCCAGATTCGCAGTACCTACCGCGGGCCCTAGATCCATAAACGCGCACAGACCAATCATCGCGGCCGCAGAGGCTTTACTGACCCCCAGACGAACCAGAACCGGGAAGAATGTCACCAACAGCAACATCGCCAGCCCCGCCGCACTTGAAATTGCCACATGCAGAAGCTGTGCGCAGATATACCCCAGCGCAAGGATCAGGTAAGGCGCTTTAATCACCTGCAGCGGTCGAATGCACATATTGACCATCGCATTCGACGCTTTAATGTGATCCATATAGCTGGCAAATCCACCCGCAGCCATGATGATAAGACCAATACCTGCAATTTGTGTGGTGAGCGATTCTTTTGCAAAGCTAAAGATATCCAACCAGGTTGACCCCGTGGATTTTGCTTTATCGTAGAGAATGCTGTTTTCAGGATAAAACAGTACGGTAATGGTCAATAATGCCAGTCCTGCGAGTAATAAAACAGTTTGCGGCTGATAATTTTTCACAATTAACCATGCAGCAATAACTGTTATCACTATTGCTATAATAAACGCCGTCATAATAACAATTCCTATGCCATACAAATCGGGTAGGGTTACCTGTCATATCATCATAGCTTATATAGGATAGTAAAAAATCACCCCCATATATAAGCAGCTATAATATGTACGTAAATCTATCGTATTACATACTCAAATATTGAGATTTAATTGTAATGGGTTGTGTGGTTGTAAAATACGGGAAAGGTGTTTTCCCACCTCTTTTTGTGAGTAAGATCGCAACTACATCTGAATGTAGTCGCAGACCTCAGAAAAGGCTGGGTGCGGGTTTCCAACATATTCATTCTATGATTGACGTCGAAAGTGTATTACCCTATAACAACGTTGATATACAATAGTCATCGGATGTTATCCATGTACAAAAAAAACACGTTAAGTCTGGATGAGTATAACTTACTTACTCTTAATATGGGTGATCTAACTGAATCTGAGTGCCGACTCAATGAGTACATTAATAAACACTTCAATGAACTTCCCTATCATGGCATTGTTGACCTCTCGCAAAATGCGATGGTAAGCAAAGCAACCATTGGCCGATTTTTAAATAAGATTGGGTTTACGGGTTACGCCGCTTTTCGCAAAGCATTAGACATTACGCTGTCAAAAAATAAAATATCCGCACCTTTTGAGAAAAACATCAAACTACGTAACAATCCCAGCATTACCACTGAAAGTATCGTTACTGATTTCACCCATAAAGTATCAGAATTATTTAATCAATTTAAAAATAATATCGATATTGAAAGCCTTAATGCGTTTATCGATCTGGTACTGAACAATCAACGTCATATTTATGTCGTCGGCCCGTCATCATCTCATGCAATGGCAACGCATTTTTGTACACTGCTAAAGTACTTTCGCAGTGACATCACCCTGTTACCGACGGACATCAGCGAACTCCCCAAATGTCTCATCAATATTGAGGAAGAGGATGTCCTGATTGTGTTCTCCTACTATCGATTTAATCGGGTTGCCCTCAATATTGCAAAGTGGTTCAGAAAAAAGAATGCCGTCGTGGTACTGGTTACCAATTCAGAAGCGAACCCTTACGGCAAGTTCTGCGATCTGCAGTTTGTTCTTCCCAGCGACGTACAGTCCATTTTTCAAAGCCGTATACTCGGCTTCTTTTTTATCGAACTCATATTGCATTTGGCTTACGAGAAAGGAGATAACGAGGGGAATTTTGCGCAACTGGAGGAATTATTTGTCTTTTTCGAAACGTTTTCTGCATCAGCACACAACACTTAGCTCCGCCAGCCGCCAGAAGTATTCTCACTCCTGGCAACATGACGAATCAAGCTATCTCTGCGGTTTTCACGCGATCGAACTCAGCTATAGTTTCAGCGATTAGCGCGTCGTTAGCCCCGATATATGACAGCGGCTCGCAGGCAGCGGTAATTTCCTCTACAGACAATGATGCGCGGATTTCCGGGCTAGCCTGCACGATCTCCATGAAGCTGTGCTCTCCAGTTGCATGCTTTAGCAGGTTTTTCACTAAGGAAGGTGCGAATAAGCAGGTCATTTCTTCCCAAGCTGACTCGCTGATTAAAATTTCGCGGATCTGGGCCGATTTTTTTCCCGCAAACACATCGAATCAGCCTATTTAGGCTATTTTTTCCACCATTTCTGGCGNTATTTCCGGTTTTTACTGAGATCTCTCCCACTGACGTATCATTTGGTCCACCCGAAACAGGTTGGCCAGGGTGAATAACATCGCCAGTTGGTTATCGTTTTTCAGCAGCCCCTTGTATCTGGCTTTCACGAAGCCGAACTGCCGCTTGATGATGCGAAACGGGTGCTCCACCCTGGCACGGATGCTGGCTTTCATGTATTCGATGTTGATGGCCGTTTTGTTCTTGCGCGGATGCTGCTTCAAGGTTTTTACC
>NZ_JAOWGW010000074.1:0-4841 GCF_030332945.1 Citrobacter sp. Cpo037
TTATCAAAAAGGATCTTCACCTAGATCCTTTTAAATTAAAAATGAAGTTTTAAATCAATCTAAAGTATATATGAGTAAACTTGGTCTGACAGTTACCAATGCTTAATCAGTGAGGCACCTATCTCAGCGATCTGTCTATTTCGTTCATCCATAGTTGCCTGACTCCCCGTCGTGTAGATAACTACGATACGGGAGGGCTTACCATCTGGCCCCAGTGCTGCAATGATACCGCGAGACCCACGCTCACCGGCTCCAGATTTATCAGCAATAAACCAGCCAGCCGGAAGGGCCGAGCGCAGAAGTGGTCCTGCAACTTTATCCGCCTCCATCCAGTCTATTAATTGTTGCCGGGAAGCTAGAGTAAGTAGTTCGCCAGTTAATAGTTTGCGCAACGTTGTTGCCATTGCTGCAGGCATCGTGGTGTCACGCTCGTCGTTTGGTATGGCTTCATTCAGCTCCGGTTCCCAACGATCAAGGCGAGTTACATGATCCCCCATGTTGTGCAAAAAAGCGGTTAGCTCCTTCGGTCCTCCGATCGTTGTCAGAAGTAAGTTGGCAGCAGTGTTATCACTCATGGTTATGGCAGCACTGCATAATTCTCTTACTGTCATGCCATCCGTAAGATGCTTTTCTGTGACTGGTGAGTACTCAACCAAGTCATTCTGAGAATAGTGTATGCGGCGACCGAGTTGCTCTTGCCCGGCGTCAACACGGGATAATACCGCACCACATAGCAGAACTTTAAAAGTGCTCATCATTGGAAAACGTTCTTCGGGGCGAAAACTCTCAAGGATCTTACCGCTGTTGAGATCCAGTTCGATGTAACCCACTCGTGCACCCAACTGATCTTCAGCATCTTTTACTTTCACCAGCGTTTCTGGGTGAGCAAAAACAGGAAGGCAAAATGCCGCAAAAAAGGGAATAAGGGCGACACGAAAATGTTGAATACTCATACTCTTCCTTTTTCAATATTATTGAAGCATTTACCAGGGTTATTGTCTCATGAGCGGATACATATTTGAATGTATTTAGAAAAATAAACAAATAGGGGTTCCGCGCACATTTCCCCGAAAAGTGCCACCTGACGTCTAAGAAACCATTATTATCATGACATTAACCTATAAAAATAGGCGTATCACGAGGCCTGTGGGAGGAAAATAAAGTGTCATCCTAACTACAGGACCCTGCAACGTAGCAATTCCTGCAAAAATCCATTTAAAACAATGACTTATTTCAATTCTGCCATCTGCAAGCGTTTTGTGGGGATGGAGGCCGGAATCATTAAAGTATCATCCTAATTTTCGCTCAACCTTGGAAAATGCTGAGAATCGTAAAAATAAAGTTTCATCCTTTCCGCTACTAGTTCAAGGCTTTCTTCCGGCCGCCGGCAACAACGCTGCTTGGCTGAGGCGATCCACTTGCGCTACCGCTCACTGATCAGATCGAACTTGAACTCGACGAGCAGCCAACCATCAGGCCGAGCGTGATCGCCAAAAAAAACGGATCATGCGAAATCCTTCGTTGAGTTTGGCGCGGGTTTTAGCAAATCAGCTGGCCCGCGATCCGGTTGAGAGTGATCCGAAGCGGTCCTTGACGACCGGCACAAATCGGCCGATTCTGTTGAAAAAGTAGCTTTAGCGGCAGCCTGCCGATCAGGTGTGCCTGCTGTCGAAGTGGCTGCAAGCCACTTCAAGTTGCCTTCCGGCGTTTCACTGAGCGTCCTTGCTCAGGTTTAAGGGTTAATTTGAGGGTTTCTGCTCGTAGCAGGCATACCTATCCCGTCAGCGGTGGCCCTTGAGGCAAAAGCTTGGCCATGCGGCGCAGGTTCTGCACCATCGCAGCCAAGGTGAATTCGTCAGTGGCACCCGTTAGGCCACGCAGTCGTAAACGGTCGAGTTTCATGATCCGTTTGAGGTGGGCGAAAAGCATCTCCACCTTCTTTCGTTCGCAGCGAGAGACGAGGTACTCCGGTGTCTTGGCGATGCGTCGAGCCACGTCGCGGGCAGCCTCATGGATGCTGCGGACGATCTTCCGATTCGGCGTGTTGGGGCAGCATTTCGCTTTCAACGGGCAGGTGGCGCAGTCGGTTTGGCTGGAGCGGTAAATGACGGTTTTGGCCTTAGTTACCCGCGACCTTTGCTGGGTGAAGGCGCGCCATTCACTGCGTAGCGGTTTGCCGGCTGGGCAGCGATATTCATTGGCGTCCTGACTCCAGTGAAAGTCGTTACTGGAGAGGCTGTCGTCCTTGCGCTCGGTCTTGTCCCACACCGGCACATGCGGTTCGATGTCCTTTTCTTCGACCATCCAGGCCAGCATCGGGGCGGTGCCATAAGCGGTATCGCCGATAAGGCGTTCCGGTGTGAGATCGAACTGCGCCTCGACACGCTCGACCATCGTCCTAGTCGAATCGACTTCGGCGGTACGGTGCGCCGGGGTAGCTTCCACGTCCATGATCACACCGTGCTCAGTGTCGATCAGGTAATTCGTGGAGTAGGCAAAAAAGGCCGGGCCACCTGGCGCTGCTGTCCAACGGGACTGAGGATCAGTGAGCGAAATTTTCTTGGGAAGAGCCTCAGCCAGCGCCTCTTCATCAAGGGCTTCGAGGTACTCGCGCACTGCGCGGCTGCTGAGCTTTGGATCGTTCCAATCGACCTCATCTCCCGCCACCCCACGTTGCCGGCTGGCATCCGCCTTAATGATGCTGGCGTCGACGGCGAAACCTTCACCCTTGACTAGGCCGGCTGCCATGCAGCGCCGCAGCACCTCATTGAATAACCAGCGGAATAGATCGCTGTCACGAAAACGCCCATGGCGATTCTTCGAGAAGGTCGAGTGATTGGGGACTTCGTCTTCCAGACCCAACCGGCAGAACCAGCGATAGGCCAGGTTCAGGTGCACCTCTTCGCACAATCGCCGCTCGGAACGAATGCCATAGCAGTAGCCGACGACCAGCATGCGCACCATCAACTCCGGGTCAATCGAGGGACGCCCGATGGGGCTATAGAAATCTGCCAGGTAGGCACGTAGATCACTGAGATCCAAGCACTGGTCGATGCTGCGCAGGAGATGTTGGGCCGGGACGTGATCTTCCAGATTGAACGAGTAGAACAGGCGCTGCTGTCCTCCCGGTAACTGTCCCATCATGCTGTTCGCCCCCACGCTCGCTGACAAAGCAATTTTGCCAACGGCATGGGGAGGCCGCTACTTTTTCAACAGAATCGGCCGCACACAGCCATTCGGCTCAACAGAACCCTGCCTTTACCCCACCAAACTCCGGAAACTCGCCCGGTAGTCCGTCGGCTTGAGATGCACATGTTGGCTGAGGTCGCCGGGTAGCGTGAACAGGCGCGGACCGTCCCGAAACTGGAACACGCGATACAGATGGAATTGATCGCCCGCCTCCTTGGAGAATTCGAGTTCGTTGTGGCTGACCAAGAAAGACGAGCCTACCCCGCCATTGGTGGTTTTCACCTCGATGAAGCGCTCATGGGCGTCCTCTTCGAACGACAGGATGTCGAACCCCGCACCGTCTCCCTGGGTGTCGGACACCCAATCCAGCCGCTGAAAAAGCTCTGGGTGGCCGAGCTCGGTCAGGCGTTGCTGTTCGTAGCCAATCACCCACTGCTCCCCTGCCCGGCCCAGCTTGCGGTTGGCTTCATCGCGAGCGGCATAATCGAACTTTCGCGGTAGGCGTTGCCGTAGAGATGCCGGGGTACGCACAAGCACTTCACGGGCGGGTGGTTCTACCAAAGCCGCTCGGTAGGTTTTGTCACCCGGAAGTTTTACCTCCTCCAGGGCATCGACAAGAGCGCCGACCGTCTGCTGATGTTCCAGAACGTAGGCGTGTACGGATTTACGCAGCAGCAGTTGGCTGTTGCCGCGTGGCTTGTAGCCGTTGATATAGGGCAGGCCCAGGGCATCGAGTACGGCGCTAATGTTCTGGTGCTTGAGCTCGACTGAAGACTTGCTGCGACCGTTCAGCAGTTGGCGCAGTGCCTGGTTGTGCTCGGACTTGTGGTACGGCTCCCCAGCCGCCTCGGCACGCAGCATGTCGAAATAGTCTTCGACCGTGGCCAGGACCTCTTCTTCGGACCAGTCTTCGCCGATGCGAATGATGCGAAACCCGAGCCGCGTCAGCGCCGGAACGACGGTCGTCTCGCCACCGGAGAAGCTGTCAGCAGTGAGCGGGCCCTGCTCGGGAAATTGCTTGCCGAAGGCCACACCGGCGATGGCCTTGGAATCGCAATCGGTGCCGGTCTTCGGATCACGTACCAGGAAGTCGCGGGACTTGCCGTAGCCGTGGCGCGCCAGGAATTTCGTGCGGCCCAGTTGCACGAACTCATCGATGGCAGCCTGCACGGCGGCGGGGCTTCGAAGCTGGGAGAGTTGAGACACAGGGTCCTTCCTTACTGTCATGGTGTGCCGGGAACCGCCGAGCCACGAGATTATGAGTAGCCCCTGAACAGAAACGTCACGATAAAAGCCGTGAACGCCACCAGGCCCATTAAATCCCTTGCGTATTTGCAGCCCGTGCTGTCCAAACCTGTACCAGGTCCGATCAACACGCTCCAACCATTGAGGTACGAAAACACCGCCTGACCGAACAAAAAATGCGTGATAGCCGCCGCAGCCATGACGCCGGAATCGTCAGACAGGCTGTAGCTGTTGACCATTGCCCTGTACGCCTGCATCTGAAATGGCTATTGCCCTGATGGGAGCCGGCTTTTCAGCCACCGACACCAGCGATGCCGTCAATATTCTTGGCACTGTTGCAAAGTTAGCGATGAGGCAGCCTTTTGTCTTATTCAAAGGCCTTACATTTCAAAAACTCTGCTTACCAG
>NZ_JAOWGW010000074.1:4891-8235 GCF_030332945.1 Citrobacter sp. Cpo037
TGAGCCTTTCCGTTTTACAGGTTCCTCAACAGGCCGGTGGGCCGTTAGTATCATCAATATCAGTATTCGCAAAACCAGATGAATGATTGTTTAAACTGGTGTATTTCTGCCTTTATGCTTCGTAAGTTTGCTGTCGCGCCGTCAGTGCCCAGGCTATTCTGGCCAGCTTGTTTGCCAGAGCACAGGTGACGACAAAGTTGCTTTTCCGACACAACAACTCCCTGACCCAGTCGGCCAACTTGCCAGACTGGTGTTCCAGTTTTTGTATGAATACCCTGGCACACTGAACCAACAAAGTTCGGATCTTTTTGTTGCCCCGCTTGCTAATCCCTAACAATGTCGTCCGACCTCCCGTGCTGTACTGTCGGGGTACCAGCCCTGTTGCCGCCGCAAAGTCACGGCTGCTGGCGTACTGCTTCCCGTCGCCAATCTCAGTTGAAATAGTACTGGCAGTCAGCGTTCCAACGCAGGGAATACTCAGCAAGCGCTGTCCAACCTCATCTTCGTCCAACTTTCGTTTCAACTGAGATTCCAGATCTTTAATCTGCTCAACAAGATAGTGATAATGCTGTTGTAATTTCAGCAGTAACTGGCTGAGATAAAGAGGCAAACTACTGTCCTCAAGAAGGGTACTCAGTCGACTAATAACGGCAGCACCTCGCGGAACGCTGATACCAAATTCCAGCAGAAAAGCATGCATCTGATTAGTTGTTTTCACCTTATCCTGAACCAGGGATTCACGGACACGATGCAGAGCTCGCATTGCCTGCTGAGATTCGGTTCTGGGCTGCACGAAACGCATAGATGGACGTGATGCTGCTTCACAGATAGCTTCAGCATCAACGAAGTCATTTTTGTTGCTTTTAACGAATGGGCGGACAAATTGCGGTGATATCAGCTTTGGAAAATGCCCTAACTCTTCCAGCTTGCGTGCCATAAAGTGAGAACCGCCACAGGCTTCCATCGCGATGGTTGTTGCCGGGCATGTCGCCAGAAATTCGATTAGCTTTGGTCGGGTGAATTTTTTACGGTAAACGGCCTTCCCACGATGATCCTGACAATGAATATGGAAAGAGTTCTTACCCAGATCGATACCAATAAGCGCAATGTTTTCCATGATGGTTCTCCGAATGAAAGCCTGTCCTCAGCATAGTACTGGGAAGGAGGGAGTGACCATCTCATTAAATAAAGCACGCTAAGCCGGTTGCAGCGGTCGTAGCGGCCTGAACTTGCCCGCGCCGATCTTGGCGCTGCTGCGCCAGAGGTAATCGCCGGTGAGGTTGATGTGCTCCCAACCGAGCGGCGACAGGTACTGCAACAGCGCGTCATCAACGGCATGGCCGTTGCCACGCAGCGCGTGCGCAGCCCGTTCCAGATAGACCGTGTTCCACAACACGACGGCAGCCGTTACCAGATTGAGGCCGCTAGCCCGGTAGCGCTGCTGCTCGAAACTGCGGTCGCGGATTTCACCCAGGCGGTTGAAAAACACTGCCCTGGCCAGCGCATTGCGCGCCTCGCCCTTGTTCAGGCCGGCATGCACGCGGCGGCGCAGTTCCACGCTTTGCAGCCAGTCCAGGATGAACAGCGTGCGCTCGATGCGGCCCAGCTCGCGGAGCGCCACGGCCAGGCCGTTCTGGCGTGGGTAGCTGCCGAGCTTTCGGAGCATCAGGGAGGCCGTCACCGTGCCCTGCTTGATCGAGGTGGCCAGCCGCAGGATTTCGTCCCAATGGGCGCGGACGTGCTTGATGTTGAGCGTGCCGCCGATCATGGGTTTCAGCGCGTCATAGGCGGCGTCGCCCTTCGGGATGTAGAGCTTGGTGTCGCCCAGGTCGCGGATGCGCGGCGCGAAGCGGAAGCCCAGGAGGTGCATCAGGGCGAAGACGTGATCGGTGAAGCCCGCCGTGTCGGTGTAATGCTCCTCGATCCGCAAGTCGGACTCGTGGTACAGCAGGCCGTCGAGCACGTAGGTCGAATCGCGCACGCCGACGTTCACGACCTTGGTGTGAAATGGCGCGTACTGGTCAGAAATGTGGGTGTAGAACGTCCGCCCTGGGCTGCTCCCGTATTTCGGGTTGATGTGGCCGGTGCTCTCGGCCTTGCTGCCGGTGCGGAAGTTCTGGCCGTCCGACGATGAGGTGGTGCCGTCGCCCCAGTGCTCGGCGAAGGGATGGCGGAACTGTGCGTTGACCAGATCGGCCAGCGCCGCCCCGTAGGTTTCGTCGCGGATGTGCCAGGCTTGCAGCCAAGCCAGCTTGGCGTAGGTCGTGCCGGGGCAAGACTCCGCCATCTTGGTCAGGCCCAGGTTGATCGCGTCGGCGAGGATCGTGGTCAGCAACAGGTTCTTGTCTTTGGCCGGGTCGCCCGATTTCAGATGCGCGAAATGCCGAGTGAAGCCCGTCCATTCGTCCACCTCCAGCAGCAGTTCGGTGATCTTGACGTGCGGCAGGATCATTGCCGTCTGGTCGATCAGCGCTTGGGCGGTGTCGGGTACCGCCGCGTCGAGCGGCGTGATCTTCAAGCCTGACTCGGTGATGATGGCGTCCGGCAGCTCGTTGGCCGTCGCCATACGGTTGACGGTGGCAAGCTGTGTTTCCAGCAGCGTCAGCCGGTCGTTCAGGTACCGGTTGCAGTCGGTGGCCACGGCCAGCGGCAATTCGCTGGCCTGCTTGAGGCTGGCGAATTTCGCGGGCGGCACCAGGTAGTCCTCGAAGTCCTTGAACTGGCGCGACCCCTGCACCCAGATGTCGCCGGAACGCAACGCGTTCTTCATCTCCGACAGCGCGCACAGTTCGTAGTAGCGCCGGTCGATGCCGGTGTCGGTCATGACCAGCTTCTGCCAGCGCGGCTTGATGAACTCGGTCGGCGCGTCGGCGGGCACCTTGCGGGCGTTGTCGCTGTTCATGCCGCGCAGCACCTCGATGGCGTCGAGCACGTCCTTCGCGGCGGGAGCGGCCCGCAGCTGGCACTGTTGCAAAGTTAGCGATGAGGCAGCCTTTTGTCTTATTCAAAGGCCTTACATTTCAAAAACTCTGCTTACCAGGCGCATTTCGCCCAGGGGATCACCATAATAAAATGCTGAGGCCTGGCCTTTGCGTAGTGCACGCATCACCTCAATACCTTTGATGGTGGCGTAAGCCGTCTTCATGGATTTAAATCCCAGCGTGGCGCCGATTATCCGTTTCAGTTTGCCATGATCGCATTCAATCACGTTGTTCCGGTACTTAATCTGTCGGTGTTCAACGTCAGACTGGCACCGGCCTTCGCGTTTGAGCAGAGCAAGCGCGCGACCATAGGCGGGCGCTTTATCCGTGTTGATGAATCGCGGGATCTGCCACTTCTTCACG
>NZ_JAOWGW010000075.1:0-93973 GCF_030332945.1 Citrobacter sp. Cpo037
AAACCAACATTTCTGATATTCCCCTCATAAGTATCGGATACAATTCGCCGTTTTTTATGTACAGCAAATAGGTTAAAAAATATGCGAATTGGCTATATTCGGGTGTCAACAATTGACCAAAATACAGAACTTCAGCGAGAAGCTATTGAACGCGCAAATTGCGAGCTAATTTTCGAAGATAAAATGACCGGTACCAAGGCTAAAAGGCCTGGGTTAAACCGGCTGCTTAAAAAATTAAAGCCGGGTGATACGGTTGTTGTCTGGAAGCTTGACCGGCTGGGACGTTCGCTCATAAATCTGGCTGATCTATTGCAAACATTTAAACAGAAAAACATCAAATTCCTGTCTCTGACTGAGGGAATCAATACCGATACATCAATGGGCCGCTTCACGTTCCATATCATGTCAGCACTGGCGGAAATGGAGCGTGAAATCATCATTGAACGAACGCGCGCGGGACTGGCTGTTGCACGTAAAAAAGGCCGGATTGGTGGTCGCCCACCAAAATACTCACCGGAAGATTGGGCGCAAATGGGTCGCCTGATTCTCGACGGCATGAGCCGAAATCAGGTCGCCATTATTTTCGACGTAGGCGTTTCGACGCTCTATAAAAAATTTCCGGCATCACAGATGGATGACCTGAATGATGCATATGCGGATGCTGATGATCAAGATGCGTTCAGCAAACGTCCTATATGGGAACAGGCCCTGGAAGAAGAATAAACCACTCAGTAAGTCTAAGCAGCCCCCCGCCAAATGTAACTTTCAATAAAATCGGACCTTGAAATAACTTGAAACGAGGTCCGAGGTGCTGATCAGCAACGACATCTTGCCGATAGCCATCGCCGTCGGCCTATCTCTCCTTAGCGGTACAGGTGTTTTCCTGATGGAACTGAGGGAAGGCAAGGTCAAAGGAACTGTAGTGGATTTCCTCACCACGATTTCTTATGCGGTAACAGCAGGGCTAATGGCTTACTACATTGGGCGGCACCAGAAATTCGATGAACCAATCATCTACTTTTCCGTACTGCTCTCCAGTAACAACGGGTACGAGGTCGTCCACATGGCCAGAAAGATAAATACTGAATCTGTTGCGAGAGTAATAACTCAAATTTTCTCAAAGGGTGGCAAATAATGATTGCTTTGATATTGGTTGTAGGGGCCAGCATAACCATGGCTGCCGACCGTTGGGCGCTGCGGCGCGCGACGGTAAAAAACCTTTTCGTCGGTGAACATAAAATCGAGCAAGGGCACTTACGCGTCCCTGTGTATTACAACGTAAGATCATCCCGTCTTATCGGGGCGACAATCGAGTTTACGCTGAGGGATAAGAGTTGCCCAACGACCGTTGTAGCCTACCGTCGTCGCACGCTGGAGCATGCGTCTAAAGGGGAAAACTGCGAATACCTTGATATTCCTCTCGACCGTCTAATCATCCCTGCTGGGGAATGGATCATCAACGTTAAAATTCTGCACGGTGATTCATTCTACAATCCTCTTTACCGTATTTTTCCGCTTCACCTTGATGCTCAGAAAGAGTTTGAAATTCTTCCCGGAGGGACGCATTAATGCCCGTGCCAAATAATCTCACCTCAAAGAACGGGAAAAAATACGCTCAGGTCAATTTCGACCAGGTAACAGAGAAGGGATTAAAACCTTTCCTCGACGCGCTCAAAAAAGCCGGTCTCACTGTCGAAAACGTAGCGGCAAGCAACCGAGTTACCAAGAAGAATGGGCTTAACGTGAAGACCGCAACATTGCGCTTCGAAGATGGCCAAGAACTTCAAACTGAAATTAACGACTCTGGTGATTTTTCTGGATTCAAATTAAACGGGAAACCGATCCCTGCAGTTCGCGCTGATACGTTATCCAAAATTGCAGATAGTCTCGCAACAACTGTTAAGCAAAACGCTAAAAAATTCAGTGAAAGTCTGGCTCGTAAGGCCAAGCGTGTCATAGATATTTCAGGCACCAAACCAGCGGTAAAATCTAACGTTCAGCGCCTTAAGGAAGCTAAGGATCGGCGGGATAAGCTGAATAAAAATGTTCAAACCCTTCAGGAAACCGTCAACACGGCCACGAAGCAGAAATCCGACCTCACTCAACGGGTACAGGATGCCCAAACGCGTCTGACGACAGCCAAAGCAATAACAGCTCAGCTTGAAGATCAGCTGAAAAAACTGGAGAACCCAGATGCTTAAGACCATTAACCATCATTCTGGACTCACATTGTCCAATCGCCAGGACCTACCCGCTATCCACATATCCGAGCAGGCAGTGCAGCAGCTCTACGCCGGTGATGGTGAACACTTCATGCTGGAATCGCTCTCACTTGAAGAATTCACCAGTACTTATTTTTACGATGTCCCGATGCTGCCGGAAGAGGACCTGATGCTTGAAGCAATTACCTCAACTCGATCGCGCCTGGCCGCGACTATGCGAGCGTTCGTCCGAGCATTAAACCAGTCACTTAATGGTACCGGGATTACTGCTGGCAACGACAGCGCCGGTGAAGTGGAAGACGGAACCAAATCCATTGGCGGCGCAAATATCGGTAGGGCGCGAAAGGTGCAGGGGATTGCGGTTATGCCTGCGCAAATTCCACTATCAGACGGTCAGAGTATAACTCTGATTTTCCATAGTCCGAGCGGTAATGTCGGGACGATCACAACAACCGATACGCTGGTTGCTTTCCGTTTCCTGCTGAATAAGCGAGATGTGACAAACGTCGTATCTCCCGCAAACGGTCGTGATATTTCGCTGAAACAGGTAACCATGGCACTTTCGAACCTGATTGAGCGAAATACCGCGAAATTCCAGAAGGCACAGGCACGCCAGGCAGAAGTAAAAAGCGAGATAGCTAACCTCCAGGAACAAGGCGATAAGCTGGAACAGCAGCAGTTGGCCCTCGTCGAAAGTGGTGATGAAATAAAGGCCGGGCTGAGTAATCTGTCTCAGCAGCTCAATTCGTTGAATGCCCAAGCCGTAGAACAGGAAGATCTGAATGATGAACTGCGTAAACAGATCGAGATCGTAGAAGCAGAAGCCGAGGCGAGAAAACAGAAGCCAATTCCTCCTGTCGATAATGAGCCATCACCGTTTGTGGTTGCCGCCGGTGCGATTGCCGCACGTACAGGCCACACAGAAGACCAGGTAACGCATTGGGCAGAAACAAAAGGGTTTAGCTCCGCGGAGCTTGTAGAGCTCTCAGAGAAGCTCTCAGCGCATCCCACGACACGTAACATCGAGAAGATGAAGTCAGCGATTGATTTTGGCGAGGACATTCCAACAATTTTGGAGTCTGAACCCGATGCCCCCCCTCCGGAAGCTGACACCGAAGCACAAAAGGCAATTGCTTATCTCAACAGTATTGCAGAGCTGGAAAGCTCTGACCTGGTGGTGATCAGAAATGCACGTGGTTCCGTACGTGAAGCCATATCAGCACTTACCGCCGCCGGTATTTATGACGAAAATGAAGAGCTGGTAAACACAGCAGTACAGCACCTGTCTGATCTGCTGGCCAACATAGCGCAGGGAGGCGCTGCAGCATGAAACTCAGCGCGATTGAACGCTTAGATCTCTCAGACAAACTTGATGAACTTCTGGGACAGGCAAAATCGGCAACCGGCATAGCCTTACTGGACCTCAACGACCAAATTGATGAGGTATTAGTGAAGTTGGGTTACGGGCCGACCGGCGAACCCGACACGCCAGCTGGTCCACCTAAGATCGTTACTGATTTCCTCGCCGGTGAATTCAACAAACAGAGCGCCACTGATTTTGTCGCTACGCTGAGAGCGCTGGAGCCCTTCCAGAGCGTTTTTCTCACCTTTGATGATATCAAGGCAGGCGCGCTCACCTGGATTAACGAGAACGCCTTACAGGCTGCCTAACGACATTAGCCGCCCCGATGATCCAACGATCCGGGCGGCGTGGATCTGGATCTATGTTAAAAACCACCCTCAAAGCCCCTAAAACGGACAAAAAAACGAAGGTCATCATCGGTATGTGCAATTCCGTTGATGACCTATCAGCTGCGATCCTCAGTTTCTGGGATCGTGAAGCTGTTAGTGGTAGCAGCTACTCTTTCATCCTCGATCGACTTTCTGCGTTATCCCTTAAGACAACTGCTAGCGAAAGCGATATCACTGCATTCACCAACTTGGCCAGCGCTGTACTGGGTAAAACTTTCACTGCTGCAAAGAAAGAGCTTGGCTACGGGAAAAGCATCTTTTTGACTAAAGCCGGGGAAATAACCCGAGTCCATCCGTTAGCAATCGAAAACCAGAAAATTTGGCGCTTCATGTTCGTCACCGGTGATTTCTTTCGGGTACGTAGTGTCGCGTTAGAGTGGAAGAGCGCTAAAAGCCCAGAAGAAAGAGATGCTGCTGCATTACGCATGAGAGAAATGCTCTATCCCATCATGGTCGACAACATAAAGTTTAAGTTCCCGGCCATATCAGCGGTCATGTCACGTATTGGCGATTTACTGAATGACCAGATGTTCAATATTTTTCAGATGCTACGTGTCGGAACGGAGGAACCAGCCAGCCAGACATTAACATCAGAGAGTGCATCTGACGCTTACCAGCAACGAAAAACGACTGGTGCCGACTTTCTTCGATCCATGTCAATACCAGGAAGGATCGAAGAGGCAAAGGCTGAAATAGCCAATCTGCTGGACAGCAAAAACCCGGAATCTCTGGAGTGGATTAACGTACGCAATTTGTTTGGGGAACGAGCTGAAGCCGTTCGTACTGCATTGCTGAGTGGGAAATTTGGTTTCGGTAGCCCAGGCGAGCAAGATGGGTGCGCGAATTTTATCAACTCTGGTCCAAGTCATGGCGCGGAGTGGTTAAAAGATGTGATCCAAACGTCGATCCAAAAAGTGATCCCTCAAGTAGAGCAAATCAGGGAAGAGTTGTTAAATGACGCCGAAATCAATGATGAGCAGGCTGAAGAGTGGATCGCCGGTATCAAAGTTAGCCGTGCGCTTATAAGCGAGTACGATATTTACAGCGGCGCAGAAGGTAGCTTTCTGCGGGATCTTAAAGCTGTTTTTAAACTTGCTCGCGGCCGCATCCGGACACTAAAAAACATCGATATCCTCCGTGGCCGGTCGTTTGCCAACATTCAAAAGAAACAAATCGCCCTGAACCCTCGCGGTGGTAAACGAGCACTCTGGCACGAAGTGGGCCATCACTTTGAGTTTTCAAACCCTGATTATCTGTTGATGGCGCGCGCCTATCTGGCGGAACGAACCAACGGGGAAAACGCTGCAGTAGCATCATTGAACCGTTTTTATCGGAATGGGGTTTACGGCGACAAAGAGGTTGCGATAGCTGATCACCTCTCATCACCCTACATCGGTAAAATCTATGGTGGCTACCATATCGATACCGCAAAGTTCACAGAGGTCTTTTCCTCTGGTTTCGAATATCTGGCGCAGCCTAACTCTGGCGCCATATCCCTGGTAAACAGTGATGGCCTCATCGAGTTTGTCACTGGTGTACTGAAGGAAGGTCACTGATGGTTGATATACAAATTTCCGACGGCACTCGCACCGGCGTAGTAACGTTCTATGGGGATGAAGCTCTTGAACCGTGTGATTTCGGTGTAACCGGTGATTTCTCGGTTGAGTCCATCATGAACTTGTTCTGGTTAATTACTGCTACTGCAGAGGGGACTGGGCAGGGTATTTACCCGGTCAACGGTCCGTTGTGCGCGCCGTATGAAATGCTTCGAGTATTTGAGCTCACAGCAGTAACAGTAACTGGTGTTCCTGATGCTTGGCTGGAGGAAATGGAAGCAGAGCTGCAGCAGAGCTATGAAGAATTTGAGAGTGATTCAGTCTCCTGAGTAGTCTTGAAAGGCGGTACTTGCCGCCTGTTTTTATCCCCATCGGGATGTAACTTTCCGTAGCATCCTCCAAAAGAAAAAGGACACCTGATGGCGTCCTTGTGAGTACTACTAACTTGTCTGCTGCATTTTTCCATAAGTTACATCTGGAGTAGACATGAATCCGAACATACAAGCGTTTATGAAAACGATCCGTTTTTCTGAGGGTACGCTAAATCATCCGCTTACAGTGAATGACGGCTATGATGTGATCGTTACGGGCATCGATGGCAAACCAGAGGTTTTTACTGATTACAGCGATCATCCATTTGCCAAGGGCCGCCCGGGTAAAGTGTTTAACAAAGCGGGGCAGCGATCAACAGCATCTGGTGGCTATCAGCAGCTTTATAAATATTGGCCGACGTACAAAGAGCAGTTAGGGTTGAAAGATTTTAGCCCTGAGAGCCAGGACAGACTTTGTCTGCAATTGCTGAAGGAACAGCGTGCTATTGCTGATATTGAAGCTGGCCATATCCGACGAGCGATTGCCAAGTGCGCTAATATCTGGGCAAGCTTCCCGGGAGCAGGGTACGGTCAGAGAGAGCATAAGGTCGAAGTTCTGATCGAGGCTTACAAGAACTTCGGCGGTAAGGTGGCCGAAATCAACTAACTGACGTGGCACTCTTCGGGGTGCCCTTTTATTATTATCCACACCATAGATCATAGTCTTTTAGATCAATATATAGATCAATATACAGATCAATAAAGATCACCACGCTTGTAACGTCATGATTTTACAAACGAAAACGGCACTTTGGGTTAACACTTTCATAAAAAAAGTGGGCACTTTCATAATTTTGGTGGACACTTTCATAATTTTAGTGGACACTTTCATAAATCAAAGGTGGGCACTTTCATAAAATCAGTGTGTTTTATCCACAGGTTTGTGAATAACTCAAAAAATATCTTTGTTATCAATATTTTTCATGTAGATCCTCTGCGTGATGTGAAATTTTTAACCACCGATTATGCACACGATTATTCACAGGCTCGTAATCGGTAAAATCTGAGTGTAGACGATGGAATCGACTGAAAATCAGACAGATGAAGGTTTAAACCCAGAACATCCGTTCGTAGTTCACCGTGAAACTGGTAAAGATTACATGCTGGTGCCAAGTGACGACAAAAGCGTTCAGCCAAGGGCGTTGCTCCGCCTTAGCGTGTTCACGCCTGTCGCACCGAAGGAACGCGGTAAGCGAGATTTCCTTATTGATGCATCAGAAGAGCTATCAACGCTGGAAATCGCGCGGCGCGAGGGCTACACAAAGATCCGAATTCAGGGCGCCAAGCTCAACATGTCCACAGATTTCAAAGCCTGGATAGGGATAGTATCAGCTTTCTCTAAATATGGCTTTGAAGGTGAAAAGATAACTCTCTCATTCTCTGAGTTCGGGCGTATGTGCGGTCTTCGGCCCACAGACCTGAACGGCCGTGCGCGCGCTCGGCTGAAGGAATCTTTATTCAATATCGCGAGTGTAACACTCGGATTTACCAGTAAAGACGGCACCAAGAACATGGTAAGCCACCTGGTACAGAAAGCGAAGCTGGATGAAAACGAGGATGTCGTTGAACTGGTAGGCGATAAGGATTTGTGGGAGTTATATCGCTGGGATCATAAAATCCTGCTCAGTTTGAAACCGCTGTCAAACCTCTCTCGAAAGGAAGCTGCACAGGCTCTGTATATCTACCTTGAAAGCCTCCCATCCAACACCGGCCCTCTGTTTATGACAATGAAGAGGTTTCGCGAGCGATTGCTACTGGACTCACCGGTGAAGACTCAAAACCAGACAATCAGAAAGGCACTGGCTGACTTAGAGAAGATCGGATATCTGGAGTACAAAGAGGTGAAAAAGGGGCGTGAAATTCAGTTCACGATCCTCGCACGCAGACCAAACCTCAAGTTGACCTCATCTAAAGGAAAATATGAGGAAAATGAAGGCGATGGTGGCGAGCAGTGATAGCGTAAAAAGGTAGTCACTTTCATAAAAAAGGTGGGCATTTTCATAAGAGATGCCCGCCTTTTTTGTTTTGGGTGGCTGGTATCATAAAAAGGTGACCACTTTCATAAAGGGGAGGGTGTGTATTCGGTAATTAGGTGGGCAGTTTCATAAAAAAATGGCTAAAGGTGACCACTTTCATAACTGTGTTTTTACCCACTTATGAAAGCAGCCACCTTTTTGATAGTTACGTGGTCACATTCCATAAAACGGAAGGTGTTTTGATGCGTTACAAGGTCACATTTTTATGAAAGTGGTCACCTTTAAATAGAGGCGAGTCACCTTTTATGAAGCTTCCCACCTTTTGAAGAAAAGGTGGGAAGGGTTTATGAAAGTGCATACCTTTTGCTGAGGCCGACTTTTATCGACAGACCGCCGAAGCAGTCCTTACTCTTTATCCAAACAGTTCTTCCAGATTTACTCCATACACCGCCAGCCATGCTCCGCGGGGCCAGGCGTGGACGCACTGAAATTTACGCAGCACCAGCGGCTCGACATTATTCCTGAGACACCAGTTACGCAGCCGGTGCCATTGATATTCTCGGCCCATCTTCCGTTCAACCGCATCGAGCGTGGCATAGTTACGGCTCTGGCCCAACCGTTCTGCCAGCTCGTCACGCTCGCGCAATAGGTCTTGGTTCGTCAATGGCTGGTGGTGGTGGTTTTTTTCTTCCAGTTTGGCGCGAAGTTGCGAGTTTTCGCGCTCGCGGATGAGCAGTTCTTCCAGCAGTTCTATTTGACGTTGTTGCGACTGTATCAATTGATGGGATGATGAATGTTCTGCTGGTGGCATAAGTTTGCCGGTACGGTAATCCAGAAATGTCTGGTTAACCTGCAGACGGAAGGCTGGAGAGATCCAACCGGCATACTCAATGGCCAGCAGCTCATGGGCGAATGTGCCACCGCTTCGGCCCTCATATGAAACTGTGCATATTTGTCCAGTTTGCATTTCGAGTTCAGAAAGCAGTTCTTTAGTTGATTTATTACGTAAGAATTTAGCCGGTGCCTTTTCTTCACCAAGGCGGCTTGCTTTGTGCAGGGCATTGAGGTTGAAACGGCCTTCGGCGTCAGTTGTGATCTCCACACCGCAAATCACCGGCGCTACAATTTCATTTTTGGTTGTGTTCATTTCGCCACCTTCATTCCCTGTGCTTGCCCTAAAAATGCTTTAATCTCACCAGTTAGACGGCGCTTAATGGCAGATTTATTCCTGAGTAAGTAAAAGCCTTCTGTAATCATAAAATGGCTGGCCAGCGTGGAAATTGCATTGATGCCAGTGATGTCTACATGCAGTTTTTGGGCAGCTGCGACGATCGCTTCTTCTGTCAGAAAAGTCATGGGCGAGCCCTCCAGTAGGAGAGAGTTGGGCAGGGCGAAGGAAATCGGGCAACAAAAAGGCAGGGGGCGTCGGGAAGTAGTGATCGGGCATCAGATTCGCAGGAGGCGATAACGATATGGTAACGGCGCAACTGGCAGGAATAGAACCGCCATATAAACAGGGGGTGAATCGGGGTTAGGATCGTAGCCATGGTGGCATCCTCATCGAAGGTTAAACAACACCACCGAGAGGTTCCAATCTCTATTTGGTGGTGAACTGAATGGGGTTGGAACTACCGGCCTTCGATGAACCCGGCGAACCTCTCGGTTCCCCCATCCAGCCCACCATAATTTTGGCGCGCACGGACGCTGGCACAAAAAAACACGCAGAGCGCGTGTTGAGTGCTCATCAAAGGTAATCGGGGTTCCAATCCCGGTCGCAGATTTTGCTACGACAGTAAAACCTTACTCTGAACCACCAGCACGCGTCAACACGTCCGGTATAAAACGGTACATTAAATATGGATATTAGCAAATAAAAATTAGTATTTTCTGTTTAATTAGGGGGCAAAGAGAACCCCCTCTATTAGGAGCTGCTTTATTCTTACTATTCGTCAGGTTCAAAGAAGTTAATGAACTGGCCTAAACTGTTTTTATATAATTTGTAGGTAACTGCTAGTTTATCTCCGTCCGAAAATTCATATGTTCCGTAGCATGTCAGAACATTCAGACCGCCTTTAACCGTCTTCTGGTCATAAGCATCAATTGCTGAGAATTCCGCATTCTGACTTTTCAGGAGATCATTATAAGACTCGATGAGCATTGCCCTAACTTTCGGGGAGTTGCAGTCAGTTTTAGCAAAATTGGCATCAGGATCGCCGACAGCAAAAGCAGATGTAGCAGTAGCAAACAATGAGACAACTAACATTCCCTTAATTATTTTGCGCATTTTTTATCCCATTAAATTAGTGGTTAAGCTCGCTTGCGGATGGCTGGTGGCGAAGGCCTTCAATCTGTGAAACGTCCGGACTACGCTTCCCTGTGATGATATTTTTTAATTCAGGAATGTCGTTCTTATAGACAAGTTTATTCTTCAGCATGAATGCCTGACCATCTGCGTTAGTCAGCATGTTGATTGGCATTACGAATTCACTCAGCCCTGCGGACATGTACCCCATGATCGATTGGTCTTTGGCTATTTTATGAAGGGTGTCGCGGTAGGAGTAACCCGCGGCTTGCATCGCATCATCGAGAGCGAGAGCAGAGTAACCATAGGCGCAGTTGCTGCGGCTTGTTTCGTCGGTTTTTGAGCTGCAGCTCATACCTTTAGCAACGATATTTTGGTCGATATGGCTCGCAACCCACCGAGCTTCCGCTCTGGTCGCTGGCATTGCAGCAGAAAAGGCATTAGCCGAGAAGATAGCCATAGTCGCAATCAAAAGAGTCTTTTTGTTCACTGTATATTCCTTGTGATTTTTTATTTTACTGTGTGGATGTCTAAAAGGGTTGGATATCCTGCTTGCCCGCAAAGTTGGTAATGCACTTTGTAGAAACTGCCAAGCTTAATGAAGTTATTGGCTTGTGACTGTTGGAGTGTTGAGAAGCCAGCGTTCTCGAAATCAGTGGGCATAGCCATTATGCTTTTGTCTGCATTCAGGAACTGGATCAGATCTAATGTCATGCCTGATTTGGAGAACTGTACTGCTACCACTCCCATCGTATCGGTCTTAACTGTGCAGCCAGAGTCAACAGGGGCAATATCCGTGATGCCAGTTTTTGAGATCTCCGCTGCTGAAACACCAGTAGAAACGGCAGCGCATAGAATCCCCAAACTTATTATTTTTTTCATATAGTAGTCGTAAATAAATAATAAAAACGAATGGTTACAATACTACCGCTGCCCCAAAAGTGCATTTGTCCAGGCTCAAAAAATTGACAAAAGAACGTTCTGGTATAAAAAAGCCGCAAGGTTAATCTTCCCCGCGGCCAGCTGATATGAGAATTTTTAAAGCATCTATGCGCTTGGTTTTTTTGGTTTTAAACCCGAATCTTTCTTCTTGGTTTTGCTCTTCAGCGGATTCTGTAAGGGCTTAAGCCCATTTTCCTTGCGGTACTTACAAATCCGGCGCCAGGCATGTTTTTTGTCTTCAAGGCTGATCGGTTCTACCGGCTTCCCATCCACATCGCGACGGGCGCGGCTGTTGATGATCCGCATTTGATAGACCTGTGAGCAGCAGCAAGCGCGCAAAGACTGCTGTAATTTTTCCTCAGAGATATCCAGGCCGCGTCTGACGATCTGTGTGAGCATGTCGTCTTTGATGCCGTTCTTCATCGGCAGCGGATGGTTACCCTGGAAGAGAGCAGGGAATAGTTCTTTGATCAGGTAGCGCTGAGCCCGATTTTTTCGGGTAGTCGCTTTACTGGCGTGGTGTGTTACAGGGGTTTGGGTTTCCACCATTTTTACCTTTGTTATCGACATTACAGAAAATACTAATTTATTATTAGTGTGATGTCGCTAATCAATGGCATAAAAAAGCCCCTTTCGGGGCTTGAATATTCGATTAACCCAACTTGGCGCGGACCAGCGCATCTTTGGCTTCGAGAAGCTTACGCAGTCCTGCGGATTTCTCCGGGCCATCCGGTAGCGCGCTATCCATAATCTCAGCCAACTCACCGATCGGCTTACTTACTTCCTGTAGATGGGCTGGAAGGTGCTCGTACGCGAAATACTTCATGATAGGACTTGGCATTATGGTTCCTTAGCCGAAATGACGTGTGGTGCTTTCAAAGTTAATGATGCTGGACTTGTCGACCGGCTCGGAATGGCGGCGCTTGGCCGGTTGGCTGCTGGTGGAGATCTGCTCTACTGGCAAAGTACGAATAGAAGGGCTGGCCAGCGATTCAAATAACTTATCGACGATGGCTAAATCTTCTTCCGTTTGCATGCTGGCAATGGCATCGCGCTGGCGCTGGTTAGTGAACACCGGCAGCTTATCGAGTACGCGCTCGAACATAGCTGTACGCAGCGCGGTCTTCTCCGCACGTTCCGCTTCACCTTTCCTCAAGGACTCCAGCATGATGCTCTGTTCTTCCAACTGGCGATCCTTATCAAGCAACTCCCCAGCAGCTGCCAGGCGGGCAACTTCCAGTTCCTCGATACGCTGGATACTTTCAAACATTACTTCGTACTCATTCAGTGCGGTGTAATGTTTGATGATTCCGTCGGCGTCTTCTTCGGTGAAGTTCTGCTTGATAAGGGCCTCAGTCATGACAGCGTTGCGATCTTCCGTGCTTTCACGCATAGCGGCCGGATGATCCATGCTGATGAAGTTGGGCATGGTCACATAATCCATGCCGTAGTAGCCCGTAGGTATGGAGATAGCGGGGGAGTCGCGGCCGGTTGTCACCCATGACCAACCACCAGCGCGGGATTCCAGCATACTGGCAACAATCCGCCCGGGTGCGGTATCAAAAATCTCTTCGGTATGAGTGACAACGCCATCATCGTCGACTGAAATAGCGATAGTACGGCTGGCCGGTACGTTCTCTATAACAACTGGTTTGCCCTCCACCATAATGACGGAAGTTTCTGGCAACTCAGGCGTTTTAGCCAACTCACGGCGAGTGTGGCCGTAATAGCCGTAGAGCTCTCCCAGGCGCAGGCCTTCCTGCGTCTCCTGGCTGTTGATCATTCTTTTCACCGCTTCAAGCATGTATTTGCGGTTGTTTTGTTTACCTTTACGCACCTTGTCGAACAGTGAAAAACGGTCCGTGTGCGTTAGCAGGGTTTTGTATTTAGGTGCCATATTGGTCCTCATTCTTCAAACGCTTTGATGATGATGTCTTGCAGCTCGTGTCTGTCCATCGACCTGATGAAATCGCACATGGCGGCATCTGGCCTGTGAGTGACACTTTCAAACATGCCTTTCTTATTGCCACCGCCGAAGTCGTTCTCGTGGTCCTCATCCTGAGATGCTTTAAGTTCTGTCAGCAGGGTTTCGAGCTTGGTTGCTGGGATCTTGAGAACGTCGCCCAACACGATCTGTTTGAAGGTGTTGGATTTTGCCAGGGCGGGGTTGTTGCAGATGGCGTCAGCAATAGTGACGAACACGCTTGCATAGTTGGCGTGACTGTCCATTGCGGCGCTTTCTTCCATCTCGATGCTGGTGGCCATCGAGTTGAATTCGATTTTGTAGGGACGCTCTCCGGAGGGGTAAACCTTCCCGTATTTGGCCGCGAGGTGGATATCGCAAAGACGGTAAATGCACTCGGCAGCGCCGCCACGCAGCCAGCCAGCAACCATGCCCGCCTGAATGCTGGTACGCAGGAAACCACCTTCCCCGAGTCCGCCAGTCATCTGGTCGGCAAAACCGAGCATCGTGTAATCGAGGTTAAGTGCGGACGCCAGCTGCTTGATGTGGAACATGATGTCTTCGATGCCGGATATATCGGCTGGCATCGATTGGGTATCGATGGTGATCTGGCCTTTGCCGTTTGCCAGTATCGGTAATACGGTGTTGGTGACCACCGGCGCAGTGTTGTTCCCGCGCGCCCGTTTCTCCATCTGCATGGCGGATTTTTGTAGCTGCTCGGACACGGTTCGGCCATACAGTGACGCTTTCGCAGGATCGAGATTGTCCATGTTCAGGCCAATCAGCCTGTCGATTTTGCTGGCGTTATAGCGTGATGCTTTTAATGCCCGGATGGCTCCGCGTAGATTCAGGTAAGGCTCGTAAGCATTTTGCAGCAGGCTGGTACCGTAATTCTGCGTTTCGACCGGCATCCGCTTTGTAGGATCTGATAGGAGGCTGAACTGTTCGGCACCGGTGTATATCGGCATGTTCTGCCTGCTCGGATGCCATAGTGGGATCTTCATCGAAACCATATCCCACGGCTTGGCGAACATGAGTGCACCGGTTTCATCCTTCAGGTAGTCACCGGTGAAGCCTGCCAGATCCCCGCCTACGTAATACTCCTTAATGAAGTAGGGAAGGGTGTAGTAGTTGCACTCCATGGAAGTGATGCCAACTTTCTGCGCTATATGCGGGCGTATGTAGCAAACACCGAAGATGGCCATAATCAGCCCCCAACTGGGGAGCTCTGCATTAACTTTTAGACCGATATCGTTGGTTAACTCTCGGCACAGCTCATGAGCCGCTTTATTTTCCTCATCGTTCTCATCCGCCACCGGCTGGAATTCAAAAGAAAGGTTGGTTCTCTTGTTGATAGAGAACGCGTACGACACGTGAATATAGAGTGCCTGGCCGATAGTCGGATACGTGGCCATTTCCTCCAGGAACGGATAGCGTTGAAGGCGCTCGACAGGTAGCGACACCTCATTCAGTAGATCGCGGCCGGAGCTGACCATCGAGTCGCCGAAATACTTATCTGTTTCACCTTTGCCCAGCAGGCAGGAGCGGGAAAACACGTTCATGAAACCGCTGCCGCCGCTGCTGGTGGCTCCCAGCGACATAACGTTTCCGTGATTCGCCTTCCCACCGGGCAGCAGTTGGTCCAACGCTTTCAAAATGTTGTCTTGCCGGAACTTGGGCATTCGAAATGTGACCTTTGATAAACTAAGAAATAAATTAGTACGTTTGGTTAATTTATCAAAAGTTCACTCTCGGAGGTGACGATGCCGGATGGCAAATACGCGGAAATTCTCGACTCATTTCGAACAGTCGAAGAAATCATAAGGCTTATCAGATCGCTGGGTTTAACCCGTGAGCCGGTTATCTACGGGATCACGAAAAAGGATGGTGTATCTGTCGACCGCGAGCGCAAGGAAGCGAATCGGAAAGCTATCGAGCTGCTGAATTCTCTGCCTGATGGTGCTGAGCTTACGCCGGAACAACGGCAGACGCTGGCCCGCTACACCGGCGAAGGCGGGATCGGCGGCTCAACGGACGAATATTACACCCCTCAATTCGTTGCGGAGGGCATTTGGGAAATCATGAAGCTCTACGGGGCTGATGCGGGGAATACCCTGGAGCCATCCTCCGGAGCCGGAGTTTTTAACGAAACGAAGCCGCGCGGTACCGTTATGACGGCGACGGAAATTAGCCCGATATCCGGGCGCATTAACCAGCTTTTACATCCGGAAGACGCCGTTCATGTGATGCCGTTCGAAAAGCTGGCCAGCGGCACCGACGATGCCATTTTCGATCACTGCGTTGGTAACGTGCCGTTTGGATCGACTCGTGGCGATACGATGAATCTCGATAAAGCTTATGCCAAAGAGAAAGACATTGGCCGTTACTTCATTCTCCGTTTACTCGACAAGATTAAGCCTGGTGGCCTGGCGTGCATTATCGTTCCCTATGGCATGACCAGCGGGACCCGAATGAAAAAACTCCGTGAGCAGGTTTCACGTAAAGCGGAGTTCCTCGGTGCTCATCGCTTACCTTCTGGAACATTCAAAGAGAATGGCACGCCGACGGCGGTCGACGTTTGGGTATTGCGTAAACATCCCGAATCGCTTTCCAACATGATCCTCCAGGCTAAAGAAGAGCTATTGGTTGAAGCAAATGTGCTGTGGCCAGAGTTCATCACCGGCAAATGGTTTGAGCATGACGGAAAGCGTTTCGTATACGGTGAGGTCAGTACCGGCTTCCAGGGCCGCATTGTGATTAAGAACGATCAGATCACCCCTAGCGCCCTTAAAGAGAAGTTAGCCCGCCGTTTCGATAGCCGTATCAACTGGGATTTACTCAGCGTGCCGGAGCCTGTCAATCAGAGCGCCAAAGAAGGCGATAAGCGCCTTATGAATGGCCAGTGGTACGAGTTTATCAACGGGCAGTGGGTTATCAGCGTGCCCACCAGCACACTCAAAGTCGACCCGGCAATTTACGGCGTTTCTTCTCTCGATGAAATTAAGGTTGTACTGGATAACCCCAGCGCATTGCTGGCTCGTGACTGGAAGCAGGTCCAGGCGCTGGCCGGTAACTACTGGGAAAGCATGAGCGAGTCGACGCGTAAAGCCTACTCCTATGCGCTGACGCAGCGCGGCGATCTACAGGAACGGCTTTTCCGAGGCGCACTCATTGGCGCGCAGATCGGCGTGCTGCAGGACGCTATCGCCAACAAAATGCCTGGTGACTATATAGACAGCCTGCGCGCCAGCGCCGCGAAGCTGGTGGATGAGGAATACAAGCGCTTTGGTGATCCGAACACCGGCAAGATAAGTAAGATCTCCGGCAACAATAGCGGGGATTGGCTTAAATATCGTGCGGCGATCACCAGCACCGGCGAGCTCTCTGACTTACTACAAGGCAATATTGAGGCGCAGGTATCAGGTGAATACGACACAACCAATCACGAGCAGGTAGTCCGCAGCCTGTTTAACCAGATTGACCTCATTCCTATCACCCTGGCGGAGTTCCGCGCGACGTCGACCGCTGAACTTCCGGAAAGCGATGAGGAATTGCTTGATCTGCTGGCCAACACTGACGGCATAGCGATAACGCCGACCGGTGACCTTATGCCTATGGACCGAGCCACCAGCGGTGATATTGGTCTGATTACCGGGCAGATTCAGGGTGTGCTGGCGATTATCAAAGAAGGTCCGCAGAAAAATAACTATCTGCGCCAGCTGGATGAAATTAAGTCGAAGCGTAAATGGACCGGCGTCGACGATATCGCGTTTACCCTCGATGCGCGCTGGTTTGATCGTAGCCTGGTGCTGGAGTTCTTACGTGAAAATGGTTACGACGAGCTGACGTATGTCGATTCAATTAAGGTTGAGAACGGCGCTTTAGTCTCTGAGCTTGGGTACCGCGGTAACAATGGTGTGTTTGCCGGATATCGTTACGGTACGGTCCTGAAAAAGGACAAAGAAACCGGCGAAAATGTGCCGACTTACGCACGCAGGACCAGTAGCGATCCTTTTGCTGCACAGCTGGAGAAATACCTCAATGGTGGCCGAGCAACAGGCGTTAACACCGAAGCGTATCGCTCGCGTATTGAGGACCTCGAAAGCCGTTTCAATGACTGGATTCGCCAGCATGATGAGATCGATAAGCTGGTGGATCAGTACAACGCCGCTTTTAACTCATTCATCCCCTTCGAACAATCTGATTCGCCGCTGGGCCTTAAGGGTATCAGTGGCCGTCGGGCTCCATTTGGCTATCAAAACCAGGAAATTCGCCGCCTGTCAGAAGATGGCCGCGGAATCATGGGGTTTGGTACCGGCTTAGGGAAAACGACGACCGCGCTGGCGCTGGGTTTGTACAACATCGAGAACGGCCGCAGCACGCGACAGGCTTATGTTGTGCCCAAGGCGGTGTATGAGAACTGGTACTATGAGGCCAAGTCGTTCTACAGCGAAGAGATGTTCAACAAGATCCTCTTTGTTGGCCTGGAGACTATCCCGGACGATGCCGGTGGCATTCGCCAGGTGCAGGTACGCGGTGAAAACGGGGAACCTAAATTTGATGATAACGGCGCTCCGGTAATGCGTGATGCGCTGAAGATTTCAGACAGCGCGACCATTAAAGCCCGCATGAACATGATCCCCCAATCGAACTACCCGATTGTGGTCATGACGAAAGAGCAATACGCCGCTATTCCAATGCGCGAAGAAACCATTCGCGACCATGCTCACGATGTTCTATTTGCTCAGGCTGAAGCTGGCCGAGTGAAAATCCTTGCTGAGACCTACAAAGAACAGCAGAAGAAAAATCGCCTGTTGTCCGAGCACTCCGATACCGGTACCGAGAAACAACACGACTTCCCTTATTTCGAAGACATGCAGTTCGATAGCGTGATCGTCGATGAAGGGCATAACTACCGTAACAGCTATAGCGCTGGTCGTGAGGCCTCTCAGTTGGCTTACCTGCCAGTTCCATCAGTTTCCCAGTCTGCGCGCGATATGGCGGTCAAAAACGCCTACCTGATGGCTAAGAACAATGGCCGTGGGCCGGTGTTGCTGACAGCTACGCCGGTGGTCAACTCGCCGATCGATGCGTTCAATATGCTCTCTCATTGCCTGAGCATGTCCGACTGGCAGCGCATGGGGATCTACACGCCGGATGATTTCGTTAAAGTTTTCGGCAAGAAAGAGATGTGTCTTGTCCAGAAACTGTCTGGTCAGGTTGAAAGTAAGCTGGGCCTGGTTGGCTTCCGAAACCTCCCAGGGCTGCGCGGTATCTTCCATCGCTGGGTATCACTGAAAACGGCGCAGGATGTTTCCGAGCAGGTCAAAATTCCGGAGCTCGACGAACGTACGGTCGAAGCGCCGATGTCGGAAGAGCAGGAGATTGAATACGAGAACCTGCGCCAGCGCGCTGAGAAGCTCTCACAGAATGACAAAATGGGGGATTTCGACTCTGAACCGGAAGAGGCCGACGAAGAGAAGGACACCATTTTCGGCATCATTCGTGATATGGACCGTGTTTGTACTGACATGGACCTGTATAGGCATCAGATCACTTTCTTACTGCCTGCCGCCGACGTGGATAAGGTACAGCAGCTGGTGGCCGATCTTCCTGATTCGCTGGGAGCGAAGGAAGAAAGTGACGAGGACTACGATGCTGAGGGCCGTTTTACCGTCGATGTTGATGGTAATACCTGCACGTTGGTGGTCCCGGAGATGTACGAGCAGGAGGTAATAAAACGCCTCTCAACGTTCGATATTGATCCCAAAGAGGTCTCGCACCCGCTCACGCCGAAATATAGCGCGCTGATCGAGGGACTAAAAGAGGGACTGAAAAACGGCAAACAGATCATCTTCACCGATGAAAAGAGCCAGCACGGTAAGCTCAAACGCATCATTTGCTCGCATCTGGGACTTGATGACAGTGCCGTTGGTATCCTGAACGCCACTACGGTCGCTGAGGCTGGTAAGAAAGGGCGTAAGCCGAAAAAAGTAAAACAGCCGAAAGACCTCCCGGACGAGCCTACCGAAGAGCAGGTTAAAGCCTATTACGAGCAGAAAGCCGCGTACGATGAGTATGTTGCTGCTATCAACGAGGTTAGCCTTGGTGGGTTGGAGCAAATCGCGGCCGACTACAATGAAGGCCGGTCACGCATCCTGATCTGTAATAAAAAGGCTGAGGTCGGGATTAACCTCCATATCGGCACAACCGATATTCACCACCTTACTTTGCCCTGGACACCGGCATCCATCGACCAGCGTAACGGCCGTGGCGCGCGCGTGGGCTCTACTCAGGACTCCGTTAAGGTTCACTATTACTGTGGCCGTGGATCGTTCGATGAATTCCGCCTGCAGACGCTGAAACGTAAAAAGGACTGGATTCGCGAGATCCTCACTTCCGACAAAGCAGAGATGGAAAACGCCGATGCCGGAAACATGGTTGAAATGCAGCTGCTGCTGGCGGCCAACCCAGAAGAGCGTGAGCGTCGTATTGCGGAACAGGTTGCTAAGGCAAAAGCCGCAGTTCTGGAACGCGCTACTAAGCGTGCGAACCTTGACCTTCAGAACTACATCAAAGCTCAGCATGCCAGTGGTTCTGATTTAGAAAAAGAGCAGCAAAGGATCGCCTACCTGGAGGGAGAGGTTGAGCGGACATCAAAACACCTCGAATCAGTCCGTAACGAAATCGAAGAGCTTTTAACTGAGCGCGAGGCGATTAAAGAACGTGAAGCCGCTGGCATAATGAAGAGTAATGACAGCTGGCGCCCACGTGCAATTGAGCGCGAGCTGCGTACCAGACGTGAGCAACTCAACGACGCCAGTAAAGCTGATGTGTCGGCTCGTTCTGCATTGATGAAACAGCAGCGCAAGATCTCCCGCCTGGCTAAAGCCGAGCAGAACATCAAGCAGCTGCGCCCGGTTGTCCTTAAGGCTATCAAAGAGGGATTGCTCAAAGTAGATCCTGATGTGATTGACCACGGCAAAGAGATTCTGCTGGTGGAAGGAAAGACCTATAAGGTCGGCCAGTACTTTCATTTCAATACGGCCACGAGGGGCGGGAAATACGATTCAATTTCCTACGCGAAGATCGTCGGGCTGGACTTTGACGCGCGTACGGCCAACCTTCGCGGTATTTTTTCTGCGAATGGCACAAGCAGTGCGCCCGATGCCAAGAATGTGCCGGTTCAGCTGCTGGGTGATCCATGTGATGTGACTAAAAGCGAACTTGAGGTGCTAAGTGAGCTACAAGGAGGCCTGAGCATTCGCAAGGCAGCAGAATTGCTGAGTAAAGATCAGTTCTATACCTTCCTTAAGACTGGTCAGCTGGTGCTTACCGATAATTATTCTGTTGCCTATGATGGCGGGGAATACACCCAACAAACGCTCAATATACGCAGCGCTGGCTACGGATATGGCTCTTCGGATACCAAGTCGATTGCATGGTACCAGCAGAATGGCCATAAGCTGGTTTACCCGGACCGCAGCGACGAGCAGCTCAAACGGGCTATTGCCATTCAGGAACGCCAACAAGCCCGGTTTACTAATTCATGTCAGGGATTTTTGCTGGCGTTATACGGCGAGAATTACAAGACTGTCATGGCTGGGTTTGGTGAGGTGGCCAGCACCGATGAGATCGCCGCGCTTGTGGCGAAAAAAGTCGCCAGCTTTTCTCTTTGGAGTAGTTCGCGTGATTTTAACATCTCAGTCAATGAGTACATTCGTAGCGGCCTGGTTCGTTCTGTTGAGCTGGATAGGCTGGCGTGGCTGAGCAATGAGGTTCCTGCAATCTACACTAATAAGCAGGACTTTATTAGCGCGTTGGATGCCGAGAAACCGCGGTTAAGAAAGCAGGCGCAGCAAGAGCTGGTTAATGGCGTGGCGAGTGTTGCCCAGGAACGTTATGAGGAATTTAGCCGGGCAATTAAGAGTGGTTATGCGCCTGGGGACCGTGAAATTCAAAGCGTACTGGACGGCTCTGGCACGTTCCTGAACACATACGGCGGTAACGGCCAGGATTACTTCCGGGTTGTTGAAGCGTGTGCGGCCATGGTCATTATAGGGTTGCTTGATCCGTCTAAAGTTACAGCTGAGTTGCTGGTGCATGAAGACGATGCCCGTCTGTTGGTCCGGGATGCAGACAAGCTGTATTACAACATGTCGGATGAGGATAAAAAACGGGTTCGCGATACCTATCAGGCTAAGCGCCTGGGCGTTTCTATCGAGGAATACCAGAAGCACGAGGAAGCCCGTAGGGAGGAAAAACGGAACGCTGAGGATGAGGCAGATGAGCTTGGTCTGCGAATTAAGGTTAACACTACTCATCTCCGCGCTAAGTATGGTCTGAATTTTGCGCCTGGTGGTTGTTATGGGTTGCAGGACCCGAAAGGGAAAGAAGGGGCATTATTCCGCGCTAAAGAGGCTTTAAAGGCTGATTTTGGGGCTCGCTATTATAACGGGAGGGATGCTGGCGAAGAGTTTGCTGGTAGCTGGTGGCTTATCCCTATCAAATATGGTCAGGCCGAAATTCTCAAAGTTGTGGCAAAATACTAATCTGAAAGGAGATTGCCGGGTAAAACCGGCAATAAAATTATGGCTTCATTAGACCAAACTCAAAAACCTACCACCGACTATCTTTCAGCTATCCGTGATGGTGCGTTAGCAGGTAGAAATGAGTCGCAATTTGTTAGCGACTATTTGAAAGGGATCGCCAAGTGCATTGATGACCGTCACGACTACTACCGCAGCTATGGACCTTACTGGCCAGCTATTAAATCGCTGCTGATTGAGAATGAGCTGTACGACGCCACCGGCGAAGTCGATGAAGACGTTCTTAACACATACAGTTATGACGAGGATTCGTTAACCGTAGTGGCCGCATCGCTTTATCAAAATATGCGTCTGGAAGATGGTCTGTTTTATTCTGCATACCACCAGCTGCCGGTGACAGATGATGAAGCATATGAATATTACTCGTATGATCTTGAACAGGAATCAGACAGATCATAATCGGTAAGGAGGATGCATGACTTACACCCCGCTTTTTATGAACCTGCGACGGCTGCAAGCTGAGGCTGAGTTGCATGGATGCGAATTTGTTGAACACCACCCGGTGTGGCGCATTTTCACCCTTAAAAAGGGGGACCGTTGGACATACCTCCGTAACCCTGCGACGAATGAGCCAATCGAGCGTATTCGCGAGCTTGGTGTCGACGATTGGAAGGTGGCAATAGCTAAGGCTGCTGAGTACCTAAAATCGGATGAGTATAAAGAAGCAAAAAATTAGTATTGTCTGTAAGTTTTTCCCAGGGTATATTCCTTACGTGTTACGCAATGCGTAATAACGGGGAGCCAAAAGCTCCATAAAAAAAGGCCCGCATACGCGAGCCTCTCTGTCGCTCAGGGGGCGAAGTCGCCAAACCAGACCCCTGAGCCAACAAAAGGAATATACCATGATCGATTATGTTGGTCGAGTTACCCAACCGCAGGCGCAGCGCGCCAATAAACCCGCTCAAGACTCTGTAGGCACTATGGCGAAAACCGTGGCCTATCTCTTCCCTGTTGTTTTCACCACAGCCTATTTTTTAAATGCCATTTTCGAGATGGCCAGCAGCAGCTGAGCACAATTAAGCGCCCTCGTGGCGCTTTTTTAACGAGAAAAATATGTCGAATTTGCACCCAGGGGAAATCCTGAAAAAGGTCATTGAACAACGCAACATTTCCAGCGCCGCAGCGGCCCGGGAAATAGGTGTGAATATTGCGACCATCTCACGACTGATTAACAAAAAACAGTCATTAACTGCCGATGTGGCGCTGAAATTAGGACCGTTCTGTGGGCTGGAGCCGTTGTGGCTGCTGGCTCAGCAGAATATCTACGACATTGCACTCCTTAGCAAGGAGCAGGGGAAAGATGAATGAGTAATGGAAAAGTGATTCAGATCCGACAGGCGCGTCCGGATGCGGATGAAATGGAATATTTCTGGAAGCTGTATTCCGCGGCGCAGCGTGTCGAGGATCGCTGGTGTACCAATACTGTGCCAGGTATCGCAGAAGAGCTGGCAAATACAGAGCTTTCTCGCGAGGAAAAGCTATTCCTGTTACGCGCCTGGCAAGTGCTGGTGGATGATCGAGGTGGCTTTGGTCGTCATTTAGGCGCGCTGGATACCTACATTCATAACGTACAGGACCCGAACGATAGTTGCGTAGAGTACAAGCCAGAGCTGAAGGCCTGTTTAGAGGATGGGCTCCTGTTTGACGTTATGTGTGAAGCGTATACCGAGGCGAAAACACGCATAGCAGAGCTGGAGTTAAGCCACGCTCAAGTTATCCATTCACGGGATCACTATAAGCGCATGTCAGAAGAGGGACTTAGGCAAATAGGTGAGTCCCGCACTGTCACTGTGCTGCTACCTGAAACTGATTTGAGTTGGGAACAGCAACAATATCACGAAGAAGTTGTTGCTGTGCTTACTGCCGCTGGCATTTGCATTAAGAGGGACTAACTCATGATAACTACTACCAGAGAGTTCACCAAAGAGCAGTTAATAAAATGGGCGGAAGATTGCCGGATGTTGGCGCAGTGCGCTGTTGACGCGCGGCCTGGTGATGTGGCTGCGGCTAAAAATCTGGCGCTGTATGAAATCGCACTGGCATCACTTAACTCGCGGCCGGTGGCTTCCTGTATCGTTGAAGATGGCTCTATGTGCATTGATGGATACGGTGAGTATGCAGAACACTCATTACCTGATGGGGCACATGACCTCTACGCGGTCCCGCCACTTTCCGTACCGCCAGAGCAGGTCCCTGAAACCCTACGTGATGAAATAATCGACTTATGCGATGGCTATGAGGTTGGTGATATAGGTGCGCAGGAGATATGGGATGTTTGCCGTGCCACGATGTTGAATGGAGCGAAGCCATGAAAAACTCACTTGAGGACCTAAACAATCATCTATTTGCCCAAATTGAGCGTTTAGGTGAAGAAGATTTGAAAGAAGAAAAACTCCAGCTGGAGCTGAATCGCACGAAGGCAATAACCAGCGTGGCAACCCAGATCATTCAGAACGGCAAACTTGCTCTTGAGGTACAGAAAGCGCTCGGAGAAGGTCGAGTTAAAAATGTTCAAAAATGGCTGGAATCGAAATGAAGTTTGTCCATACACCAGCGATGTGCGCATGGATGAAGGTTAATTACATGCTACCGGCGGGCAATCTGGCCATAGCGTTCAACAATCGTTTTGGTACTGCCAGAACTCCGAAAGAACTGCATGCATTCCGCAAAAGGTTGGGGTTGAAAACGGGTAGAACCGGTCAATTTCAGAAGGGGCATGTACCGGCCAACGCTGGTACTAAAGGAGTGATGAAAGCAAATTCTGGCTCTTTTAAGAAGGGGCAAACGGCGATTAACAGCCGTCCAGTTGGTGCTGAGCGAATCAATCGCGATGGGTACATAGAAATCAAAGTGGCCGAGCCCAATAAATGGCAACTGAAACAGCGTGTTGTCTGGGAAAAACATAACGGCAAACTGGCAGCTGGTCATTGCGTTACTTTCAAAGATAACGATCCACTAAATTGTGAGCCAGAGAACCTGCAGCTAATAAGCCGCGGCGAGTTAGCCGTACTTAACAAACGATTTGGAGGTATTCCCGTAGAATTGAAGCCAACCGCTCGAGCGGTAGTGACGTTGATCATAAAATCCAAAGAATTAAGCAAAAAACCACTGCCTGACAGTGATGGCCGCACTCAGGACTAAGACTGCGGTTATGCAACATATAATGGCTAAAAATGAGTCATTGAGTGTTGACGATATGAATAATCCCCATAGTTAGATATGGGGATTATTTTCTAATTAAAGAAATTTTCAGCCTTTGATTGGTTTAGTATAAGTACGGGTTATCCAGCCCGTTATAAGATCATCACCTGATTGCACTTGAACATATAACCACTGCCTACCACGTTTGTCCAAAATAGCAACAACCGTATTTTTTCCAATGACTTCAATAACTTCACTTTTCATTGATGGCTTTTCACGGAGGCGAATATTCTCACCCGTAATAATTCTAAAATCATTCAGTGAGTTCCAGTCTATATTTTTGTTTTCTTTCAATATATTTGTTCTGGTAACTGGTTTTTTATCAAAAATGGATTGAATATATGTTTCAGCCTTGTATATTTCAACTAAAACCTTAGCTTTTCCGTAATCAATGAAAGCGCCTAAAAAAATATGAGAAAGTATTGCATAGATAATTAATTGAATAGGTTGTGGGAGTGCTTTAAATAAATTGAGAAACTTTGCGTAATCGTTATTTTCGGTGGGGGCTGAACTAATATCTGATTTTGTTGCTGCTTCATCACTGGTCTCTAAAACACCTTCGTTGTAAGCTTTAGCTACTGAAGATATCCCTAGCTCCATAATGTAAGACAGGGAAGGGTTATTCTCCTTAACGTAAGCATTAAAAATATTTTCAAATTGTTTTAAAGAATTAACTGATTCAAAAAGACCAGCCTGTTTTTGTATATCTTTCAGCAGTGAACCGGCACTATATAAACCTGATAATTTTTTTTCTACGTCAAATCTATCTCGCAATTGACTACCGAAAATTAATTGTTTTTGCATATCAGTAAGCTGTTTTCGAACCAAGTTGCCCAAACTATTTTGTTCAAGAATCTTCTTGGTTTGGTTGCTTAGATACCAAGCTGGACTAGTTTGTTTACTAATTTCTTCTATTTGTTTATGGAACAAACCATCAAAACTCGCATGCTTCTGAATGCCTTCTAATAATCCACCTAAACCAGCCTGTTTGTGAATACCTTCCAGTAGTCCACCAAAACCAGCTTTTTTCTGGATCTCTTCCATTTGTTTATGCAATGAACCGCCAAGCCCTGCTTGTTTCTGGATATTCTCAATTTGTCTATACAGTGCGCCAAAACTTCCTTGTTTCTGCATTTCAATGAGCTCTTTACGCATGCGCTCGTATTTCTCAGTTTGGGTTTTGTGTAACTCTTCTGAGTGTTTGCGTACAATTGCGCTCAAGCTATTTTGTCGATGGTATTCTCCAAGTGTTTTACTCAATGCCCCTTGGGGATCAGATGCTTCCAACTGTTTACGTAATTCATCACTAATGCGTCGTTCATCCTGGTTATCTGTAACATCTGAACTTTCGTTTTCTTCACTTTTTTTTATGTCTGTTGGCTGTTTTTTCATTGTTATATCCTGGGTAAACATATAGGCACGATACCATTAACTTATAAATTTCATGTGGTTATGGCAATAGATTTACATAGTAATTGTCAAGTTATGATCTTGCCTATGTACTGCACTTACCGATTATTTAGTACTATATGTATGCAGCGAGTAATATTATTAGAAATATTCACATACTGGAGAAAAGTTGTGCTTCGATTTGATGAGCGCTGGCTGGAGTCCACCGGTCGGGATAAGAATGGCCGCCTGAAGAAGTCAGGGAAAAAGCGTTCTGACGGTATACCCGATATTATCAGTGTACCAAAGGGTAAGATGGCTTCAGTGATTGCCCGGTTAGAGCAAGATCTTGCTCCGTCAGTTCATGCAAAAGCGCTGACGCAGCTGGCGAACAAGCCCGAGCTGCTCAAGGGTAACTATGAGCACTGGGACCAGGTGCGTTACTTCGATTTTATGCATCGGAAACATCGCGAAATTTACGATCTCCTGCACGCTACGCCTAATGGTGGTGCGCGTTCGGATAAGGTAGGTTTTGACATGAAGGCCGAGGGCCAGAAGAAAGGCTATCCTGACGCCACGCTCGATGCCGCCCGCGGTGTATATCATGGCCTTCGTCTTGAGTTGAAGTTTGGCAAAGGGAAACCAACACCAGAGCAACTGGAGTGGCAACAGCGATTGAGAGAGCAGGGGTATTGCTATGAGATCGTTGTTGGCTGGGAAATGATGGTGAAGATGACGTTGAGGTACTGGTTGCTGGAGCCGGGGGAGTCCATTACGACACCTTAAAACTAAGCGCATGATTAGTATTTTTATAGAGTAACTTATGCTTTAATTCCCTCATTAATCCAACCGGTGCGGCCGTAAACCGCACCGCTATCACTGCTAATGAGGTTCTAATGACTCAAGATCCTGTTCTCGATATCCCTGAAGAGATTGAAGTAATCACCGTTCGCGTGCCTGAGCGTGAAGCTCTTCACGTAGAAGCAAACGGCAGTAGCATCACCATTTTCGGTGATGGCCGTGTAAGTGTGGTATCTGACCAGCCGGTACAAATCAGGACCCCGACACATATTGAGATCTCTGCAACGAATATCTCCATCGATGCTGGTGGTGAAAAACAATCCTCCTGATCTTCACGGAGCTCACGTTGTTTAATGAAGTTTTTTGTGTCGCTTCAGGACCATCGTTGAAAAAAGTGGATTGCGAACGAATAGAAGAACGGGGATACCCAGTTGTTGCAGTTAACAACGCATACAGCATGTTCAGACAGCCGTATGCATTGTTTGCTGGGGATGAAGACTGGTGGCGTCGTTATGGAAAAAGCGTTCCTGAGAATATCAGGCGCTGCACTGCTTCCCGGTCGGCAAGCGTTCTCTACGGTATCGAATACCAGCGCTTTGGCGCGCCAGAGGTTGAATTCAATTCTGGTTCAATGGCCATTCAGTTTGCCGCCAGTCTTGGAGCAAAACATATCTACCTGATCGGATATGACTGCTCTATACGCCGGGGTGTCCATTTTCACGGGCGCCATACCGGCAATTTACGTAATCCATCTCAACTCAGTGTTAAGAAGTGGCACCGCGAATTCGCCGGTGTGCGGGAAGAGCTATCGCATATCGACATAATCAACTGTTCCCGGAGAACTGAACTTACATGCTTTCCTATAAAAAGCCTCGAGGCGGTGATCGGGTGATCATCGTGGCTTCCGGCCCTTCAGCGGCTGGTTTTGTTCCACCACGCGGCGTACCAATTATTGCGGTTAATGGCGCTATTGATTGGCTGTCACGTGCCTCGTATTTCTTCACGTTAGACCCATCACGCGACAACATACGTCGACTGCGCATTCGACGTCGTAACGTGCACTATTGCTCAGCTGGTGCGCCGGTAACCAACCACGTTCATTCGTTTGAGCGGGTAGGGGAGCAGGGACCTGAGCCGCGTATTAAAGGCAGCCCCGAATGGTGGTTATGGCGGTGGTCAGCCAAGAAAACTCTCTCTGAGGATGAGGCCAAGATCCACAACGGCAACTCTGCCTGGGGAGCACTCGGTCTGGCGCATCATCTGGGGTTTAAAAACGTCGCCCTTGTTGGCGTCGATGCCACACAGGAACCGCGGGTACATACTGGAGGGATTCCGAATAACTTGTCCCATCTCCCGTTACTGTTCCGCTCCGCTCTCCCGCAGATAAACGTTGTCTCGTGCGGGAAACTGAATTCCATTCCACAAATGAGCTTAAAACAATGGCTAAAAAACGCTTAACGATAGCCCTGGTGCTGCGTTCCGGTGGTGACTATACCGTCGATCACGTTAAAACACTGGTAGCGCAGCTGCCGACCGGCTACAAAATTATCTGTTTCACCGATACCCCGTTTGTAATGGACCGTGTGGAGTGTGTCCCACTGAGTAACTCTTATCGCGGTATGCACGGCTGGTGGGCGAAGATAGATCTATTCCGCCCTGATATTACAGACGATCTGCTCTACTTTGACCTCGATACAGTCATTGTAGGCAATGTTAGCAAACTGCTGAAGACTACCGGCAATACCATGGTGATGCTCACTGATTTCTATCACCCTGAATACCTGATGAGTTCCGTCATGTATATCCCTAACAACGTAAAAGCGAGGCTCTGGAATACTTTCTGGAATGATTCCGCTCGTCATGTTGCAGAGTGCACTGTGACGTCTAAATGGGGAGACCAGGGATTTATCCGGGGAGTTATTGGTGATTGCCGACGTTGGCAAGATCTCTACCCTGAAATGTTTGTAAGCTACAAAGCAGACATTGCTAAATTTGGTGAGAGTAAATGGGCTACCGAGCGTTATTCTCGTGGCAACGGCTCTCTTCCGTCGACTGCGAGTGTTGTTGTCTTCCATGGACAGCCTCGGCCGTATGATTGCGGTGAGTCCTGGTTACCGCCATTTCTGTACTATTCCTCACCTTCATCTTAAATAACCCGGGCATAAATCTAAAAAATAGGCAAATAACATTACAAACCATACTAATTTTTCGTTATCATCACAAGCTAATTAGTATGGTCTGTAGGGTTTAACATGTTTCAATTTTTCCAACGCCGCTATCACTTTTGGTCCCTCTGTTTTTATACAGAAAAAGGGTTCCAATCCATCATCTACCAAAGCAAAAAACGCCGGTTAACCCCCATGGGGATCGCTGTCGCTGCCCAGCAGGAAAACTTTCCCGCAAATACCCCGTTGGTGTCTGCATCTCACCTGGGCCGAATGACGGTTAAAGACGCCGAAAAATTGTCTTAACGAGGAATTGCCATGTCCGTAAATACCGATATCAAAGAGGAAGCTCCTAACCTTATTGACCTGATCAATGAGGGCTTCACAAGTAGTATTGTCCAGCTCGATTACGCCATAAAACGTGTAAAGGGCGACGATATGTCCACCCGTTACATCCAGAACTGCATCGACAGTCTTCGAATGCTGGCGCAAGAAATTGCTGATGCAGCCGGTGACGACATTGATCAATACAACGAAGCGCTTGAGCTTGCCCAGTCGCGTCTTGAAGCCCAAAAGCTGCTGCAGTTAGATAATGACGCATTGCGCGAGCAAAATGAGATCCTTGCTGGGCGCGCTGAAAATCTCGACAAGGAGATTCAGGAGGCAGTAGACACGGCTGTAGAAAATCATGTCGTTCGAATTCAGCAGTTGGAGCATGCTGACGAACTTCTGAAAAATAAAATTACAGAGCTACGGTCACAGGTAGAAACTTATGCCCTGCGTGAAAAGCGTATTTCGAGCCGTCTCAGAGAGCTCGAAATTATGGAGCCAGACAAGCTCAAAAAGAAAAATGCCGAAGCGAAAAAAGAGCTCCGTGAGACACGAGAGGCACTGAAAAGTACGAGCCAGAAACTGAACCAGCAGCGCATTACTAATTCAGAGTTGTCCAAAAACAACTCGGTACTTATGGCTGGCCTTGAATCTGCACGTAATGAAATCGAAGAGCTGCAGCGGAAGATGCAGAGAGCTAACGGCAAGGCCGCGGAATATTGCTACGACACCACAAAAGAAGATGGCCAGCCGATTCGCTTCACTATGCATCGTTTCTTTCGCGGCAGCCTGATTCACCAGGACCCCGAAGACTACCCGCGTTATGTGAACACGTTGGATTTTACCTATCACATACTCTGCACGCTTGGTATTGGCGCGACAGTGCATCTAAACGAATGGCTGCGCCCAGAATATCGAATTGATCCGCTGGTGGCTGACGTATGGCCAGAAGGTATGTACGAAGACCTGCAGGAGATGTACAGGGATGATATGGCCACCACTCACCCACACTTACTGAAGCGTGTTGATTGGGCTAACAGTGTCAGCCTGGAAGATGTTGAAGGCATCCCGGCCGCCGTCTTGAAAGCGCTGCGCAACCATGACACGCCATTCCAGAATCTGCGGCACGTTCTGATGTTTAGTGAGCCAGAACTGGCGAAGGTTAAGGGTATCGGCGGCAAATCTGCGGCTATGCTGCATCAGGTCTGCCGTAAGCTGGTGGATGAGTGGGAAAAAGAGAACGGTAAACTAAACGTTTCTTTCCCTCCACAGGGCCTCCAGTGAGGCCATAACGTGATTGCCTGCTGTATAAATGCAGGCATTCTTTCGTAAAATATCTAACTAATTAGTATTGTCTGTTACTTTTCGTTGCGTTAAAGTCAACGTCGCATAAAACAAAGATTAACCGAAGGATATTCATATGATGGCTCAGCAGCTGTATGCCCCAGAACTTGAGGCTCCAACCCTAGACGTAATGGAACGGGCAGTGAACATGTTCGCGATAATGACGAACAAAACGCTTACATCCGAAGAGGGATTCCAGTTCCTCACGCTCTGGACAATGGTTAATAAGGCTGGAGCGCAAACTGCACCAGAAGAGCAACCCACAGTAGCAATCGAAGCTGAACCGGCCGTAGTAATTCCTGAATTACCCGCAACTAATACACCGGCGACTCCGGTTGCTAAGGCATCATCAGAGCCAGTGAAAATTGCCGCGATGCCAGCCATTGAAGAAATCAATATTCCTGGTCTTGAAGTCCCTTTGCGTAAGGTACAAAACTTCATTAAGTCGCAAAGCAAGTACTGGATGGAAGGTTATCCATGGCGCATCAGCGTTGAGCCATTCGACCGTTATGGAGAGATGGAAGCGTATTATGTGCATTTTCAGGATCGTCCGACCCCAGAACAGTTTGCTGAGCACTACGCGCATTACCTGTCTGATTCCAATAAATGTCGTGTACACCTCTTTGAAAGTGATGGCACTAACTCACGACGAATCACAGATGAGTATTGTTCTTTCACTGAACGCGGCGATGTGAATTATCCCTCTGACGAAACACTTGTTCCTCGCCTGACCTGGCGTGATGGTGAGCGTTTCCGTATTCGTTTCTTTGATGAGCGGATTCATAAAGACAATTTTATTTACTATCCGCATAAACCGCATAAAAGCGAAGTAAATCGCCTCAGCACCCTTAAGAAGGTTGCTATCGTCGAAGCCCGCAGAGCAGGAAATGATTAGTAAAAACCAAATCGAAGATACGCTGGCGCGTGTGCATAAAAGTATTGATGAGCTCGTTTGCCAGCGTAATGAGCTCGCAGCTGAAGGGGCGGGATTACTCGCCCTGTTTGAAGTCGTGATGAATATTGTGTACGGCAACGAAGTTCGTGCGGAGGTTATTAAAGAACGACTGTCTTTGGCAGTGCGCGGTTGCAACCATGCGACCACCACTACCAAAGCCATTCGTCAATTTGAAGCTGATGGTATGGATAAACTTCTGGCAGAGCTTAAAAAGTCTGTTGAAGAGGGGTTAAGTGCTGAGTACCGGCCTGGCGCAGATCTTTGTCTGGGTATGGTCGAAGCGCTTGCGCGAAAAGGTAGACAGTCCTTATAGCGCTTTCACGGTGCAAACGTGACGCAAGTTTGGTTGGGTTAGTTGTCATCCATGAGAAGACGCCAGCGGCCAGGTAGACCAATCGCCTGAGTGGCCGCGCCGGGATAAGCTCCGGCACTTTTGGCCCCTTAGCTCAGTGGTTAGAGCTGTCGACTCATAATCGATAGGTCGCCGGTTCAAATCCGGCAGGGGCCACCAAACACAACAGGTAAGAGCATTGACGCGTTGACGTCGGACCCATTGGCGATGAGTCAACAGGGAGGGAATACAAACGATACAGTGCTCTTTCCGTTGTGGTGAAAGCTCAAGCTGATGAGCACGAGATCTGCGAAGGCCAAGTAGGTTGACAGTGGAGAAGAAGCGTCATCCTGATAAGGTGAAATGCTCTGATTAAGTTCGAGTCCGCCGGAGATCAGCACCGGCCACTACAACTTAACCGCAGGAACGACCAACAAACGGTAGTCCGTATGGAGAACACCCGTTGAGGAAGAGGCCTGGCCGGAACCGTAACCGGCACACAACATGAAAGCGCACTCCTGTTTATTAACTTTGGGGAAGGTTTGTTATTTGGGTAGTGCGCTTCCAGTTGTGGTGTAGCTTAATTGGAACAGAGCGCCCCCTGAAGGGGGAGTTGAGCGCTACCCAAGGATCATAACCCAGGGTATCTCATGCGGTCCGGCCGGACGTTATCTGGGTTCGAGTCCCAGCGCTGCAACAACATTGAATTGCTGTGTGTAGTCTTCGCCCATCCTCTGTGATGGGCTTTTTTATGGGAATACATTAGATATACCTAGTATATCCAAAGGATTTACCATGTATGTTTTAAGTATATCTTCACGCAATATTCCTCCATCACTTCGCTGCTTGCCTCTCAACAATATTGATCTGCGATAAGTACTAAAAAAAAATATCATTTCCCGCAAAAATTAACATAGATACCGAGTTAACTCTGCATGTATCATTACAGACAATACTAATTTACGGTGATGATATGGATACAAGCGCTCACGAGGTAGAAAAGCCGCTGTTAGCGTACAGCGTGCAGGGGGATGAATACGGATGTGTGGTGTTCGCTCATAGCAACGTTATCGCTCGTCGTAACGGAGCCAATGAGCTCGGCATTGAGTTCAGCCAGGTTAAATCCTGTCGCAGGATGCCAGAGGTGGACAAATACGCTAGTGAACACAAGGTCCCGATGAAAGTCCTTATTGAAGAGTTCGGCTGGTGGCAAGAATGCACATATTGCAGCTCTATGGTCAGCGCTGAAGGCCATAAGGAACGTGTTTGGGACCGTCAAAGCATCTTTTGCGATAAAGAGTGCCAGCAAAACTATCTGGCCCAGGAAGAACGCTGGAGACAGGAACGTGCAGAAGCAGCGGAAAAATTAGCCGAGGTAACACAGCTGGCAATAACGCGGTTCCCCGGCATCACTAATGTCCATGCCTATAAGGAATGGGATGAAGGCCATCGGGTTTATTTCAATTTCCCCGGAGGTAAACGATCTGCGTCCTGGCTCGTTGGCTCTGAAAACATCAACGTAAGTGAATGTGATGTCGACGCGGGAAAAGCATTCATGGAAAAGGTGAGGGCATCTCGATGACCAGAGAAGAAATACTCCCGCGCTTTAGGCGGGACGTCAGAAACCACGTTATGCATATTTTGCGAGATGACAAAGCGTACCGTCACATTCTTTTTAAAGCGCCAGGCACCTCCTGTTATCACTTCGAGCTGCTCACTTGGCCGGGATATCTCACCATTTGCGGAGATTGCGGTACCTATACCTTCAGGCGCGTGAGTGACATGTTCACCTTTTTCCGGATGGACGAACATGATTTCCATTACTCAAAAGGCGAACTGTCAATCAATGTAGGTTATTGGGCTGAGAAATTGCAGCACGGTAATGGCTATCGGAGCGAGTTATATACCGAGTGGGATGAGGATGCCTTTAACGAACGAGTGGATGAATATTACCAGTCGTGGTTAGAGGGATTTGATGAAACCCAGCATGAAGAGCCGGATGAAGTGAAATCCACTGTGAACATGGAAATTGCAGATCTTAAAAAGGCTGGCGACGATGAGTTTGAAGCGGTCATTGCCGTTCGCGAATTTTGCAGTCAGTACATTGAGATCTATGACTTCTGGGAAGGTGATAGTTGTCGAAGACCAACCGGCTCTTTCTTGTGGTGTTTGTACGCCATTGTTTGGGGTATTCAGGCATACGATCGGGAAAAGTTATTAACCCCGGCCATCAATAAATTTCTGGCCATTCGTAGGAGCACATCTTTATGAAGAGTTATCAGATAAACCAAATCAATCTGATTTCCGCTATTACTAATGAACTGAGCCGTCAACACCCAGGTATTGCCGTTGATCATCGCTTCAACAAGATAATCGAAGCCGCAAATATTATTGTCGCTGAATTTGGCCGCCCTTATGTGCCAGCGTCTTCAAATATGGGGCTTGAGGCGTGGTTAAACAGTGACGAAACCGGTAGTAGCAGCCTTTACATGGCCTGGATTCTAAGTGGCGGGGGTTTTGGTCACTGGTGGGGAAGACGTCAACCAGAACCTAATTACCCACGGGACCCGGATGATTTTGGACGTTGCCTGAAAATGGTCGAGGCCGTCCCTGAGTTTAAGGGGATCATTTATAAAATGAACGACTGTGGGCCTGAATGGATGGCCGTTGCGCGTCACTGGGATAGCTGGGAGAAATTGTACCGGGAAAATGATGGTCGTGACTTATATGACTTGATGCAATCCGCCTTTAAAGCTGCCCGGGGTGAATAGTGAAATTGCTCATCATTGGAACGCAGAAGAGGTCCCTGGAAGATGTGAAATGCTACAGCGACATGTGGATGTTTCATCTCTGCTCGGCCTTTCGATCGCTTGGTGTCGAGCTGGTATTTCACCGCGGGTATAAGCCCGATGAAGATCCGACAGCCTTTGCTGATAGCGTTATCAGTATGGTTAAAATCACCACTCCAGCCGCAATTCTCTCGCCAGGAGTACGCGATTTTACCCGGATACCACTTACTATCGGTGGACGCTTACGTAATCTTGCCGGTGTACCAGTAACGCAGATCTATGACGGATCGCTACTTGATAGCGCACCGGTGGATTTTACTTTCACCGTTCGTGATGACGCCTGGAAATTCCAGGATGATAAGCATCGCCTGGCTCGCCACCAGCGCTATAACAAATATGTTGGCTGGGCAGCTGATAGCTCTCTCTTTTACCCCGAGAAAAAACATCATAGCCAGCTACGCATCTTTATTGATCATGCAGCGTTCGACGTTTCCGGCTTTGACCATTCACTGACCATCATGATGAACCTGCGTCAGCTCTCAGCCATGGGAATATCGTTTGTGGCCAGAACGCTGACGGATGAAGGGATAGCAGACGTTGATCCGGAAAATATCTGTCTGAAGCCATATCGTCGCAATGGGGTTTCGGCTATCGAGTTCGCCGCCGAGCTGCGCCAGGCCGATATTTTTATCGTAACGCATCCGGAAAGTCTGGGCCTCACAGTTCTGGAGGCTGCGATGTGCGGCGCATTGGTGCTAACCCCCGACCATTGCATCGCTCCTGACCGTCTGCAGTTGGTAAACCACCAGGTCATAACTTCAAAAATTGATTGGGCTAAAGCGCTGGTCGCTGTCGATCGCGAAGCAAATGCTGAGAGGGTTGCAGGTTTTACGTGGGAAGCAGTCGCGGGCAATATTATTTCGATACTTAATAAATAAGCACAAATTTAGTATTAATAAATTGTTGCTCGTGCCACCACTTAAGCACCGGCGCAATCACACTAGCCAAACAGGATACCGAATGAATATTTCGAATAGACACAATGAAGCCATTGAATTTTTGGCGTCAATTGCCAAAGGGCGGACATCTCTCAGAGAAGTGGCAGAGCAGAGACGTGTATCAATCAGCTATTTAGAGCACTTAGCCGCCGTACTGCGTAAAGCTGGCATGGTTCGTTCTACTCGTGGCGCTGGTGGCGGTTATGAGTTAACCCGTCCATTGAGTGAGATAGATCTGGTGGATCTGCTAAAGGCTGTTGGCCTGAATGATGAGAGCCAAAAGACTGCTCTGATTAAAACGATTCTGCTCAACCTGAGCGGTATTACTGTCGCTCAGGCATTGAGCACGGACAACGCATAAGGTGAAAACTATGGCACGAAAGTTTATCGATGATGATGAAGTCATTAGCTTCCTATCCGTTCACCCGGGCTCCACAGCGATCGAAGTGCAGCAACACATTGGCGCCACGATTAACGGCGTCCGCACGAAGTTGAGAAAAATGGTTGTAGCGAGGGTTGTCGAAAGTAAGCGTATCAATGGTTGCAATCATTACCAGCTTCTTGAGAACACGGCGGTTTTCGGTAGCCCTAACCAGGCATTGTTGAACGCTTTACTAGGCCGCGTGCAGCCGCGGAGGATGTCATTGTGAGCGTTCCAAAACTTATGGCCATGTTTCCTGAAGAGGTCGTTCGTAATAACGATGGCTCTTACTACCATCCAGCCTACACAGCTTTTTGCGCCGGTCGCGAATGGATCAGCTATCCGGAGTTAGAAAACTGGTTAACCGCTCACGGCCTTGAATATGCTGTCAGTCAATTTGACCAGGAACCGGATACGGCCGCTGCGCGCGAATATGCTTCCACAGCATCATTTACGACCTGGGAGCCTGAAGCACCTGGCGGCGATGGATGGTTTATCGCCACCATTTATGAAAGTGAAGACGGGCCTGAATGCATATGGGTGCGCTCCAATGTTTATAGCCAGTTAGATGCGGCGTTAAACACCATACGCGAAGCTAAATCCAATTCTGGTTGCCCTGACGGTGTTGATTTACAAGAGCACCTCAAGCAGTTGGTGGTTGAAGGTGCAGCGCTAAAGCATGCTCCGCAACATAACTCCGTCGCGATGTTGCTTGCTCTTGATGCTCTGAAGAGTACCGCCTTACCTGACGTAGGCCTGCAGCTCGCGTTCTCCACTCTGATCCAAAACCGAAAAACACCGGCGCTGAATGCTGCCATCAGGGCTATCAAAGCTCAGGGCGTTGAGATGGCAATCCAGGAGGTTCTGAGCGTAGACACCATTGCCTCAACCGGTGTTGTAAAACACCTGCTGCATACGTTCGCTACCCAACTACGCCAGGAGGTCTAATGAGCCAGCCTAAAACCCATACCGGCGAAGTCGTCACCAAAGACGGAAATAAGCGCATTAAGTTGCGTGAGACAGCAACAACCTGGTGCGCCGGTCCCAGAGAGACATACGACAAATTCACTGGCCGCCGCATTGGTGCACCGCATACAAAGCGTCGTCTGAAGTTGGACAGCATTAAGCCGATTGAGGAAGGTTGAGGGGTAACTCATGCCAAAAATTACCAGAGAACGCCTTTTAAAAATCCAATCGTGGCGCGAAACATACGGACCAGGAAGCAACATTGTACTGCCAGCCGAAGAGGCTGAAGAGTTGGCGCATATAGCGCTGGCCTCGCTCGATGCTGAGAGAAATAAGTGCTGTCATGGTGCACTGGATAATGAGGACGGTGTAATTACCTGCCGGCCATGCGGTAAGGAGTGGAATGTATGAACAATGACAAACAGGATTTAGACGACGCACTGGACTTTGCAGACGCCGACATCGACGTTGCGATGTTCTCTTCGCTTGAGGGCTTCGCCTCTCTTGTGGTTGGTTCTATTGAGTTCGAACTTGGCAGAGAGTTAACGGAAGAAGAATGCCAGCGTGTTTATCGCTATACGGAAGAGACAATTACTAAAGGGCTAACCCATGAGCAATAACATGTTAACAAGCGAAAATCTGGACGATGAAACGCTGGCTGAATTGATTGAATTTCGACGGACAACACTCAAGCACCATACAGATAAGGAGAACAAAACACAGGCCATATTACACAATATGGTGCTGGTGGCATTGCTTGAGCTTCAAGAACGCCGCAAGCCACAACGACCGGTAGCGTTCCTGAATGATGCACATCTTAATCGCGGTTATGTCGAGGGCGGAGTAACGAGCGACGATGATGCGCCGGGGATGATTCCTGTATACCGGGAGCCTGTGGGCGTGGTCTACGTTAGTTGCCTGCCTGAATCAGAGTTTGATGAGCTACAGGAACGCCGCAAGGCTGATAGTGCAGAACCGATTGGTTGGACGGATGCAGAAGAACTGCGTTCAGTTGAAAAGGACGGCTGCGGCTACTTGTTTAAAGCTAACCCCATCTCACCGAATGCTGACCCTCGGCGCGTGATTAAATTATACCGCCACGCGCAGCCTGCGCCGGTAATGAATGATGACCTCTATAAACTAGCAAATCACGTAGCCAGCAGTAAAAACGGATTGCCGGAGGAGTGGCAAGATTGGGCTGAAGAACTGGAGAGTGAAATCCGCCGCGCCGCCATGCTTAGAACGGAACTTGTAAGCGAGCCTGATAAGCTGCGTACAGTCTCGTTCTATCGTGATGGCATCGAAGCCGCTGCTAATTGGGTAGACCAGCAACGCGAATCCTACGATAGCGAACACGGACGGCAGGATGACGAGACTGGATCGTTTGAATTTGGTAACGACGCGCAACGAGAGTATTCCGACACGCTAGCAGAGATAGCCGAGGGCATCCGGGCACTGCACCCAAATGCAGGTATACGGCCAGCGCCGGAGGTTAATTAATGAACTCAACCTATTTAGTAATGCTGGTGGTTTATATATTGGGGTTTGCTGGCATGTTTTTCTATTCGCTAAAGCGGGATGAGGATTGCGATCTCGAAAGAAACCCAAAAGAAGCATTTCTATTCGGATTGTTTTGGTTTGTGCTCATTCCAATTCTGCTTATCTGGATTGTGGTAGAAAAAATTATTCACTTGGTACGTGTTACATACAACCGGAATAAAAAGAATGGCTGATCTCCACCTAGCGGTGAAAGGCGAATATTTTGATGCTATGAAGCGTGGAGAAAAACCCAAAGAGTACCGTTTGTGTAATGACTATTGGACTAAACGGCTGGTAGGCCGCTCATATGACCGCCTGATTATTACCAAGGGCTATCCACGCAAAGACGACGCGGATCGGCGCATAGTTGTTCCGTATGACGGCTATGACATAGAGACAATAACTCATCCTCACTTTGGTGCCGAGCCGGTGAAGGTGTTTGCAATTAAGGTGAATAAATAAGATGAGCAAACGTGAAGAATTGCTGGCACGTCATGCGCACCGGCTGCAGCAAATGCTGGTGGGCCACCAACAGGAAATTACCGACCTGATCGCTGCGCAACAGCTGGAGCTGGCGGAGTTGATGATTCATGAGGACGATCCTCAGCGCGCGCTCGATGTACTGAATATTGTCAAAGCACCGCTTCAGTATGAGGTAAAGAACGGCAACCCTCAGTTGGCTGATACACTGGACGCAAAATGCCTTGTACACGTCATTGATCGCACCATAGAGCACATTACCGAGAAATATCGCATGTAACCGGAATTGACACCATGCCCCTGCACAATAATACTGTATATAAAACCAGTATCATTGTGCGAGGTATTCCCGTGGGCTTTCCATCACCAGCAAACGATTATGTCGAACGCCGTCTTACCGTAGACGATATCTGCCATAACGATGCTAACTGTTTGACCATACAAACATCGACCGGCTACGCCGTTGTTAACCGCTCATTTAAGCCAAAACAGAGCAACCTGGTGCTGATCTCATTCTGCGGTCGTACTCACTTTGCACGTGTAATGGGGAAAGCGTTGATAACCGACGACGGCGAAGCCATTGAAGGGGATGCTCTTGATGATGTAACGGTCATGGGAGTCGTTACATTCCTCATCAACTCCGCATTAAATGCTGTGACTGATGAGCTTCCCGTAATTTAGGGGAATTATGCCAACTAAAGCTGAACTCCAGGCCAAATGTGAGCAACTGGAAAGGGATAATGCAGAACTTGTGCGCCAGCTGCGGCGCATGGAAAGGCAGCTCTCCGGGCAACTTCTTCCCGAAGAATGCCAACCGGCAGATATGCCGACAAACCTGATGGCGCTGATGAAAAAGCACAGGGTTCCGTGGGAGGTTTTTTGGTGCTATGAACACGGACGCTGGCTTGATGAGTTGTGTAGTAGCTTCCCGCACGATACCTACGGGACGTGTCCGGGTTGCAGGGGGGAAGATGGCCAGAACTGCGACTGAGCGAGCAATGAATATTCCCGGGCACGCATACAGCTACTGGGAACCAGGCCGCGTACATATATGCCAGATTTGCGGCACAGCAGAACACAAAAATGGTGAATACTGGTGGGCTGGCCGGTGGTCATTGGTTGAGCCACCTTGTGGGCATACAAGTACAGAACAGAAGATATGGTTCAACATGGCCAACCCTGATCCTGAATTTCCAGAGTTGCCGGATATGGTGGTAAGCAATGGCAGTCACTGACGAGAGCATTTACTTCAAAATGCTGAGAGAACGGCATCTGATGCGCCAGAAAATAGCGTGTCTTGAGCGCCAGCTGCGTGAGGCAGAAGAACGTCTGAATTGCTACGGGACAAACCAGAGTACGATCCCACCAATACCTATGACAGCGCAGATCCAAGAATGGATGTTTGAGTATGGTCTGCCGTGGGAGGTTTTCTACTGCTACGATCACAAGCGCTGGGTGGACGAGCTGGATAACAGCTTCCCGTATTTCTGCGACAACCGATGCCCTAAGTGTCGGCAGAAGGGATAGCTCGCCCATTTCCCGTTATTGCGCTTTTAACCCGTATTCACCGCCATAAAAACTTACGGCGCTCCATTCATTAGGAAGCTCTTTCTTGTCGAGCGTGTAATGGTGGACAACATAACCGTCGGCTGCGTCTTCAAAAACCAGGCTCACGTAGCCGATGCGAGTTAATTTACCTGGTTCTTTCACTGAATAGATGTCACGGAGATATACCGGATACTCAACGACGATATCTGGAGAGTTAGCCCCCATTGTATCTTCACAGTGCTGAAGTAGCTGATTGTTCATTTCTGCAACTGAGTCGTGGTCGTACACTTCAAGGTAATTACCCCAGTCACGGTGGTATTGAATTTTTGCCATTCTCTTATTCCCTTTTATCCGTTCTGCACTTCGCGGATGCGTTTAATCACAACTTCCCGTAGTTCACGTAGCGCGTTTGCTTCATTACCCAGCTTAGAGATAGACAGCTCAAGCTCATTGCTATACCAGGCCAGTTGATGGAGGTTCATTTGCTTATGGTTGAGGGTAGGTGCGATCTCTACAAAATCGTTTCCTTCCTGCTTTAAGTTAAACAAACTCATTTCTTCTACTGTGGAGAACTCAGCAATGACGACCTGCTGGTGGTCTGGACGCTGTGGTTGTCGAATGAGAATGAACGGTGGTTCTGTCGAGTACAAGAACGTCGGTTGTGCGCGTGTTTTTACCCACTCGGCCTGTTTTTTTTCTGCCAGTTCACAGGCCTCATCATAGGTATCAGCTTTACCAAACAACGTAGGGCGGTCCCACGCTCCACCATTCAGACAGTACACCAGGAATGCGCCGTCATGGGTGATGCAGTAAGGATGATCCCACCAGGTGTCGAGCTGGTTCTTAGATCGTTTGTCGTTTGGTGTAATGTCAAAATTGGCGGGTAATTTTGGGTCTAGCGGAATACAGTTAGCCATAGTATTTCCATATTTCCATGAGGTTTATGCTCATAGATTACACTGTGTGTATAGGGAATAAAGCTAAATTGTGAGAAGAGGGCCCGCCTAAGCGAGCACCTCTTTGCGCACTGAAATTAACGATCTTTCCAGTATTCCAGCAGGGTCATGATAATGACCGCTACAGGGTGCGCAAGTTTCAGCAGAAGAAGAAACATGGCATGAGCCTCTATTGTCTCCGTGCCTGGCTGCAAACACTCTTACACTTGCCTTTGCAGTTTTTGTATCTGTAGTCGCCAGATACATTCGACACGAATTTAGTGGGAATGAGGTTTAAGCATCACCAAAAACCTGGACAAACTAAATTCACATTCAAATCAGTAGTAAACGACTTTTACGTCTAAAAAAATTGAAGATTTCTGCTCCTTTCGTTAAGCTTCCCTCAGTCGCCAGATACATTCGGCACGGTAATTGAGCCGCAAACTCAACTACTGACTGAAAGGCCCAGTCTCATCAACTGGGCTTTTTCTATTTTGGCCTTAACCCAAAATAAAAACTACATGTAGTGGATGCTTGATAAAGTAGACGCTATATGGTGAGTATTCTAGTAGGGATTCTTTTCAGTACAAGAGTTGATTTTGAGATTAAATTGAGGTTGCAAAAGGGTAATATTCGCTAAGTGCGCGTCTTATAAGGCCTGGCAGATATGTCAATAATTGAGAAAAAAAATAGAAAATTTGATCGAGTGCTGTATTATTCATGAGCAGCAAATCAATTCTCTATTTTTTAACGCAAAATAGTGTATGTATGCACAGTTAAATCAGCTAACGCTGGTTCTCAAGACTTTCGAATGACTCCTCAATTTCCCACGGAATAGACTTAAATCTCTCAATCGCCTTAAACACATCCCCCACGCTGGCGGTCGGTTCAACAGCACCTTGCAGCCACGGTAACAGGGCATCAATAACACGGACCTTCATCTGCTCGCCGGAGGCAAGCAAACGGGCCTGGTATGCCTCAATATCAGCCACCAGCGCAGACTCAGCTAAGCGCTGGAATGGTTCGCCTTCGCTGGGTACATCCAGTTGCTCCAGGCGTTCTTTAATGCGCTGCGTATCGCGTTTTATTGCATCAGAAGGCGTGGTTGCTAACCATAGCTGGCATAGGTGATCGGGAATAACGATCGTCGTGCGTGTGCCGGTGCCTTTCCTCACATAGTTCACTTTCATGCTGATTTCCTGCTGTCTTTGGTAGAGCACATCATATCCTTCCATCAATAGAGAGTAAATATTTACTCTTTTCTCTTGATCTCATTCCTCAAATGAGTAAATATTTACTCATTGGCGACGGCGCCACGATAAATTGAGGGAAATACGATGAAACTGATTCGCAACGCTACCACTGCCGCAAACCCTGACCTGCGCGGCCGCAAACACCATTTCACTATCGAGAACGCACCTGCGGCCACCCTGGAAGCAATGGATGACATGCTTACGGCTGCCGGTTGGAGTAATGACGGTTGCCCATGCTACGACGATGGTTTCGGTTGTGGCTGGTGGATCGATCTGAGTGAAGTTGACCAGTTCAAAGCGGCATACAAAGAAGCTAAAGCTGGCGTTAAAGAGTTCATGGCTCAGCCAGTTGCCCCAGCTGAGTTCGAAATCACTATTAAAGGCTCGGTAGGCGTCGATAACCTTTTCCACCCAGGAGATGTCGTTTACTGCGGTTCTAAGCTGCACATGAAAGCTGTCGTTACCACGTTGCCGAAAATTGGTGATGTTATCCCGGCGACCGACCTGATGGGGGAATACGACGCCCGCGTTAAAGTTCGCGAAATTTTAAACGACTGCCCGCCGCGTCCTGCACACCTGCAAGCGGCTCGCGATGCACACCACAACGAGCTGTTTTCTGGTTTCTTCAACGACCGCGTTAAACCTACCGAAGCGCGTAAACACGAGCTGGAAGATATGAGCGATGATCAGATTTATGTAGCCTTTGCTGTTGCACCGGTAGTTTCCTCCGATGAGATTAACGCTGCCCACTCTGAAGCTTTAACAATGGGTGCGCAAATGATGCAGGACGCATGGGATAACGCCGATGAAATAGGTCGTTTAATCGAACTCGAATACGCCTATGACGAAGCGTTAAAAATGGATGAGGAAATAACTTTCGTTCGTGAAATGGAGTCCCTCACAGCTGATCAAGCTATGGCATATGCTGAGCAGTGGGCATATAGCAATGCCGATAATGCAACACAAGAACTCATGTTAGAACGCGACCATATTGAGGCACTTAGCCTCAATGACAAAGTGGATACAGATTTAGCAATTTTACGAAGCGATATCCAAAGCTTTCGCCGTGAACACACCGGCGCGAGGCTGGAACAGGTGATCGACTATGCTATCCGTCACACGTTCAACCGGATCGTGCAGCTGTATGGGGTAGAGATACACCGTGACTTTTTTGCAGATTTAGCCCGCACACCAGAACAGAAAGCTTTTAGTGGTGCAATGAAGGCAGATGCCAACACTGATATTTCGACACCGATACGGATAATTTCTGATTACATGCAGCGCTTCATGCGCAATAACAAAGACGCCAAGCTGTCCGAAGCCAAACAACGGCTTGAAAGTAAGATCGTACTGCTCATAGACGACGGGTACGATGAGCAACACTTGCGCCAGGCATTATCTGCCGCCACCAGCAGCCATACCCGTGAAGCATTCCTCACTGCTATCAAGCACTGAACACAACAATGAATAGCTTAATTCTCATGTCCTGCTCTGCGACAAAGGGCAGGGCAGCTGCCCCGGCAATAGACCTTTATCAAGGGGTCATGTATTCGACGTTCCGCTCGAACGCACCGGAAACATGGCCAGCTGTTGTCATCTTGTCAGCAAGACACGGTTTTATTGACGCGAACCGTATCATTGAACCGTATGAGCAACGCATGACCGAGGCACGAGCAGATGAGATGATCGGCGAGCTACCTGGTTTCGACTCAATAGCATGGCCCGCTGGTGTGCGCTCAATACTGCTAGCTGGTGGTAAAACCTATCAGCGAGTGATGCGAGCTGCGATTGAGCGGCGTATCAAACTAGGCTTGCTTGATGCCGATATCATTATTGAACAAACGAGCGGCGGTATCGGTTATCAGCGGGCGCAGCTCGGAGCTTATCTGCGAAATTTGACTCACACCTAACAGGTATGAAAATTATCAGTAGGGAAGAATTAATATGAGCAAAGATAAATACAGCGCAGCTGCGCAGAAACATAAACGTGCGGTACTGCGCGATGAGGCGAGCGTACTGCTGGAACAGGCCGAAGCGATATTGGTCGCGTTGGTGGAAAGCTACACTACCGAACCGGATGGCAAGTTCTCTGCATGTCACCCCCGATCTGGTTTTTCAAACACCCTGAACCAAATACATAAACTGCGTAAGGCAATGAAATCGGCAAAGGTATGAGCAACCATTGCCGCTTAAACAAATATAACCAACCCTCAAAATTATAACTAAATAACTTGCATTATAACTAAATATAGTTATAATTAATCTCGAAGTTCGACGAGAGGGATACAAAGTGCCGAAGGTTGAATGGAGTAAAAAGGCAAAGAAACAACTCTCCCGCATAGATAGCCGCTACCGTGAAATGATTTTTGACAAGGTAGGTGAGTTAGAGGACTTCCCCGATGTGCAGTTAGATTTAAAGAAGATTCAAGGCAGTAAAGACAAAGAGTATCGGGTAAGGGTGGGAGTATACAGGGTGCTGTTCACAGTGATAGACGGCAAACCGATAATAATCCGAATTGATGAGGTAATGCGCAGACAGACAAATACGTACTAAGGCGAGGCGGGGAAACCCGCCCAACCCAGCGAGAAAGCGACTTTCTCCAATATTTACGAGACCCGTGAGAATGAGAAACATACAATTTTTGACCGACGAAAACGGCGCACGTCAATCAGTAGTGATACCGATTGATTTGTTTAACAAGCTGGTGGCCACTTCTGATCTGGATGAGCTGTATGAAGCCGTCCCATACACAGAAGGCCCGAACGACGATGAGACAATCCCTCATGAAGTTGTAGGCTTTCAGATTAAAAAAGGCGTGACCTTACAAGCGGCCTGGCGCATGTATCGCGGTTTATCTCAGGAGGCCGTAGCAGAGGCGCTAGGCATCACTCAGGCGGGCGTAGCGAACATGGAAAAGCGAAGCAAGCCACAAAAGGCGACTCTCGAAAAGCTGGCCAAACTGTACGACTGCCGCGTTACCCAACTGATAGACGACTGACAGGACACAGCCCGCGAAAGCGGGCTTTCTTGCGAGGACAGGAAAGAATTATGAGTCATTTTCAAAAGGTGTTTGTTTATACGCTCACCTTTGTTGCTTTACCAGCCTGGGGAGTCTGGCTGTACTGTCTGATGATGTGAAACTTGATCTCCAGGCCGTTCTGTCAACGTCCCCTGATACGTTACTAACTGATCGTTTATACATTGAATACTTAGTATGTTCTGTATTAAGATATGTGCGGCATAGCTTCTGAGGGATTTTGTAATGTGCTTAGTCGAGTCCATTCCAAGATTCTTTTGTGAGTAGCCATCGGTAATCTTTGTGCATACTAAAATTCCATGAATCAAGGCGCTTAATGCGCCTTTTTCTTGTTTGCAATTAATGTCGTTTGAAAAACAGACATGTCGTCAGTAGAATCCCTTTTGCATTAGTACAATCTGTCGTATCGGCGAGGTGTCTATTTGGCAAAGCACAATAGGCTAACGTCGTGGGAAATTTCGCAGTATCTGATTGAGCTTGGTAGACCGGCAACAGCAAGGGAAGTAGCTGAAGGGCTAAAATTGAAGTATCCGCAATACCACTCATCGTTACGTAATATTTATCTGAGAATGCGATCTATTGCCTTGTCGCACAACTCAGATTGCGTAGTAGACCTTTCTGTACGCCCACGAACGTTTTACTTAACACGGATAGATGATGCATTCTTCAGGCGTTGCAGAAATCCGGAGAGAATCCCTCCGGACCGCCGTGAAAAAATGCTTATGGATGAGGATGAGAAGGAAAGAGCAGGTGCTTATTTGACGCGGTTGATGCTGTATCCATCGCGAAATACATCAAGCACCGGGCAAGCGGTTAGCGAAGCGACTCACTCTAGCTGAACCTTGTTCCTCTGTTTTTTCCTGCTTTTCTTCAGTAGTTGTTGCTGGTGGCTCCTTAACAGCAGGGGCCACTGGTTTAGTTTGCGCTACAGGTTCTGCTTTAGGTGTCATAACCACCGGCGCGGCCACCGACTCTGTTACACCGATAAACTCCTGCATTCTGGCCAGCAGCATCATTCGCTTTTGATCAATATCGAGTCTGGTAAATGCCTCAGTGTCGATAAAGCCAATAACGGCCATCAGTTCGCATTCCTGCATAATCTGGCCAGCGGTCAAAGCACTGACAATCTTGGTGCGCTTTGCGCTACGGTCGCTGGTGGCACGATACTCATCAATGAAGCGACACGAAGCCGCTGATCGCTTCAAATCCTCGGTGATGTTGATCGACAACACATCACGTTTCGCCTTGGTGTCGCTTCCTGACATATTAAGCCTCCGCAGTTTCCGCTAAATCTTGCAGAATGCGCGTTTGTGCGTTCTGGAGCAGAAGGTGTACGCCACGAACTACGGCGAACTGAGGTTCATCCGGAATGTACGTGTAATCGTGCCACTCTTTAGAGAAGTCTGGCAGATAGTCCAGCTTCCCGCCCAGCCAGTTCGCGCCACCACCGACAAACAGCAGCATATCGATGTCGGTCATGTTGCGGTGCAGACTGCGAATGTCATTGCGGATATCGTTTGCCAGCTCGCGTGCTGCTTGCTCCACCAAATGGCGAATATCACGGCGTAGATGGGCACGCGATGCAGCCTGGCTCCCGGCATAACCACGTTCAATAAAGCCGTCGAGGGCAGACAGGCTAATCTCTTTGGCTTCGGGCAGATTGAGTGCCTCCTGGTGCTCCTGCAGCAGATGATGAAGGCGCTTAATCATCACGTGGATACCGTGCTCTGTAGTGACGCGGTTGAGGATTTCCAGCTCGTTGGTAACGATAGCAATGTCGCAGGTGAAGCGACCGAGATCCACAATCATGCAGCGCTGTACGCCTTCGAACGCGGGGTTTTCGCTGCCGTCTGGCATAACCGTTGCACTGACGTACGCTGTGACCGCTTCAGGGTAAATGGCCACATGTTTGATGTTCGGCGCAGCAGCTGAGCCAGAGTAGTTCTCGACGGCACGCAGCAAGCTATTTTTCTTGGCCTCAATGCGTACTTTGTTGATGCCGTTATCACCGTAATACTGATCCGCTGGCAGCGTATCAGCCAGAACCACGTCACGCCCACCTAACCCCGCACGGCTGAGCGCATTAAGTACCAGCACGCGGTTGGCCGGACTCAGTTGGTACTCTGGATCACAGGTGTTGACCAGCTCGATGCTGGTTGCGTCATTGGTAACCGAGTAGATTTCGTCTTCATCGGTACGCCAGGTTGTAGATGATTCCTGAGTTCCGTGCTGAAGCAGGCCACGACGTACCAGCGCGGGGCTGATGTGCGTTTTCAACTCGCCTTGTTCATTTTCAAAACGAAGCGCGATATTGCCGGAGCCGCCGTCGACAGCCACAAAAATTGGTGATTTAGACATAGTGTTAATCCTTGCGTTTAACGCTAACTGCTTGTGATTGATTGAAATAGCGAGTCACATGTTACAAAAACCACCGAGAAAATCAATAAATCAGCCAACAAATAACATAAATATGTCTGTTTTTTGGTTGTTGAAATAACAGCTAATACCAATCAAAAGTGATCAATTGAGATGTAACGATCAGTAGACTGCGATCATCGTTGTAAAGGGGTGATCGCAGTGGCAGTAAAAACGGACTGGTCAGAACATAGAAATCGCTATGCGGAAATGCGCGCCGCTGGCGAGAAAATATCTATTAAGGAATATGCACTTACCTATGGTTTAAACCCTAATACCGCACGTCGTTACCTGGGTGAAGGCACTACTCAGTTAGGTAAGGTTCAAGACCAGCGATCAGCTGATCAGATCGCTAAAAAGGATGGAAAACGATCAAATGATCAAAAAAAGTCAGGTAAGCGCAAAAACGATCACAAACCCGCGAAACAGAATAAAAATTTATCACAGGAAATCAATGAATTAAGCCTGCAAGTTAAAGAGGCCGGAAGACACGCGCGCGTCGAAGCTGGGCAAACGGAAGAGGCTGTGCTGGTCGGTAAATTGATCAATGCAGTATCGACCAAAACGAAATCGGGACGTACGCGTGATCAGTACATGGCCGGTAGCCAGATTCTGGAAGCATCCATAATCCCCAGCGATGAAGACATGGAGGAAGCCCGAAAGCTAATAGCTGCAGCCGGTGTTGATGATATTGAGGCTATGGCCATCGAATCATCCCTCGTTAACCTGTTCTGCCTTAACCGCACTGTTAAAGCGGTCCTTACCTTCCTTACGGAACAAACACCGGCATCAGGTGATGATGATGAGGCTGGACCAAATCCAATAACTAAAGCTCTCTCTGTTGCCGCAGCCGCAGCGGGCGCCATTAATGACACCGCGCGCTCGTTAGCGGGCATTCGTCAGAGCTATGCGAAGAACAAGCGCGAGCAAGAGCTGCACGACCGCAAAACGGAAGAGCCTGAACGAATTATGCAAGCGTACCAGCAGCGAAAGGAAAACGGTTGGAGCGCTGTTGATACCGCGATCTACATCGAGACGCATGGCTATAAGGTTCCGGCGTTGCTTATGGAGATGGCGCGTAAAGAGGTGAAAGACGGTGAGTCTGACAAGGTTAAAGCCGTGGCTTATGACCCAGAAGAACTGGACCGCCAGGCAAGGGAGGCTCGCGCAATTCGCCATGCTCAGCACGAACAACTTATGGCGGAGAAACGAGAGGCTGTAAATCTCCTTGTTGATGGAGGCGGATTTGGCGATGTCGCTGCTGACGGTTCTCTTAACGATATCAACCTAACGGCACAATTTGCCGACGATGAAATACCAGATGATGAAGTAAATAACCTGCTGTACGGGGGCGACGATGGCAGCCATAACTAGGCGCTCAATCACTGAAGACCCTCGCTGGCAAGAGCTGGTAAAACTCTATCGTTATGACTGGGTAACGGCTGCTGAAGTCATGTTCAATAAGATCCCCACCTGGCAGCAGGAGGAAATTATCGAATCAGTTCAGCAGACCGGCAGCTGGACGACGGTATCCTCCGGGCATGGTACGGGTAAGTCCGACATGACCGCCATCATGATCTTGTGCTACCTGATGTTCTTCCCAGAGTCACGTATCATTATCGTGGCCAACAAACTGCAGCAGGTTAAAACCGGTATCTTTAAGTACATCCGGCAGAACTGGAAAGAATGCCTGAAGCGGTTCCCATGGCTCGGCCAATATTTCACTCTGGCCGATGTCACCTTTTACGAGAATGCGTCGAAGGGTAGCTGGGAAGTTATCGCTAAAGGCTTCCGCCTGGGGAACGAAGAAGCACTCGCCGGTGAGCACGCTGAGCACCTGCTGTACATCATCGATGAAGCATCAGGCGTTTCAGATAAGGCGTTTGGTATCATCAAAGGTGCGCTGACGCAGGACGATAACCGGCTGATGCTCATCTCACAGCCAACTCGTACAGCTGGTGAGTTTTATGACTCTCACCACCGCCTGGCACGCACAGAAGCTAATCCGAATGGGCTCTACAACGCGATTAAGCTCAACTCTGAAGAATCGCCTCTCGTAACGCTGAAGTTTATCCGTGAAAAGCTGGTGGACTATGGTGGCCGGGAGTCACCGGAATACCTCATTAAGGTACGCGGCGAATTCCCCAGCTCGCTTTCCGGCTATCTGCTCGGACGCGATGAATGCGAACGCGCGCAGCGACGGAAGGTTCCCCTTGCAATGGGATGGGGCTGGATCTGCTGCTGTGACGTCGGTAATGGCCGCGATAAATCAGTAATGGGCATCTTCAGGGTATCCGGATACGGAAAACACCGGCGTGTGGTCCCTCACCTGGTTAAGGAGATGGAAGCTACAGTTACACCGTCACGTTTTGCCGATTTCATTTTCAGTGAATGTGATCCGGAGAAATACCCAAATATTCAGATCGCCATCGATGGCGACGGCGTAGGCGCGACCACCGCTGATGTGCTGGAAGAAAAACACGGCATCATCGCTCAGCGAATCCGTTGGGGTAAACGGATGCATACCAAGAAGGATAAAGAGCGATTCATCAACCAGCGCGCCTATGCAAATATCATGGCCAAGATGGCCGTGCAGCAGGGACGCCTCAAATTCGATAAAGGGGGCAAGGCTGTTGACCAGGCATGTAAGATACCGTGCGGACTAAATGAAGCCGGTCAATGGTATATGGTCCCGAAAGAGCAGATGCGCGAGAAGCTCAACATCAAATCGCCGGATCATTGGGATGTGTATTGCTTCACGCAGCTGGTGGACTTTACCCCGGCGAACGAAGAGACCTTCCATGATGAAGAAGAGACTCGTTCTGAAGCCGAGGAATGGTTGCGTAGACGCAGAGCAAGTTAAACTCACACCACCAGCTGCGCGCTGGTGGTCGAGTCAATCGTGGCTGCTACCTGAAGGGTTTTTCTCGCTTGCCGCATGTTCAGCATCAGCCTGGATGGCATTTTTGGCGGCCCGGGTTTTGTTATAGCGCGACCATTGCTCACGCTTGATCTCTTGCTCATTCTCTTCTCGATACTTTTTGCGTGCGGCTTTTGCCTTTTCAACAGTATCGATGTCGTAAATATCTATGCTTTGATAGAGCGATTGTGGAATGGGGCTCAATTCTGAGTAAATCGATGCTTTACTGTTTTTGGTTTTAGGCCCGAAGGTGAAACCCTGTCCAAGAGTACGCTCATCAAAGAACACGCCAGATGATGATACGCGTACCATTATCTGACTCTCTTCAGTTGTGCTATATGCGCAATTCAGATCTGTGTAGCCGGTGCGCCGTAATCTCAGTTTCGTTTTGGGGGGCAAGGCTTCGAATGTTTTACGCTCATCCTGCAACTGGGTAAGGTATGGATTAGTATTATCTATAGCCTTAAAGCGCTCAATTTCACGATCATAGTCAGCAAGAATCTTCTCGCGTGCCTTGGTTGTTACTTCGGTAGCCGGTAGCTCATAACAACGAACGCGTATAGCCCCGGAGATGAATTTCGGGGCTGGCTCGTACAGGGAAACAGGTATGCCCAGCTGAGGGTATTTCTTGAGTTCTTGAGCGAATTTATTCCATTGGTCAATCGCTTCAGTCCATTTTTTAAGCCTGCGCGCGTTGACAAGCACAACAGGCCTAAACCGCTCACCAAACTTATTCGTGCTCCAGGCAGAAGCTTCATCCATAGCATCTGTCAGGAATGCGTCCCGGAATTCAATAAATTCCTTGTAGACGGCTTCGCCCGTACGGCTATCTGACATCAGTATTCTCCGGTTGTGGGCGCAATGCCCAATAGTTAAAACTAAGGGAGAATTTAGTCTATTTCGTTAGAGAAATCGACCATAAGCAGAGTTAGTCTGGGCAAATTTTTGGGAAATGTGTGTGTTTATTTGAAACCGAATGCCTTTACGAAGACGTTTTTGTACGCTGGCGGGCTTGGCATGCAATCCTTTGACAATACAGAAATGGCTGGTGAGCGTTGAAACAGCACGTTGAGAGGTGATATCAAGGTGAAGTTTTTGAATTGCCGTTGTTATTTCGCTGTTAATTAGTAAAAGTTCATCACTGTTAGCCATTTTCTATCCTAAAATCATACAAATTAACGAATTGGGCTTGTATATCATCCTGTTGCCTGGGGTAAAAGGCTGAGAAAGCCAATCATTGAAATTAAGTATGATTTGTATGTAATTTAACCAACAAGCCAAAAATAGAGATTATTCTGATAATTCATCGCATCATTGCTCACCTTTTAGACTCCACCTAAAAAACCAACAAAAGTAATATAACACCCATTATATTACCTTTGTTTTTATGTAAAATGGCATGGTTAACAAAACATCTGAGCCGGTTTTTACATCGCCAATAACCTTAGTCTTTACTCAAGTATTCGCGTTGCTACGTGAAATCTGATAATTCAGCTCGGTCATTGTGCTACAGAATGAAAAATACAGCGGTTTTCTTAAAAACCGTGTAAATTTCATAAAAAACCTAACAGATTATACTAATGTTATGGTAGTTTTCCGTAGTGAGTCACTACTCGTACCCGTGCACATGAGAGATATGCCAATGACCAATTTGCCGGTTAACCATACCGATTCCCCGCTGCTGATAACTGCGGATAAATATGATGAACGGGTTGCTGAAAATTTACACATGTTCTTTGTCGACCGGGAAGCCGCGTCGGAAAATACCTGGGCGCAAATGAAGTCAGTTCTCCGCAGTTGGGGATTATGGTGTAAGCAGTTCAATAAAGTTTGGCTTCCGGCCAAGCCTGAAGATGTTCGTGAGTACCTGCTTTATCTGCGAGAGACACTTGGGCGCAAAAAGAACACCATCGCGATGCACAAATCAATGATAAACAAGATCCATCGCGAGGCTGGTTTGGCCCTACCTGCGTCACACATACTGGTGACTCGCGGGATGAAAAAAATAAGTCGGCAAGCAGTCCTCAATGGTGAGCGAGTAGAACAGGCGATCCCTCTTCACCTCGATGATCTTTTCCAACTGGCAGAAATTACCCAGGCCAGCGGTAAAATGCAGCAGCTTCGGGACCTCGCATTTTTAGGCGTGGCCTACAACACACTGTTGCGCATGTCAGAGGTTGCACGATTAAGAATTGGTGATATTCAGTTTCAACGAGACGGTTCGGCCACACTTGATGTGGGTTATACAAAAACAATTAAAGACGAGATAGGCGTAGTGAAAGTGCTGGCGCCAGACGTCGCCGGTTGGTTACGTAATTGGCTCGACGCAAGTGGCCTCACGGATGAATCAACCTTTATCTTTGGCAAGGTCGACCGCTATGGCAACGCTCATCCAGCAGCGAACCCCATGGCTGGTAAAAATATAGAGAAAATCTTTGCCAAAGCCTGGGAGGCAGTTAAAGGCGCACCTCTTGAATCCTCCCGCTACAGAACTTGGACCGGGCATAGCCCACGTGTGGGCGCTGCGCAGGATATGGCATTGAGAGGAACAGAGCTCACTCAGATCATGCATGAGGGTACGTGGAAACGTCCCGAACAGGTCATGAGCTATATACGCTATATCGATGCCAATAAGTCAGTAATGCTCGATATTGTAAACAGCCAACGCATGAAGCGGTAAGATCAAGGAGACAAGCAACAATGGCGCTTTCAACAATTCAAAAGTTAGCGTTATCTTGCATAGGGCGCAGATATATCGAGCAGCATGTTTTTACCCCGGTGACCCTGCTCGCTATAACTACGTATATTGATGACCATTATGGAGGTCGTAAAGCCAGGACGCAGAATGTACGTCAGTCACTAGCCAGGCTGGAACAGCAGAGCCTGTTGACGGTGCACACACTCAATGAAACACCACCGGTTCATACCTACCAGCTGACCGAAATGGGCATGCTTAAAGCGCAGGAAATCATTCTGGAAGAAGACAGCGCGGCGTCACATGGGCCGGATTTGTTTTGGTCATAAAATACTAATTATGTGCTTATTTTTATAAATGAAAAAATCAATGCTGATTAATGGCGTTCACGTCCACCTGCAAAGTGGGCTAAGGAACGGAGCGCCGGTAGTGGCTTGCACACTGAACTATGGTGCCCAGAACCCTCTTCACTTTATCCAGGTTGATCGACCAATGTCCTCAATGAAGGCAGCTGACGCATACATTACGCACGCTGATCACTTCGTATGTCGCAGCATTCTTTCACGCCTGAGCCGCTCAGAAGAGAACGTCATAGCCGGTGTTAATCGTGTATTCGGAGCCTCTGATGCTGAGGCATCCATCGCCTACGCAAAACTTGAAAGGAATAGTCATGTTAATCGAACACAAAGAAACGCTGGTGGCCGAAAATGAATGATCGCTTTTATATGCTTTGCCTACGAGAAACAGTTGGCACTAACGCCTCTTTTCATTGCCGGAACGGAAATGGCTACAGCAGCAACATCGATGCCGCACATGTTTACACACTGCAAGAGGCGCAAGAACGCTGGAATAAGGGCCGTCCGATCGATCTGCCGGTTGCGGCCGATTGTGTAGATGAACTGGCCATATGGCATGTCGACTGCCAGCAGCTGCCGGGCGAATCGCTAATAGAACCAGGTTGCACGCAATACGTGGCATACGTGAAAGGAGAATGGGATGGCAACGACGTTTACTGGCTTGCCGGTACCGAGCTGCCTACAACAGATTTCACGAAAGCCTATATTCATCCCTTCGCCGTCACCACCAGCGAAGGGCTAATTTGGCTCCCATATCATCTGGCCAACAAAGTTAAACGGCGCACGTTCTGCATAAACCGGCTCGACCGGCGGAAAATGATTCAGGCCCGCGGGTTACGTCAGCCTGACTGGCTGAAACGTCAGAAACGACGAGATCGCACATCAACCGGTAAAACTCGCTGGAATTGCCCGTGTTGCGGTCGGATAAGCTGGCAACTTAACCCGTATGATTTTGACGGATGCAGTAATTATATGTGCGAAAACTGGAATAAGAACGTGTATTAGAGGGACCTGGCTCGAAATGAACAGCCCCCGGCGAACCAGGGGCTGCATGCTCTTATCAATCAATCACTATTTCTAAAAGCACCAGCAGATGTTAATGCACTAATGCCAGACAGGCAATGCAATTCAAATCCCAATAACTCGCGCATTTTCAAGGCAAATACCCCGCCGCAATACAGATAATACTAATTATTTATTTTTTAATGTGTCATTATTACGAACATGAGACTGACCGACGACAAGATCATCACCGCAATTTTCAGCGCCACCATTAAGCGGCTTCCACGGGAGGCTCTCTTAATGGTCGATGGAGGCTATACGCTCACCCCGGATGATGGCTACTGGATGGATAAGGCCATACGGATTTCATCAGCGGAGCGTTCCGCTATTCTCCCGGGGCTGTCGACAGCTCGCCTTCATTCTCTGGCCAAACAAAACCATCTCCAGACAGCACCGGCTGGCCATGGATTCACATTTAACTTACCCGAAGAGCACCTGGGACAATGTTGGTTTCGCAGTCGAGAGATCCTTCGCGCTGCGTGCGTCCCTGCTTACGGTGATAAACCCGCGGTAATCGACCTTAAAACTGTTACTGCGATGGCCAGCACTCAATTGGCGAAGGAGTATTACGTCGCTAAAACAGTTGTGAATGACGCTATTCGCTGGCGCATCATCAGCTCTGCTGAGCACGGCATCGGCTGGTATCCCCCTACTGAACCATCACTCTGTTACTCATCATGATTGATCACTACATCAACATCGCTCTCGACTATTCGTTTGCTGGGTGGCTGATTGCGCTCAAGTTATCTGTGACCGTGATCCTTGCGCTTAGCACTCTGGAACTCATCAAAGCAGCTATCCGGGCGGGCCTGAAGCGCCGGATTAAATCAAAGCGCCGTCCTAAACACCGATAAGGAGAATACATGAACAATCCACTGCAATACCCTACCCGCGTCGCCGTGGCTGTATTCAATGAATACTGCACCCGTACAGTAACAGCAGCAAACATAGCCCAGCTGGCAGCAGCTCAACCGGGCGGTTATATAACTGCTGGAATGCGTGCCCGCCGCCACTTCCGATCGCTGTACATTTCCCTGGCTCTCCTGGGTACAGGGAAAATGAACCCGGCCGAAGTGGCCGAACGCTATAAATGGCTGGGCCAAATCTAATGGAATTAACTCAGGAAGCCCGGGAGAAGCTATTCGCCCGCCAGCGCGCCGCCGTTGAGCGGCAAAGAGCCCGCAATGCAGAAAAACTCGCGGACCCTGAGTATCGCCAAAAGCAGGTTGATAAAGCTCGCGAGGCGCAGGAACGCCAACGCGAGAAGAGGCTCCTTCAGTTACAGTCTCCAGAATATTGGGAGAAACGCAGAGAGATTATTGCGCGCAAGCGAAGTACGGTACTCAACACATCCACTAAGCCACGTAAGGCTATAAAGTCCCGTGGCAATAAGGGACGTACACCAACCGCAGCTGAACGCCGCATCATGGATAAGCTCGGAGCCTTACCATGTATTGCATGCCTGATACATGGGAAAGTGTCGCCGCTGATCAGTTTGCACCATATTGATGGCCGAACAGCACCTGACGCCCACGCTCACGTTTTGCCATTGTGTAATTTCCACCACCAGCACGCAGCACCGGCTGATATCCGGGAGCAATATCCATGGTTGTTACCAGTGCATGCCGACGGCAATGTTGGCGGTCCCGCTGAGTTTGAAAAAGCGAATGGTACTCAGCGTGACCTGCTGGCTGAGGCTTACAGACGTGCTGGAATTGAACGTTTAAAAAACTAATTGTGAGCTTATTTTGAAAAGAAAACACAACATAAACAGAAAGCGTTACTGGTTCTATCGTCATAAGGAAGCTATGATGGTAGCTGCCTCGCATTGCAATAGTTAAGGTTTACCCAATCCCTCAAGGCTGGTTTTATATCGGCCTTTTTCTTGTCCAGATTTCGCCCTTCCTTACAGAAAGTACTAATTATACTATAGAGACTTCATTACCAGCGGAGTCCTACTATGGATAAGGCCATATGTGCCATCACCCTTTCCACTTCCAAGCCAATGCTGGTGGAGGCTGTCTGGCATAAGGGAAACCTCACCCTGTTATCAGAACAAACCCTTCCAGCAGATCGTAAGGGGTTGCTTGACGTCCTTCCCAACATCATTCGCAAGATTGAGAAAAACGGCGATGACGTGCTGGTGGACGAACGCAGCGGTTTCTTCAGCGCGACCGGCGGAAAGCATATCCAGTTTGCTGCCCCAGGAACGAGCGGAAAGCCAATCCTAGTCGAGTCACTGGACCTCTATCGAGAGCTCTCGCTGCAGAAGGCCATCATCCGCCCCAAAACCACCGGAGCTGGCCAGCGTTATACCATCCCGGACAACATTATCGATGTAGAGCATGATACCCGCGGTCAAGCCGTGTATCGCATTGACTGGGAACGCCTTAAAAGCGAACACCTTCTAATGCTGCTTTGCGTATACGGTACGATCTATCAGAACGTGGCCAGCGCTTCCTACATAGAGCAAATGTACAGCTCGGTGACGGTTGAAATGCCTCCTGACCCTTTAGATCCTCTGCGTAAAATTGTTCGCGCAACCGAAACTGAAGCAATTAAATCAGTTACTATGAGTCCGCTCACGGGCAAAGGAAGATACCTATGAGCATCTCACGACTCGACGATCGTAACGTATCTGATCCAATCATCCGCGCGTACATGCACCAGGCCGTAGTAGCCAAGTGTAACAGCTACGATTCAGACCTGATCCCCCACGACATTACTCAGGACGAGATATATCGCCCTGACCTCATTGCTCAGCGTGTATGGGGCACCGACGAGCTGCGTTGGGTTATTACCCGTGTCTGTGGCCAAGAGGATGAAAGCGAAGCGCTACCAGTGGGCAAAGCCCTATTCCTCCCGGAGCTAGCGTGGATACGCGAGCAAATAAACATCTATTCCACCAGCTTGCCGGAATTAGACGGCACCATACAGAGCAACTGATGCAGCAATTTACAGGACAAAATGAAATGACTAACGATTTAAAACTACCTAAATATCGTTGCCATAAAGTTGTTCAGGCAGCAAAGATTCTAGCAGTGAAATCATTCCGATCATCTGTGATAGTGGACACCGGTAATACAGACGCATGGCTGGAAATACCGGAAGAACTGCTTAGCAAGGTTGATGTGGGTGGTTATATCGTCGTGTATGAAGACGGCTATATGTCATATTCACCAGAAAAGCCTTTCTCCGAGGGGTACACACGTATAGATGATAACCCTCAACCTGCCCTTACCCGCTGGCGCAGAAAGCCGATCGAAGTGAGCGCCAGCCAGTGGTTCAAGAATGGTGATCATCCACTGGATTATTCCAAGGTTCATTCAGGCTTAGACAACGACCAGTTACGGGACTTCTTACCGTCAGAACGTAAAGCGAATGGCTGGGAAGGCGATATAGTCCGCTATTTCCGCTCTCCCGACGTATCAGGCGATAAACTCTGTATCCGTTGTCGCAAAATCATGCGCGTTCACGGTTGGATCGACACATTGGACGGCGGGCATATCGTATGTCCTGGAGATTGGATCATCACCGGAGTTCAGGGTGAGTTCTATCCCTGTAAGCCAGGTATTTTCAATGCTACTTATGAACCTGCCGAAATCGATCTTAACGCAGCCGACTTCTCAGACGCCCTAATGTGGCTGAAGGAAGGCAAACGTGTTGCACGTCGCGGCTGGAATGCTGGTGGCCAGTTCTGCTGGATGGTCCCGGAGGGACAATATCCGGCACGGATGGAAGCAATCAAAGGTTATTACTCGACAGATATCGTCCCATACGGTGCTTACTTTGCACTGAAAAATGCCCAAGATGTGGTCGTGCCATGGGTGCCGTCAGTTGGTGATCTTCTTGCAACTGATTGGGTGGTCGTCGTATGACAGTTGCTATCCAGCGCTTAACAAAGAGGGGGTAGCTAATGCCCTCTTCGAGCTTTGAAAAGAAAGAGAACGGCCGTTACGCCACGCACGGCCTTTCTGCAACTGACTTCCTTAAGGTCTTCAACAAAATCCGTAAAGGTCAGCGCGCAAGCCGTAGAGGCGCACACCGCACGCTTACGCCTGCAGGACTGCGTAATAAAAGCGTCGATGAGATTCTTAAGCTCGGCAAGAAGAAAGACGGCACATTCTTTACTCCTGAAGATTTAAAGCAATTCATCGAAAAACGCGCTGGCCATCGCACGAAGTTCAGCAGTGATCAGGCTGGCATTACCTACGCTCAGCTGGTGGCCATGTCGACTCAGATCGATGTTAAGCGCGCCAACAACAAGGTAGATGATGGCACCGGCATTAAGTCGGCGCTGTTTATACGCATACGCCATAACATCGCCGATGTGAAGGTTACGGCATCTGATGCGTCGGTCGACGATAACCACCTGGTACGCGTGCGCTTTGAAGAATGGGACCGATACGTTGAAGACGTCGGTGATGAAAAAGTAAGTCTGGCCACGCTGGCAAAAAACCTCGCTAAAGGTCGCGTATCTTTCGACTGTGATTGCGGGCGCCATCAGTATTGGTTCCGTTACATGGCCACAGCCGGTAACTACGCACTGAAGCCACCAGCTGAGTATGCCTTCCCCAAAATACGCAACCCTGATCTCGTCGGCGCAGCCTGCAAACACGTCCTCCATGTCATGACCCGTTTTCAATCGTCTACCTGGCAACGCCAGTTGGGCACACAGATGAAGAAAGCTGCTGAGCAAGTAGCTTTTGGCGATGACAAGAAACGCACGACCAAGGTTTTTACCGACAAAGAACTGAAAGCTTTAGCCCGTAACCGCTCTGATCAAACAGACCAGACGAAGATCCGCCGCGAGTTCGAAAAATACCAGGCCGCACAACGCGGGTTAGCCAAGGTACAACGAACCGAGAAAGACAAGATCGATAGGCTGAGAAAACAGGCCTCCACCGCGCGTAACTCACTTAAGCGCAAAGCAGCAGAGCTTAAAACCGCCCGGGCAGAGAACGCGCTGCTGAAAAAGCAGCAGGAAGCGATGAAGGCTCAATTACAGGAGCAACTGAAGCTGAAGAAACAAGGCTTCATTCAGGCCATGAAGATAACCGGCATGACCGATCAACAGGCAGAGACAGCATTCAAGAAATGGCTCGCCTCCCAACAAGGTAAACAATAATGGCAGGTTTTTATGACGATCTCATCGATAACAACGACGATATCAAAGTGGCTGGTGGCGTTCCTGATGGCGTCCCTTCTCCTGTTGATACTGTAGCAGTTCAAAGCCCAACCTCTACTACGTTTGAGACGTTGGAACCGGTAGCGGACCCTATAGATGAGCCATCTGGAAAACATGAATTACCCAACGAAACCAAAGAGCCTACTGAAGCGCCTGTCTCAATTACTGCTGCAATGCTTTCCCGTCCTGCTAACAGTGATATGCGCGCTCGATTTCTTGGCCACAAGAGTTTCAACGACCTTTACCGCGAAGCGTGGGCTTTAGCCATCATTAAAGACCCATTGTCGTTCGACGCGCTCCTGTATCGCGCCAACTCGATAGACGCGCCTATTGATGATGAAGGTTTTGAGGTAATGCAGGCGGAACGCCTTGATCCAAACCAGGAAACGCTCTCCTACGGCGAGCCTGAAATCGTGAAAGTCCTGGACTGTCCGGACGAAATGGACAGTTTCCTGAGCATGAACGAAGAGGACGACAACACCGGCTATCAAGAAGACTCTTTGATACTCCGTGTGGCCGCCCTTGATATCTCGATAGGTTCGATCCTCGAATGGAATGAGGAACTGGCATCCGGAGAAATGACCCGGCGCTGGTGGTACGTTCACCGCAAATTTAACTATGGTACAGCAGCCGTGGGCACGCTCTTCGTCTGTATACCATGCCGCACGTTTGAGGAATCCGTATCTGATGGTGAATAACGACAAATTATTGATGCGCTTCAAGAAGGCTATGTTGACGCCCACGGGTAAGCGTGAGCTCTCATCCACCAGCGATGTGGATGCCGGTCTGGGTAATGCGCTTTTATCGGCACTGGAGGATATTGAAGTAACTGACACACGGCCATGGTCCAAGCCTCTTGTCGAATTTCTGTCCCGGAAGAAGAGCGATCAGCTTAAATTTGGCGAGTTTGATGATGTGGAAGCGTTTCTCCGGGCATACCGTGCTGCTGGTGCCGGTCGTCGCTTCAACCCAAACCGACCAGAAGTGAATACAAATTCCCTGCCAGTACTGAACCTGGGGCGAACTCCAGGATTCCAGTTACATGACAACACCATAGTGACAGATGAGTATGATGCCGGGTATATCACTGATAAGGATGGGAAGCCTACAGCCCTACTCAGCCACACCCCCATAGAGATCTCATACTCTCTGATGGTTTTAGCCAACGAAAAAGAGGTTTTGAACGCGTTAACCGGCATTTATGCGTCCTGGTTCCGCCAGTTCTCCAACTTTGGGAATACAAATTTCACCTTCCAGACCATGCTTGCAGGAGCCTCGTTGCAACTGAATTGCCTGATACGTGATCCCAAGGCAGTCATTGTCGACAATTTGACGCTACCGCTGGCGTCGAACAGAGTGTTCGCCTCAGCGATATCCTTCACTGTTATCGCCCCACTCTATTCCGCGTGGAAAGGTACGCCATTATCGCAAACCATCGATGTCCTCTCTGGTAATGATTCTGGAGTTATGCCTGAATCAGGTAGGGTGACCAATGGCCGCTAATAGCAATTCATCAGAGAAGCGTTCCCAGCTCTTCCTACAGACCGTAAAGATTGGGAAAACGGAAATCCCCCGCTCCATGATTGCGCGCTGCCTTTACATTGAGGTAGCCGATCTGACCGGTCCGCAATTGCAGCTGGAGGTTCGCGATAATTCCAGTTACGTAGTAGATCAATTAGGCGTTAAAAAAGGCACGATTCTTACCTGCAGCTTTGGTGATCCACAGGGCATAGGCAACACAACATGGACCGATACATTTGAGGTCCTGAAAGCCCCCCAGTCGGCGGATATCGTCACGATTATTGCTTTCAGTGAAAAGGTGAAAACACTCAAAGTTCCGGCTTCAAAGCCTCAGTTTTTTGTTAAGAAGCAACCGGCTAATATCGTCCGCGCTCTGGCCACAGGCCTGACGGTTAACGCTGACAATTTCAAAAAGTTGGGTACGTATCATCTGAACATGGGGCAAAAACCCAGCGGAGTGCTGGCGCAGATGGCTCAGGAAGCCGGTGCCCTTTGTTGGGTGTGTCGTGGTTCGATTAACGTTAAAAGCATGGCCACGTTATCCAGGCAGTCACCGGCACTAACGTATGAAGCGAATAACCCAAAGGCAGCGTTGCGCATTAACCGCTTCGCCAAGCTTAATAATGACGACCAATACATCCGCTCACGTCAATACCGGCTTATGGCATACAGCCCGACTAAAGGCCTCCTGACGTCCGGTGATAAGTCGTGGCCAGTAAAGATGGTGAGCGTTGATGATCAGACAGCCCTCAATAACCTTTCGACGTTCCTTTTACCCAAAATCGATATCGAGGTTACCGGCAACTCAGCTATTACTCCCGGGCTGCCGATGAAGGTCCTGATCCACAACTACAACACTGAAAGCGGACTTGATGAATCCGTGCCTACCAAATTAGTAGTTAAGCTTGCAGCCCATCAGGAAGACCGATTTGGATATGTAACACGAGCATTGTTAGGGGTGATTTATGACGGCACCAATTAACGGCCCGCAGCGGGCAAAGGTGGTAACGGTCGACGATCCTGCCGGTCTGCTTAGAGTGTCTGTGCGGCTGGTGGGTATATGGGATAGCATTCCTGACGGAGATCTACCATGGGCTGAGCGTATGCCTCCGGATGATGGCGCATTCATACCGTTACTCGCCGGTGATGATGTCTGGGTGGACTTCCCATATAGCGGGGATAGTACACGCCCGCGTGTTGTTGGGCGCGCTACAGATGCCCCTGGCGGCGTTCCTAACACAGCACCAGAAGCCTCCGGGCAAGGTTCACCTTATGTACCACCAGCTGTAGAAGGTGCGCCCGCAGCCGGTACAACTACGCCAGGTAAAGACTATGTGTGCGACAGGAACGGGTTATTAGAGATTAGGAACCAGAGCGGATCTTGGTCCATCACTCATAAAGCCTCGGGTTCTACCATGGGTGTGAATGATTCAGGTCAGTTATATATTAGTAGTCAGCTGTCTCTTTTCGTACACTCTGTTAGTGATATGACGATCAAATCAGATGCCAATATCAACATGAGCGCCGCGGGTAAAATATCCATTAAGGCTGCAGAAGTCGCCATTGACAAAGGCTAATCTTGATAGCGTACAAAGTGCATCCAATAGATTTATAAAAGGTGCACTTTGTACTTACTTAGTAAATCCTTTATACATCCATAAGTAATCACCGAGTACGAAACAACACGTGCCAACCACCTGGAATCAGCTTCCGTTCTGACAGTTAACCACCATGAGAGTAACCCGGCATTATCCTGAAAAAGCAAGCAGCTACCGTTTGAATCAATATCATTTTCTTAATAAATTAGTATACTCTGTAAGTTCTATTTATCGGAGTAATGCTAAATGGCCCAAATCGTACTAAATCGGGCGAACTTCATCCGCGAAATGACAGCCGGGAAGTTCGACGAATACATAATCTATGTTGAAGGAAAAGAGCATTACATCGTCGCCCGCTGCGCTGATGGCACCGAACTGGTGTTGGGCACAATCGGTTACGATCGCCGCACCTGGTCCAACATAATTCCTCCCGCTGATTTCCTGCGTGAATGTGGCGTTCTCAGCTTCCATGTCCAGTACCTTAAGGCGTCCTCCTGATGTTTAAGCAATACAAAAACTTCAGTGTTTATCGCCTTAGCCGCGATATGAAGCTCGATGAGGAAGCGCTCAAAACGGCTCTACCTGACTACCAGTTCTCACCATGTGGAAGCCAGGATATGGTTCGCACCGGCTTCACCAGCCCACTGGGCTCCGACATGCTGTATTTTGCGGCCAGCGGCTTCATCGCCTTAACCGTTCAACGCGAGAAAAAATTACTTCCCGGGCACGTCATCAAAGCCGAGCTAAACCAAAAAATTGGTAATCTCGAAGCCACTCAAGGGCGAAAGCTCAAAAAAACCGAGAAGGACTCGCTCAAAGACGAAGTGATCCACTCACTACTTCCGCGCGCATTTACCGCCACCGACCGGACCCAGATCCTCTATTCATCAGAATCAAACCTGCTGTATATCAACAGTGGCCCTCGCAAATCAGAGGATGCGCTGGCTATGCTGCGCAAAGCGTTGGGTTCTCTCCCGGTTGTGCCACTTACGCTCGAAAACCCTATTGAGCTGACGCTGACTGAATGGGTGCGTAATGATGCTCCACCAGCTGGTTACACCCTGGGTGAAAAAGCCGATCTTAAAGCCATCCTGGAGGATGGAGGTTCTGCGAAGCTGAATAAGCAGGACCTTTCCAGTGATGAAGTTAAAACAATGATTGCGGCCGGGAAGCTGGTCACCAAACTGTCGCTTTGCACCGACAGGGTGAACTTCGCTATTAACGATGGAGCTGGATTCTCCGGGGTTAAATTTGCCGACGAACTGCTCGATCAAAACTCAGATATTGATGTTGAAGACGAATTACAGCGCCGTTCTGCGGATATCATTCTGTTGGCCGGTGAGCTGGATAGCCTGACCTCAAAAATTGTAGCGGCCCTCGGAGGCGAGGCCTCTCGATGAGTAATCGCGCGCTGGTGGTTAGCCTATGCGATTTTACGGGGAAAATGGTTATCCCATGGCTGGAAGCCGGTTGCGATGCTGTAATAGTTGATCCTCAGCACCAGGCCACGAGCGAAGAATTACACCCCTCTGGAGCTACTTTGACGCGCATTAGCGCCATCATCGATAGCTCTGAGGTATATGCTTTCATCAGGGAAAACCTGAACCGTATTACATTCCTCGCTGGCTTCCCTCCTTGCACTAATTTAGCCACTTCCGGCTCGCGCTGGTTCGCTTCAAAGGCAGAGGAAGATCCGGCCTTTCAATTTAAGGCTATGCAGGTTGTCTGGCAGTGTTATGACCTTGCCCGCTTCATTGGATGCCCTTTCCTGATTGAAAACCCGGTCAGCAGAATATCGACTTTTTGGCGCAAGCCAGACCATTTGTTTGATCCCTATGAATTCACTGCGTACATAGCCAAAGATAACTACACCAAACGCACCTGCTTATGGACGGGGCAAGGCATGCAAATGCCCTTTCCGGCGCTTTTGCCCGCGGTAAGTGCGGCGATCGAAGGGGTGATCGCTGAATATGGTCGGATGATCCCAAAGGGAAAACTCCCGGTAACCTTCCCCGGTTACACAGACTATCCCGATAACCGTATCCATACAGCGGCGCCAGGCCCTGAACGGGCGAACATCCGCAGCGAAACACCTGAAGGATTCGCCCGGGCGATATTTGAAGCAAACAAGGACCGCGCCACATGCTTAATCCGATCCTGAAATGGGCTGGTGGCAAACAGCGTCAGCTCAAACATATCTTTCCCCTCATGCCTGAAGGTCTTCGCTTAATTGAGCCCTTTGTTGGTGGCGGTTCTGTTTTCACCAACTCTGATAAGCACGGTTCATTCCTGTTGGCCGATGTTAACCCTGACCTAATCAGCATGTATCAAATGCTCACCGTTGTGCCGGAGCTTGTTCTCCAGTTAGCCCGCGTAATGTTCGACAAGATGAATACTGAAAGCGGATATTTTGCCATCCGCAGTGACTTCAACGAGCAGCAGTTATCCGGTCCTGAGCGCGCGGCTGCATTCCTGTTCCTGAACAGGCATTGTTTCAATGGGCTCATGAGGTACAACAATTCAGGTGGATTCAACACCAGCTTTGGACACTACAAGGCCCCATATTTCCCAGAAAAAGAAATAAAAGCCTTCGCGAAATATGCGCATAACTACGTGTTCATGCTTAGTGACTTCCGGCGAACCATTGGCCTTGCGAGAGAGGGTGACGTGGTTTACTGCGATCCACCTTATGAACCGATGCCAGGCCAGGCGGGATTCACCAATTACACACCTGACGGTTTTAAATGGGAAGATCAGTTAGGAGTGGTTGAGGCCTGCCGCGCAGCTCACCGGCGCGGGGCCAAAATTATCATATCCAATTCCAGCGCGCCAGCTATTGACCAACTATACCGTGACGCGGGATTCACTATTCATCACATACCTCGCCGCCAGTCGATAGCCAGCAATGGTAACTCGCGCGAAACAACTACTGATATTTTGGGAGTACTTGATTAATGGTTACAGCAGATACAGACCCTCGCTGGCAAGCGCTCAGTGACAAATACCAGGGTAATTGGACCCTGGCAATGAAAGATTTGTTTGGTATTGAAGCTACTCACCAGCAGGAAAAAGTTTTGCTGAGTGCAGAAGTAAAAAGTTCGAGCACTTCAGTAGCTGTCGCTACAAATGGTGTGGGGTATATCGAATTAGTAGCGGTCATTACCATATTGAGAACTATTTTATACCGTGATTCCAGAGTGATTATTACGGGTTACGGAATCAGCCAGACGTACTTGCATATAATGCGCCGTATTGAATGTCTCTGGAAAAAGATATTAAAAACTGAACCGTGGCTTGATAACTACTTTGAACTAAAAATCAGCAAACTTCAGGCCCGGACTAATAAACATCTTTGGCAGTGCAAGAGTGTTTCGTACCGCACAGGCAAAGAGGAAAATCTTGCGGGTGAATGCAGTGAAAATCTGATGTTCATCGTTCTTGACGCATCGCGAATGCCTGAGCGTGGACTTGGTACGATCCGAGGTACTCTGACCAATTCAGATAACCGAATTTTGTTGATCTCAATTCCCGATAAAAACAAAGGTCACTTTTACGATTCTCAGCATGAGAAATTAGCAATAGGACCAAATAACCCAAGGGACATTTATACAGCCATTACATTAAGTGCAGAAGACTCTCCCCTGGTTCACCCCGCCTATCTTGATAAAAAGCAGAAGGAATATGGTGGCAGAGACAGTCGCGATTATCGGATAAAAATACTTGCTCAATTTGTGGAGGACTGAGACCCATGGCCAGAAAAACCCCGCCTCATTTAGAGCGGGCTCTTAGCCGGGTAAAAGCATACGTATTGCGTTACCCAAACGGCGTGGAAGAGTCCGATCTGTATAAGGTGGATTCCTTTTCAGTATTAAGTAAAAAAGAACGACAGCAGCTGGTGGGCATTATCGAAGCCACCAGCGCACTCCATGTAACTCGCTCCGGTAAACCAGGGAAGGAAAAACTCTGGTTTCAGCATATGAGATTCGCCGGTATCCCAGAGGACAAGGTTAGCCTGTTACCGGCTGCAAGCGTTATCCCAGCACAACCGACAGTTACAGAGGTTGTGAATTCATGGAGGGAGGAAGCTCCCCCTAAACATCAGTGCATGTCGTGCGGCACAAGCAAACCTCTTTCTGAATTTCCTGATAACTACGGCAAGCCACTGGAAACTTGCAGTCACTGCCTTAAACGTCTTAGAGAAGAAACCATGTTAGCTAAACATTCCACTCATCAACAATCATCCGATCCTCTCGCCGGTTTTACGCCTGAGCAGTTACTAAAAATCTCTGAAATGGCACTATCCCGCGCCAAGGAAGCGAAAGAAGCCCAAACTGCACGCGATGCCATCACTAAACAGCTAGAGCCAATCCGCCGTGAAGTGCTCCAGGCACATCAGAAAGTGACAAAAGCCTTCGATACTATGGTGGATGGAATGGCTGAACTGGATAAGGCAATGGCGAAGCTACGGGGATTTAAAGTAGAGATATGATGCTTAACTGGTGGGATAGCGAATCGTCTCATGAGCCAACAGCTGAGACGCTGAACATCGCGGTCGACTTCGACGGGACGTTTACGGCTAACACAGCCCTCTTCTGTCAGTTGGTTGGCCAGATGCTGAAATACGGTGCCGACGTGCGCATTGTGACGTTCCGTTTTTCGACAGGTAATAACAGCGACATTATCACCTGGGGGGAACGGCTTAATGTGCCGGTCATTTTTACGGAAGGTAAGCAGAAAGAAGCGTTCTGCGAAGCGCTCGGCTGGAAACCTAACATCTGGATTGATGATGATCCGCGCTTCATCCCTGTCGTTTCAGATCTCGAAAGCGTGGCGCGCGGTTGCCGGGTTAACGGCGAGAAATAACGCCCTATTTGAGAAGTAACTTTCCTTACACTGCCCACAGAACCATCAATCTGTGGGCTTTTTTATGTCGAACATCGCAGTAAAAAACTCTGTCTGTTCCGGGCACGGCGGATTCCCTTCAAGGCCACCAGCAGAGGCCGTCGAATTCGTTAAGGTAAACGGTATTGGCGTGCTGGTGGACGGTAACGCCTACCCCGCGCATACAGACGGTAAATCATCTCACCCGGGTAATGCTGTTTCTACCCGTCCCTGGTTCACTATCGGAGGCAAGCCGGTTGTGTGTGAGGGCGACCCGGTGTCTTGTGGATCGACTGTCACCAGCGGTGATCCGCTCGTTAAGGTTGGATAAATTATGCTCTCAACGACAAATCAACTTGATGCCTACAAAGCGCTCACCGCTGCCGGTGGGATGACGACACCACCAAGTATTGAAAAAAGCGTCGAGGTGGTCACCAATGCAAATGCGGTTAGTGGCGTGCTGGCTGGCCTGATCCTATCAACCATTGAATACCCTGCGACAATCAGCACAGGAACCGCGCAGATCACTGGCTGGGCCTCCATTCTATCTGAATTAGCAAAATCCACTGACGCGCACGTGAAGCTGCTACGTGTGTATGCCGATCCGTCGGCACTTATTCAGCTATCTATCGGCTGGGATGTTTATTGCCGCGCTAATGATCTCTCTGCAACTGAACTACCGGTATCACGGGCCATCGCTGACGAAACTCATCCGGAAAACCTCCGGTCTGCTCTTGCTGCGCTCGATACTGCGCCCCTCAAAGAAGCAATGGATGCCATCAATGCTGCGTTATCGGCTGGTGCCGGTGGCGAAGAAGCTGGTAGCGGAGAAACAGGAGGGACCACCAGCCCAACAATCACTGATGGCCAGATCAAAGCGTTAAACGATGCGGTTGAGGGATTCACCATTCCAATGGCCAATGTCACTGCTGCAGGTGATGAACTGAAAACCATCTATGAGGACGCGGCCAGCAGCAGCAATACGGCTCAGACAGCCTATAGCAATGCGATTTCCGTTGCGTTGGTAAACGCCTCAGTTAATGACAGCACGGTCGCCAGCGCTATTACAGCGATTACACCGGCTACTGTGCTTAACGCATTGAAAGGAGGTTCATAGTGTGGGCTTTGATTAAAGGTTGGATCGGGACCCCAAGCCTGAAAAGCGTCTCGATGATGGTCCTTATCGTCATGGTGTGTATCGCGGCCTATTTGGGGTGGCGCTGGCTTGATGGCGTTCTCACTACTGTAGAGACACAAACCACGGCCATAAATAACCTCAATAAAACCATTGGAAGCAAAGATCAACAGATCTCGACCCTCGATACAGCACGACAGGCGGCTGAAAAGAAAGCTGAATTCTATGCGGCCAAAACCGAGATACTTAACAAAGAGAGCCAAGTTAATGCCAAACAAGCTCAAGAATATCAGCAAAAAAGTAACGTTCTTCAGCAAAAACTTCGAGAACTCCAGAGTGAAGATAAATGTGCTAAAGCTGCTGTTTCCGATGATGTTATCCGGATGCAGCGGGAATCAATCGACGCCTTCAACGCCAAATATTCACGTTAACGCAGCACCTGCAGGTGTTAGCGCGTGGATGTGTCAGATGCCCGACTACAACGTAAATCTGTATGGCGATTACCCCACATACATCGAAGCAACACGACTGGGCCTGGAGATTACCAACGACCATAACATCACAGTGAACCGTATTAATGGCGCGACGTCGGTAGACAAACAATAAATACTAATTTAAATTACTTTCGTTGCATGTCTTTTAGAGTAATCACATAGCTCTTGCCTGTTTCCTTGGGAAGCAACCGTAGCAAGTTCCTTCAAGGCGTCGATTATGACGCCTTTCTCTTAAGCTTTGGGCGTTAATCGGTACATGGCAAAACCAAAGGCGCGAAAGCGCCTTTTTCTTACCTAATGTACTAAGCAATGAATAATCGAGATGTAACTTTCCGGATAATTGAGCCGACTGAAAACCACAAAGGCTTGATTTATGTCCGACAACAAAGAGTTTCGCCAACGCATTGCCGAGATCTCGAAAAATGCTCATCTCGTAACCAGCTATTGTTCCGATGCGCAATTCGACCATAACGGCTACATCCAGGACCCTGAACTGCGTATCACCTCCATGATGGAAGCAGCGAAAGCAGATCCAATCTTCGAAGGGGTTCCTGAATCCGTACAGCGCTCTGTACTGTCTGCCTGGGGTTCTGCGATCGCAGAATACTCAAACAAACACCGCTGTTCACCTCGTCCTGAAGTACTGGCAGCTGCTCACCAGACCCTGGAAAACTGCCTGCTGATGGAGAACGTCCAGTCCGGCCAGAAATCGTTGAACGATATCATGCTGGAATCCATCAACGCAGAAGTGATGTCCAGCCAGGACGGTATCATTCGTCAGCCAATCTTCCTGGCAATGATTCTGCCGGTCGCCCTGGGCGCACAAACCGGTGACGCTTGTACCTTCATTCCGGTACCGCGCGATAAATCCAAAATTTATGAAATCATCAACGTAGCAGGTACCACTTTCGGTGATTTCAAACAGGGCGACCAGCTGGACATGCAGTCTGTTGGCCAATACGCGCAGATGCGCCGCAACTATGTCCTGACTACCAAAGGCGACGGTGTAAAAACCTCTTTCACCTTTAAAATCTCCGACTTTGAAAACGGTAAAGAAATCCCTATCCGTAAGGGCCGCTCCGTCGTTTACATCAATAACGAATCAACTGATGTGGATGCCGCTAGCGGTAATTCCGGTCAGATCATTTACAGCTTTGCCAACGCAGACGGCCAGCAGAACGTATTGACTGGCGTTGTCGACTACGGCAAAGGTCAGATCGACCTCACCTTCTCTAAGCCACTCGATTCAGGCATTGAGTTGGAAGCTGAAGTTGAGATCAATATCGAAGCGGCTCCTGAATACATTCCGGTTATCAACCAGGAAATGCGGGAATGGACCGTTTACCCATCACAGTATGCTCTGGCTGCAGAACATAGCGTGATGGCAGCATACGATGCGCAACGCGAATTCGGCATTGACCTGGGCTCGCTGCAGTATCGTACGCTGAAAGACTACCTGTCCCACGAACAGGACATGCTGCGCCTGCGCACCATGATCCGCCGCTGCAAACACTCTGACACCTACGACGTGGCTATCCCGCAGGATACCAATCTGGATGTCTGGACCATGATGTTCAAAGGTAAGGTACAGCAGGTGTTCCGCGATATCGCAGAACGTACTCGCACTACCGGCTCCGTTGGCATGTTTGCGGGCGCTGATGCGGCTGGCTTCATCAAAATGCTGCCACCTACCATGTTTACCGCAGCGGAGAACTACACGCAGGTTCCGTACGTACACTTCATCGGTACGCTGTTCAACGGCATCAAAGTGTTCGAAATCCCGTCTGGTGTTTGCACCGCATTCACCGCCAGCGGTATCGAGTTCCACTCCTACGACATCCTGTGTTACTGCCGTGACGAAAACCCGGGCAAAGCTGGCTTCATCACCGGCGATGCCGTTCCGGTCATTCCGTTCAAGCATCCGACCACACCGGCGCTGGTGGACCGTACCACCCTTTGGGGTTCGTCTATCAACCGTATCCATCCGCGAAACGGCCAGGACTACTTCACGCTGTTCACCCTCACCAGCCTCAAAGTTGGCGGCCTGAACTTCCGCACCGGCGGCGTGATTGAGTCCGCTTCCAGCAACTAATCAAACGCTTTCAACCAACGCGCCCCATAGGGGCGCTAATCAGGACCGTACTGAATGAATTCTAACTACAGTATCCCTTTTTCGTTGACTAACGTTTCTGCTGTTGCGGTTGCCGCTATCGACGCAAGCAAAACAGCTACCGTGGGTTCCAACCTGAATCAGTCCTTATGGGCTGGCGTAGGTGTGTTCGCACGCGGGAAACCGTTCAAGGCGTTAAAAGTCACCAAATCCAACTATATGGATGTTCTCGGCGATCCGATTCGCCCGCAGGAAGGTAGCCACTTCGAACCAATGCGCCACGTCTATGAAGCCGTGCAGCAGACTGATGGCTATGTCGTGCGAGTGGTCCCGGATGATGCAAAATTCCCGATTATCAGCTTCACGAAGGAATCCTCATCCACCGGCGTAATCAACGCGGTACCGTCCAACAGCGCGCTAGCGTACGGCCAGAAGACTGAGCTGAAGGATAAGCAGTTCCTGATGATCTACCCGGTCGACGGCGATCCGTCCACGAACCGCAGCATTTCTTTCACTCCGGATAAAACTAACCCCAACCGTTTAACCCTGACACTGAAAGAAACCAGCAAGCTCGGTACCGTAACCGTACTTGAAAACATTGTTGTCTCTCTGAATTCCGACGAGATGGATGCCATGGGCCGTCCTTGCTTCATTACGACAGCGCTGGAATCTCGTTCTGCATACCTTGGTGCAACTTGTGATCTGACAGCAGCGGAAGGTGTTAACCTCGGCAATATTGCTGACGTTAAGTTTACTGGTGGTACTAATGGTGACCAGACCAAGATCACTGACGAACAGTATGCGAAAGCAATCGAAGTTCTGAACAATGCCAACGTGAACTATACCGCCGTTCTGGGGCTTGGATGCTACAGCACAGCGTCTTATACCCTGCTGGGTGATATCTGCCAGGACCGTCGTATCGATGGTTTCTTCGATATCAAACCCACGCTGACTTATGCGGAAGCATTGACCGAGATGGAATCGACCGGTCTCGTCGGTGTCGATTACGTGTCCTGCTCAATGTATCACTTCCCTTTCACCTGCAAAGACAAGTGGACACAAGCCCGGGTAGCTTACGGCCTGTCTGGTGCTGCGTACGCGGCAAAAGCACGCGGTATTGCGCTCAACACTGACGTTGGCGGCTGGCACTACTCTCCGGCTGGCGAAACGCGCGCACTCATCAACCGTGCCCAGCTCGAACCGATCGACGGTATCGGTACTCCTGACTTCGATGCGATGTACACCGCACGCATCAATAAGGTGGCCACCAGCTCGACCGGTCAGATGATTATTGACGATGCGCTGACCACCTATAGCGAAGAGAACTACCTGCGCTTCCAGCATGTGTCTTCGACCTTTGACGCGATCAGCCGCTTCTTCTTCCAATTGGGCCGCAAACTGAAGCACCAACCGGACGGTGTAACCGAGGAAAGCCTGACGCGTGAAATGACGAAAGTATTAGAGCGCTTCCATGCAGCTGGTGCTTTGGTCACTCCACGTGATCCTGAAACCGACGGCACCGCGCCATTCATTCTTGTGGTTAAGCAAGTTGAGGTCGATTACTGGTCCGTCACCTGGTGGGCATGCCCGACTGGTTCGGCACGTCGTCTTCTCGGCAAACCTGTTGTTATTCGATAAGGCATATTATGGCTAATAATTTCTTTCAAAACGGCGGTAGCCAGGCTGATGCTCTGACTACTATCGCAATGGGTGGCAAACCTCATACTTCCATCATGATGGAAAACCGCGGCAATAAACCCGACACAGAAGGCTCAGGAAGAGAGCCTAAACAGCCCGAGGTTGAACTCACCCCGGACAAGGCCCACCAGATGATTCTTGAGGCTGTTGCCGCTCAGGTGGCCAGCGCCAGCCTCGCCGACTCAGCTGCAGCTGTGTTTGATTGGGCGAGTAGTGAAGATTCCTCATACGACAACCTGGACGCATTCGCGCAGTCTCTGGCCGGTATTGACGACAATACCGATGAGCCCACTGACGAAGAAATGGATGACTACTACAACATCCTCGCTGAGATGGCTAACTTCATGGTCAGTGTCGGTATTGATGAAGATGCTGTTACAACGTTCTTCGACGATGCTGATGATGAAATGGGCGCCAGCATTGCTTCCCAGCTGAACGACATCGATATGGATGAACAGGATGAGCTGGTGGCTACTTACTCTGTAAGCGGCGATGACACCATGACCGAAGCACTCAAAAAAGTGGTACGCAACGGCAAGGTGAAGCTGATCCGTAAACCATTCAGAAAGCATCGTCGTACATCGGCGCAGCGCATGGCTCTTAAAAAAGCACAGCGTAAAGCCAATACGGCTCAGGGCAAGTTGCACCGTAAGAAATCCATGAAACTGCGTGCTAAGCGCATCGGCTAACGGATATGGCCACCAGCGATGGTGGCCGATTTGGGGTATCAATGGAGTACTTTGGTGCTATTAATCCTGATGGTGTAAGCCCTTTTCTGAAAGCATATATCACGTCAGATAAATACTGCGTGGTTGGCTATATCGGACAGGGTGCATCGATGCAAATAGCATCTGCGTGGAATAGCCCATTCGAAGGCGATAACGCAGGTTCTATTGCCGGGATAGAGACCGTCGCAAACATGGCTCAATCCGTAACGGCAACTACCTCAGTGTCTCGATGGAATAGCCTTATGGTATGGCAAGGATCACAACCCCCCGCTTTCACCCTGCCACTTGAATTTTTGGCTATTGATAACCCAGCGATAGAAGTAAACGGCGCTATCACCCGGTTATGTCAAATGATCTCCCCGGAGCTCAATGATACGACGCCAGGTGGACGCCGCCCTTACGCTGTCACGCTGAATATTGGCCGTCGGCTCATTCTGGCTGATGTCGTTATTCAGGATGTTTCATACAACATCGATGCACCCAAAGCATTTGACGGCAACTACATATCCAACGTAGTCAACCTTCAACTCTCTGGTATGGCGGTGCAAAACCGTTCAGAGATCGAGAAAATATTTATTTAATGAGGAAAATACCTTATGCCTGGTCATGCTAATGCCGTTGGCAATGTTGCGTTCCTGAAGGAGCAATACATTGCCAACCGCTCAATGGGTGAAAAGCTCAATGGCTCTGAGTTTAAGTTAACGATCATCGGCGCAGAACATCTGTCCGTACTGTTCCGCACTACCCAGTTCCCTGAGCGCACTCGTGAGGATGTCGAAGATTTTGGCCCTAATGGCATGAAGTTCAACCAGCACGGTCCGGTCCGTAACTGGGGTGAGATGCCATGTCAGGTTGTTGAGACCATCCAGGGCCCTGTTTTGAAGTTCATCGTGGATGCCGTGAAAAACAAAAGCTACTTCGATGTTCGTGTTGAAGCCACCCCCGAATCGCTGGGTGGGAAGTCTCCGGACTCGCTAAAGGTCAATCTGTACGACTGCAAAATCTACATGGATGGCACCGACCTCTCGACCGAAGACGTCACCGCTATGGTGCGTCCTAACCTGCGTATCATCTATAACTTTATTGAGTAATCCACTCGATAACGCTATCGATGATGTACAGATAAACCCGCTTCGGCGGGTTTTTTAATGCATTCCCCATACGGCTGATAGCCGTACCTGTTGACGAAAGAGATAATTGAGCGTAGATTAACCATACGGCCAATAGCCGTATCAAATTTTAAGTTTTACTAATTTAGTGAGTAATTTATTAAGTTGATAAATTCAACGATACCGAGTGAGGCATTAAAAATGCAAAAACATCAGAAAGATACCACCACTAACTGGCTGGTCCTTTTTTAAAAACGAAGGAGGTTCATCAACAAACGAGAGGAAAACAATATGACAGTTCAAGTAGCAACACTGCCAGGTGCTGAAAAAGCCCTGAAAAACGCCAGGGTCGAGTTAAAAACCAGCCCTGATGCCAAAAACGTGCTTCGCGAAGCAGCTGAAGCTGTGGGATTAGATCTGAGTGCATTCATTCTCAGTGCTGCGATGGAACGAGCTGAAAGTGTGCTGGACAACCAGCGCCGCCGCCAGCTTTCGAACCAGAGTTGGGAATTAATGAATCAGCTCATGTCTGAACCTGCTCAGCCTACGCTCGCTTTACAAGCGTTGATGAGAAGGAAGAGAACAAATGGTCGGTCAGCATGAAAGTAATGATGCAGTAAACCCGGTGATGTCCTGCAACTACCAAGCGGATATCACCTACAAGAGACAGAAACACTTCGAATGCGGTAATCCCGTAATCGATAAATTTATACGCTCTTCGCTAAAGAGAAGTGTGGCCAACGGCGACTGCGCCGCGAAAGCCCTTATTGACTCTGAAAGCGGTGAGCTTATCGGTGTGTGTACCTTCACAGCGTACTCACTCGAACGACAGCGCGTTGCCGGTGTTCTGCAGGGCTCCCTGCCCTCTGAAATCGGTGTCGTGAGATTGGTAATGCTTGGGATAGCATCCAACTACCAGAAGAAAGGTTATGGCCAAGATTTGCTTTGCGATTTTTTCGAGCACGTTAAGGTCATTCACCAGTCATTACCAATCAAAGGTGTTTACCTGGATGCCGATCCCGATGCCATAAATTTCTATGCGCGATTGGGTTTCGTCCAGTTGCAGGAACCGCCAAATGCCTATGGCGCTGTTCCAATGTTTTTAGGCATACAGCACATACTTGCTGCATAATTTATAAGCCCGCTTCGGCGGGTTTTTTATTACCATATTCAACAGACAGCAAATACGTCAGGTTAACGCATTCTAAAAAGGTACAACAGGTGAAGTACGAGCACGAAGTTCATGCCACTGGCAATCTCTCTCAGCAAGGCTATGAAGAGGCCCTTAAGACTGTAGAGCATCTGCTGGAGCACCAGCCTGATAACCCGCTGGTGGACATCCTATGCGATAAAATATCGAAGTATGAAGATAGTGCCTCAGAGCTCTTAGAGTTCAATGAACGGATTGCGCGCTCCCCTACCGCGTAGTATCACCGCCCCTTGAGGAACACTTCGGATATCCATAATACATCCATTAGAAACCCATTAAATTTTTCGACAAAAGGTATGCAATGAGCGAGAACTCAGCAGACGTCAGAGAAGACGCAAAAAAAAGAGTATCAAATGTTGTTTCCGACAGATTGAAGGATGGCTTTTACGGTTATTTAATTACGGCATTCTTTATCGGTAACTGGCAAAATATATTTATGTTGTTCATGTCCAAAAAACCGATAGAAGAGACAATTCAAAATATTATCTCCCAACCAGATTTCATGGCTGATAGGTTCTGGTGGCCTTTGGCTTACGGTACTTTAGCTGCATTTTTCATGCCATGGGTTGTAGTTGTGTATGTCCGATTGGTAGCAGCGGCTCGAAGCCATATAAAATCAGCTGAGAGAGCAGCGGATGCAGCAAGAGAGATCAAACTGGCCAAGTCTGCATTAAAAGCTCAGCTACAATACAACCAAAAAGCAAACCTCGCAGACTTACTCGAAAAACAAAAAAATGATTACGAAGCTCTGGAAGCAAAGTTAGCGAGTAACCTCATAGCCAAAGAAAATTTTGATAAATTTTTCGTATCTCTCAATAAAGTATTCGTTCAAGGTCCCAGAATTGAAAACAAAGAAGACTTAATTAAATTTTTTGAAAATGCTAAACGCGAAGGTATTTTCGAGTACTACAATGATCTTTCACTGCCTTCTCACCTAGAAAATGGAGAAATAGCCTGGGTACTCAAAAGTCCTTCGCCATCACCTCGCATTACCACTGAAACACCTCAGATGTAACTTTCCCTAACATAGTGCCTTTAAACAGGAGGCACTATGGCCACACCTCGCGAACTACTGGAGGAAGTGAAGAAACGCTTTCTCACCCTCTTGGTTGAAAACCAAAAAGACCTGCTCGACTCACTGCTCATTAAGGCGCTGACTGAGTACCAGGATCGAGCTGGATTCATAAAAGCTATTCAGATAACGGAAGGGACCAGCATCCCCTGCCCTGACGACTATCTTGAGCTGGTGGTCGTCAAAGATGCGACCGGCAACTATGTTTCTTGCGACGTTTTTAACGGTACCGTCGAGATAAGCACTGACCAGTACCTTAAGTATCCACTCCGGATGGAATACCTCGTTCACCTGTCGCAATTAGACCTCGATAAGGGAACCGTTCCGCCGGTGGCCGTGGGCATCATTAAGGATTACCTGGAGATCCTTATCGCTATCCCTAACTCTGAGCTCGATCGCCGCGTATCTATCGCCGGTAAGCTCGATGCGTCGAACATCCCGGACGAAGCCGCACTTGTGCAGCGTAGAACAGACCTGGAAAACGAAATGTCGACGCGCGGTGCTATCCCGCAGGCTATTTCCGTTTTCTCAAGCTGGGGCTAACTGATGGCCGTAAGTGATTTGATCGCCACTGCGGCAAAGTCGATGGTTGGCGCGCTGCCGTCGTTTATGTTCGCCGCCGGTCTCGGTGAGACCCAGATAAATAAGCTCACAGCATTGGCGCTAAACAAAATCCTGTTTGCTCAGGGATGGATGTTCGCCGTTGAAGTGGACGGTATTGGCGGTATGGGGATCGACTTCTTCATGAAGGACATTACCTGGGGCACATACACCATAGAGACGGAGCCGAAGCGATTCGGGGCAAATGAGTATAACCAACCAATTGCCAGGACAGCACAGCCCATTTCCATGGTGGTCCGTGATAACAATGCCGGTCTTATCTATGACACGTTCAAAAGCTGCCTGGCGAACGTCATTAACGACGACGGTACAATTAACCTTCAGTCGGCCTATCTAATGGATATTCGCATATACCGCCTGCAAGCCACCGGCATACCTTCACTGATGGAATCGCTCAGCGTGATCCCAACACAATGCGGTGAAATGACCTTTTCGAAAGATCAGGTTAGCGAGTATATGTCGTTCCCCCTCTCATTCGTACAACGGAAAACATTCGGTAACTTCTCCGATATATTCCTTCCGCAGGTATAGGAGTAAAACTTGTTAATCCCTGCCTTTCCCCTACCCTCTCGCCCGCGTAAACATATCGCGTTCAGAGGGCCAACAGTTGACGATGCCATCTACTTCTGTAAATCAACCGAAGCAACGGAAGAACGTGACACCACCGAATTCCTGAACATGTTGCAGGAGAAAGAGAACCTTTCCGACTCCCGGACGTGGACGGCCAGCGACCGACGAACGGCGTTATGGTGGATATTCATTAACTCACGTGCTGATACAGTGATCGACTTCTGTTACACCTGCCAACATTGCGGCGAGGACCACTGGTATAACTGCGACGTCTTCAAACTGACTAAAGACTTGAGCGTGTTAACGACTCAGCCATACCGCGAGGTTACGATCCCTGTCGATGGAAAACCCTATGAGTGGTCGCTGTCACCTCTGGACGGTTACGCGATGGAGCGCCTTGAAATTATGCGCGCCGCCCTCCCCCCTACCAGCAAACAGGATGAATACAAACAGGCGATAACCCAGCTGCGTAAATGGGAGCTGACGTACCAAGCTAAACTCGTGTATGACCTCGAACCTGACTTTGATACGTCCGCGCAAACACGTTTCGAACTCATTGGCCAGATGTCACTCGGGACCGAATTGATGCAGCTGGCCGCCAACGTCAAAATCATGCAGCAAGAGCTGCAGCACGGTCTCTATATTCGCTTCGACAAAGGCGAATCTGACCTTGTGTTGCCACCACATGAATGTACATCAGAGAAATATAAGGAGTCAGCAGAACGCCCTACAACGCGCCTGCTGACCCGATTTCGGAATTCACTCTTCATTCCAAACCTTGGGACTGGACTCCTTGCAGACATTAGTCTCCAACCTGGCGTTATATGGCCCGCAACCGCGCAGCGATATACTGCGCATGTCAGTTGATGATGCGTTACGTTTTGCTGATGCGGTATATGCGAAGAACAACCCGAGGAAAAGATAGGAAATATAAAGGATATACTAGGGATGTATAAAGGAAATCCATAAGGCATTCAAAGGAGGTTCAATGTATGCCTTATGGATTACTTGACGTTATTCTTCAAACGCCCCGTCTCGCTCCAGCTTTTCACGAAAGGCCTCTTTCATGTAGTTGGACACGTCCAGGTTCGTTTTATTCTTCTTTACCAGCCGCGCATGAGCTTCGAAGAGTTCTTCATTGATGGCCTTAATGGTCTTCGCGCGGGTTCTGCGTTCAGGTGCTGGCGCTCCCGATTCGTTTACTTTCAGTTTGGCATCACCGCCGACGTTGTTTTTTCTGGCGGCATCAAATATAGATTTTCTCTCAGCCATTACGGATACCTCAAAGATTCTCAAAATACATCTAATGTAAATCCATTATACACACAAAGGATGCACTATGGATGTACTTAATACATCCAATCAATCAGCCATCTTTTCTTTAACTATAGCCTTCAGTTCTTTAACTAGGGCAACAACTTCCTTACCGGCGGTCGAGCTGCGACCATGTTTGATCTCGGTAATACCCAACCCAAAGGACAGGCTATCCTGAAAACCATGCTGGCCGGTACGCCACGGCAATTTGGATTCAAGCAGCTTAATGTGCTTCATGTTGGATAGCACATCGTCCAACTTAGCGAAGTTCTTCTGGTTAGGGTGAGTTTTACAAAGCAGCAGATAGGCCTGGATGTCTTTACCCATTTGCTGACTTACTTCCTCAAGCGTCTGATCGAACGTAACCAGTCCGATTTGTTCAGGAACGCTATCGTTTGCAGGGACGATAACCAGGTCGGCGACAGCAACGGCTGTACGGCTCAAATCAGAGTCAAAACCACCGCAGTCGATAAAGACATCTTTACCTTCGCCGTCGAACTGCTCCAGTAGTTGCAGCAGTTCCTCTTTGCTCTTAACGACCGTAACAGACCATTTTTTATCGTCTGGCCGTAGGGTATTGATAACAGAAATGCCGGTATGAATATCGAGGTCCAATACTTCATCAGCCCCTAGCTCGCCGAGGATATGCACCGAGCTGGTGGTCTTACCCGCGCCGCCTTTGTTATGGGCTATAGCGTAAATTGCCATTATCACACTCGCTTTATTAGTTAATTTCCCATGTACATACTACATAAATCCATAATGCGTACAATAGGTATCCAACGTGTTTTTAATGGATATCCATGGTAAATCCCTAATACATCCCACATAAAACCGTTATAACAGAAAAGATAATCGGATTACGTCCGTTCAAAGCAGTCAATATCACAGCCTCCATAAGATACACAAAGGATGTATAAAGGATTGCCTTTGTATACCTAAAGGAAAGCCACAAGAAACACTTCGGATATCTCAAAGAGCTGTATCACCGACAAGCCAATGTGACTGGTTGGGATGTAACTTTCAATACACTCCGTGGGTAAACAAACCCCAAACCGGAGGCAGTATGAACGGGGATAAGCCAGAGATACCCGGCTTTAAAGAAGTAATCGATTCTGTTGATGGTGCCAGCTCTAAGGAGTTGGCCGTACTCGCACGCATAGAGAAAAGCCTGTCCGAGGGGCTGGCGAAGAATGGGGGCAATACCGCAGCACAAGCGCCAGATACGAATACTCCACGAAGTGTTGTATTGAACCAGCAGAGAAAAGCTCAGCAAGATGAGGCAAGGCGCAAAAAATGGAAAACCCAACCAAATGACAACCATAAGAAAGACATAAATCAAAAGAACCAGACAACTGAGGACAGGACTCAAAAAGATAAACAAAAAACAACCATAAACCAACCAATAACCAACCAAAAAACAGGAAGAACAACAAAAAGCAACAGAGCAACCAAAGAGCAATCAGATAACAACCATTCGACAAACTTAAAACAGGATGGTGAGAACGCGCTGAAATTATTACGTTCTCCGGTACGCCAGGAAGCGACACGCGACCAAAAAGGGCGATTTACCTCCAAAGACAAAGTAGATGACGATAAGGAGGCGCGCAGCCGCCAACGCCGAGAACAGGCTCAAGAAGAAAATGACCGAAAAGAAAACGCTCTTTTAACCCGGGTAGGGAAAATGATGTCCGAACTGGGTGATCCCATGGAAGCGGACTCGACAAATGCGGCAGGGACGGCTGCAGGCGGATCATTCTGGAAAGCCGGTCATGAAGTCTACTCAATGGCTAAAAATGTCGGCGGCGGGACTCTCGATACCGGGAAAAAGATGAAGGACTTTCTCACGGGCGAGGGGGAAGACGACGAAGAGCAGAAGAAACCAGGCATTTTGCGCCGGGCATTCTCAAGAAAAGAAAAGGACGGCAGTAAAAATGTCATAGAACGCCAGGTCCAAAAACAGCAGGTCGACGCAACCGAAAAGCAGACTGAGCAGATTAAGGAAGGCAATAAAGAAATTATTGATCGTCTTGACGAGCTGGTAGATAAGCAGGGCAGCGGCAATGGTAGTAAGGGTATTTGGGGCACGATGGGAGCCTTGTTCGGCAAGGCATTCATTAAGCCAATCAAGACAGTTGGAAAACTACTCGGTGCGGTTATAACTGCGCCATTCATAGTAGCGGCCGCCGTCATGAAATCGGCGTTTACGTTGGGTAAAAAAATCCTTCTTGAAGTCATTGCGCTGGCATCCAGGAGCCGTGCAACAGGCGCACTGTCTGATGTTGCAGACGGCAGTTTGCCCGATGGTAACGGTCGTCACAGCAAGAAAAAGAAACCCCGTGCGCCAAAGAAACCGAAGAAGCCTGGTTTACTAAATAAATTATTTAGAAATAAGGGTGTACAGATAGCAACTGGTGTAACAGCCACTGCAGCGACCGGCTATGCAGCTTCAGAGGCAATGGACCACCTTAATGCTGCAGAGAATAGTGAAGGCAAAGAAGCCCAAAAGAAAACTACCGAGAATAAAGTAGCGAAGGAAGAACCAGTACGGGCCAAACAGGCAGAAAATACGGTAGCGAAAGAGGCCTCTACAGCAGCCAAATCAGAAAAGGTTGCTAGCAAAGAGGCCACGGCAATAGCGAAAGAAGGCACAAGCAAGGCGGTTGAAAAGGGCGCGTTAAAGGCTGCGGAAGAGGGCGGCGAGAAATTAGCGGTTAAGGCTGGTACCAAAGTAGCAGCGAAAGCAGCGGGTAAAGTTGCGCTCAGGTCTATCCCCATATTGGGACCAATAGTTGGAGCTGGTATTGATGCTGTTTCCGGTTGGCGAGATACGGAAGGTCAGCAAAATACATTCGGCCTGGAATCAGATCAGAAGGTATCTGCACGTCAAAAAACTGAGTATACAGCTGCCAATATCCTGGATATGGGAGGACTTGTATCCGGTGCGGCAGGACTGTTGTCATCCGGCGCCAGTGCGATCGGTTTGGACGGTGTAGCCAAAGCACTGGACTTTGACACCTCAGATATCGCCAAACTGATTGATAAAGGGGTAGGGGATTCAATCTCTGCGGTTAAGTCAGTCACTGATGCTATAGGGATAACTAATTCCGATAAAAATGCCGATGAGCGCAACAAAACCCTCGTTGAAACAGTTAAGAAGGGGGCATCAGACACCATCGATGCTATTAACCGGCTGGTGGACAACGGAGTTTCAGCTACTCGCCAGATATTCACAGGTAAACCGAATAACGGGCCGGTTACTGTGGGCGATATTAAAGTCCCACGACCAACGTCGACCGGCAAGATGCAGTTGGATACTATGGCTGGCAAGTTCGCCGCTCTCGAACAGCAGCACGGATTGCCTCCAGGATTGTTAAGAGCAGTAGCGACAACTGAATCAGGCGGAGATAACGGAGCTGTTTCGCATGCTGGCGCTAAAGGCATGTTCCAGTTTATGCCAAAAACCGCGGCAGAATATGGCCTGATTGGTGAAGATGTTTACGATCCTGATAAGTCCGCCGCAGCAGCAGCTAAAAAACTCAGCGGCCTGGTTAAGCTTTATAACGGAGATGTTGGCCTGGCGCTTTCTGCCTACAACTGGGGCGAAGGTAATATCCAGCGTAAGGGCATGGGGGCAGCACCAAAGGAAACACGCGAGTACGCACCTAAAGTATTTGCAGCGATGCAGGCGGCTGGCGCGGCTGTACCATCCACAGCGATTAACTATGCTCAGGCGACTGGCGCCAACGATAACACTGTAGCTTCAGCTACAACTGATCACACACAGCAAGCACCGGCTCAACAGGTTCAGTCCGTTGCTTCCACCGGGAATAATCCTCTATTTACCCCCAGTAAGTTACCTACAGACGAAGAAGGAGCAAAATCACTTATCGGCGATACGACGATTGGAGCCGTCGTAGATAAGCTTGGTGGAGATCTGATTCGTAATGCTGAGGGCAACCGTCACCAGGTTTCCGCAGCCGATATTCTTGCGCTGCAAAGTGGCCAAACACCACAGAGTCAGCAAAAAGTTCAGGAGGCAAAAGAAGCCACAGCGCAGGCCACTGCCGTAGCCACTGGCTCAATGTTCTTCCGGGCAAAACTCCCTACAGATAGTCAGTCGCTAAAAGATATCCCTGGCGGTGAGTTAATAGGGAAGATCATCAGTGAGTATGGCGGGGATAAAATTGCTAATGCAGAGGGATTGCGTCACCAAGCATCAGCATCTGAAATTCAGGATATGCAATTAGGCATTGCACCTGCTAAAGCGACACAATCCAAACAGAACGTGCAACCGGCAGCGTTGGCCATACCGTCAAAAATTCCGTCTGTTAAGGATATGACAGCAAGCCAGATGAAATCGACGGTAAATGTCGCTAACGAAGTGGCATTGCCAAAATCGCTAACGAATACCTGGGACAAGATCCTCAAACGCCTGGATGAAATCGCTGGCCATACTAAAGATACGGCCGAGAAAACAGGCGATAGCTCACCTAAAGCCAACACTCCACAGCCAGCCCCAAGAACGAGCGTTCCGTTATCTATCGAGGACCCACTGATAAACGAAGTCGCTAACAACTAGCACCGGCACCAATAAAAAAGGCCCTGTTGGGCCTTTTTTATTCTTCATCGTCTTCTAACTTAAATGGACGATGTGACAAAATCACTTTACTAATAACCGCACGACGATGCTTATGTACTTCCGGATCATTGCCCCAAGCATACTGATCCCATTTTTCATAAAATTCGTCCATGCTGGCAACCTTATAGAGCGGCCACCCCAAATCATTTAACGAGCCATGAGTTCCGTCTGCAATGAATACGTTGTAGTCAGACTGAATAGCCCATGTCAGCATTACCTGCCAAAAACGTCGGCCCGCGCCAGTTTGCTCTTCATCAGATACAACAATGTCGTGCTCACTAAGCAAAAACTCAAAGAACCGCTGAGGCAAACCACGAACAGCTTGATCATGCCGCGGATCAGGCGTTCTCCATACCATGATCTGAGAGCATGAACGATGTGGGTGTGCAAATTCAGTATGAAATTTAATTTCTACTGCATAGACAGTGATACTTTCGCCATCCCCGTTCTTTGCAATCAATCGGTACTGATCATAATTCTTAGCTTTTAAGAAGGTGTATCCATCAGGCACAACGTAACCGGGCAGAACAAACGGCTCTGTCCCCTTATCCAAAAAATCTTGGGTATGGACTACATTTCGTCCAATAACCAGCAATTTTTTGTTGAAGTCAGCATCATTAATTAGTAACGGCATCGGTCTTTCTAGTTCTGTCCTTATGCGCATCGTGCCCTCCTGTTACCTTGATGGATGGAGTCCCGATTTGGTACACGTGGAGTTAATACCTTAAAAACATATAGCTAAGAATACCAGAAAGATATCAGCTCTTGCAAAAATGGGGCAACTTTCCAGAATGAAAGCCCTTTTAGCTAAAAAATGAAGGGCAAATCTCCCCATTGCGCCCTCTAAATGCCCTCGGCCGCACAATCCAAAAGTAACTATCAATACAATCACCCCAGGATTAGGTTGGCTCAGGTCAACTCAGGCAATTCAATTTACCGATCAGGGTAAGCAATGAATAACGAAATCGACTACCTGATGACGCTCACGTCAACAGGCCTACGGACATACGACACCCCGCTCGAAGCAAAGGCAGCCATGCTGAAAGAATGGATCGATACCCCAATGGGCTCCATTTATGGCCTTCCAGGATGGGGAAACATACTTTCTGAGTTTAAGCATGATCCCATCGGTTCAGACCATGTTCAGGTGGCGATAGAGAGCAAACTTCTTCAAAAGCTGGCCGAAGACTTACCCTCGCTCAAGATCAACGGTATTTCACTTACCGGCCAGGAATTCGACCTTGCCGTTATCTCTATTCGCCTTCCCGAGGGAACTATCAGCTCCGGAGTATCAAATTAATGGCAACACTCGATCTCTCGTCAATCAAAGATAAGCTCAACAAACTCATCGCGGGGAACAGCTGGTGGTCTCAGTTCGCCGGTTCTCAGTTCGTCAACATGCTGGCCACGCTGATCTGGCAAATGGTATATCGCTGCCTGCAATTCGCTTCCGCATCGTTAGCTGAGGGGTTCATCTCAACGGCAACAAAGCGAGCCAGCATCCTGGCAGCTTCAGAAGACAGAAACTATGTTGGTACGCGAGTAACTCCCAGTAAGGGAAGGGCACTAATCGCTAACACCTCGACACAAGCAATGTCGTTGCCACAGTACACAACTTTTTTATCCGATGACCAATACCCGTATATGACTGATGATGTCGTTACTGTACCTGTAGGCGGTACAGCGACGGTCGGTCTGACTCAAATGGAGATTATCGAAGTCATTACGACGGTTACCGAAGAAAAGGCGTTTTACCATGTGTTACTCAGCCGCGCGCTGACTGAAGTCTGTTACAAACTGGACGTTCTAATCACTATCGACGGCGTAGAAACTCAGTGGACCAAAAGCACTCAATTCCGCATGGCCACATCGACAAGTAAAGTCTATGTCGAGTTCTACAAACCAACAGATCAGCTCGGTGTACGCTTCGGTGATGGCACGATTGGCATGATTTTACCCGTTGGCGCGACGATAAAACTGAAAGTCTGGTGCAGCAATGGCGATATAACCCTGCTGGCCAACCAGGACCTTACCCCATCAAACGAACATGCTTTCCTTGCTGATTTCATCACGGCGAAAACGGAGACTTCTATTACCGGCGGTACCGATGTTGAGTCGATTGAAGCGACTCGCAACAGGGCGATGTATTACCTGTCCTATGACAACCAGGTATGTTGGTCCGAAGACTACACGTATTATCTGAAGCGAAATCTGCCAGCCACTACCTGGTTAGCGGCCTGGGGCGAGGAACAGCAGGAAAAAATAGCGGGAAAGATGGATCTTAAGTTCATCAACCGGATCTTCATTTCAGGCTGGTTCCCGGGGAAAACCCAGGCGGAGCTCCGCGAACTGATAATGACAGCACTGAAGAATGTGCCAAACCCGCTTAACAAGCGCTATGTCTACGTCGAAGCCGCAGAGAAACCATTTACCATCACGCTATCTGGCACCATACCAAGCAACCTGACATTAAGCGTCGTGATTTCTGAGCTCAAAAAGGCTCTGGAGACGCGTTTCGGCAAAGACTCAAAATACTTCGACCCCGACGACATAGGCAGCTACGAGGTGATCAAAGTGAAGGATCTTTGGTCCTTCATCGACCAGCAAGGCTTTTTCTCGAAGTTCGAGATCGAGGTAAACGGTATGCAGGAATCCAATGGGTTCAACGATTTCGTTTACCTCGATGTCGAAAACTCTACTTTCCCGGTGCCGGAGGATAACTGATGAAACCCGGTTGGTTCAGAAACCAGCTTACGCCCTCTAAGCGAGTATCTGAGATGTACGGCAGCCTTGCTGACATCATCCAGGATATCTTCGAAGAGGCTGTAGAGCCCATTCTCTCCCGGATATCAGCCCGAAAATCCTTTTTCACTATGGCTGATGAAGACCTTGATACCCGTATAGGGGAAATGGGGAAGTTTTTCACGATCCGAGTATCTGATGCCTCCAGTAAACCCATGTTACTGCAGCAGCGGCTGGACGAAATCCACTTTAAGGGCACAGCGCAACCAATAACCCAGACGTTCTATCGCGAATTCAATGGGATTCCCGTTACCTGGCAACCGTTGTTCGCGCCGGTAGACGTTGAGAAATATCCTTATGGCTCACAGCTCATAGCTGAAAATGACCTGAATTCGATTGGTGAATCGTTCGGTGAGTTATTTATGACGAGCCGTGGCGTGATCAGCGTGTCGATCGTCGACCTGCAGAAGCTAATCCTGATACTGGGAGAAGCTAAAACAACCGAAGAGCTTACCGAGATAGCTCTAAACAAATTTAAGCAAGTGGTTAAACCGCTGTTGCCATTACATATCGTTTTCGATGGCATGCAGCTGATGCTGAAACTGCATATCGATGAAACTCCGGATATTGGCTGGCATGCCTATTCAACGTCCGAGATGGTTTATTCCAGTCAGGATCTCGCTGACATACCTGTATTGGTCAGTGTAGGTACAGAAATGGCACCGCTGGTGGCTGAACCTACTTCAACCGTACCTGGAGGAATCAGACGCTTCGATCACACCCGCCATGACGGCGCTGTACTCGATACGCTTTATCACCTCGATTTTGAGGCTCCGGCTCCTAATATCGTTGCCAAGCTTCGTGATCGCGAGGACATAGGCAGCCATAAACACCTCGAATAGGGCAGGGAAGAAAGAAAAACAGCATCCAGGCTAAATGTAACTTTCAGTAGACTCGCATTAAGAATCAACATGCCCCTACGCGCCGCTTGCACTACGCGCCGGGGCCTTAATGAGGAAGCTGGATCTGAATGAATGTTTCTGACCAACTATCAAAGGTCAAACTGCTGGATTATTACTACCAACGCCGCGCAGAGTCGTCTATTGGCATCGGCGATCGCTTCGAGCTGACTTCAGCTATTTTTGGCACTTCAGACCTCGTTACGAGTAATCCTTCAGGGATATATGACATTGCTGATATCCCGGCAGACTTTGATCTATCCGACCTCACTTCCCAGGTGGCCACTTCAACTAAAGAAGGCGATCCAGGCGGTAACTCCAACAAGAAATTCCTCACGTCATATGACTCGGGAATCATAACGCTGCGCGCAGAGCTGGACTCTTCAAAACTGGAGGCAAACGTCAGCTATCCCTTTAACACCCTGGTAGTCTGCGACAACTTAGGTAAAGCATGTCTTGTTTTGTGTTGCCAACAGGACAGCCTTTACCTCGGTAAATCATATGTCACGGTCACCGAAATCAATACGATGGTGAGCTAATGGCTGCTGATGTTGTAGTTTCTTCTATCAAGTCGTTCCCAGATGCAACAAGTCTGGCGCTCGTTAGTGATCTTCAGTTCAATGAGCCGTATAGCTCAGCGGCCCTAAACCGAAAATTTAGAGGTATAGTCAACACCGGCTTTTATGGCGGTTTCTTACCGTCACCGGCTGGTGGCCTAAATTTAAAAATTTCATCGGGAGAAGAGGGCGGTACCGCATCGATTGACATCGATAAGTATTACCAGCTTACCGTTCGCCAGCAAGCTGATGTGACTTTGCCGGTAACTGCCGGGAAAAAGGTCATAGTAGTACTTGAAGCAACCTATGCTTTGGGGCAAGAAACATATCAAGTTAACTGTAAATCCGCAGTTCAGGCAGTTGAAATTAAGTTTCTGGAAGAAGGGACAGCGCTTCGTCAGAATCAGTTAGAACTATGCACGGTGACCGTACCAGCAGGCGCTACAGAGCTCACTGAAGAGATGATCGATGTATCGCGCCGTCGAAATCAGACTGTTGGTATCACGTTAAGTAGCGAGATAGACAGCGATGCCGATCATATTGCGGCATCATCTCACGCGGTAAAAAAAGCAGTAAAAGCAGCTCGTGACGAAACAGAAAAACAGATTGAAGAACTGGTAGATAATGCGCCAGCGAGTCTCGATACGTTGAAGAAAATTGCGGATGCAATTAACAACGATCCTGATTTCTTCAACACTCTAAACGCGGTCTTGGCGCTGAAGGCTCCACTGAATGATCCTGCATTTACAGGAATTGTCACAGTACCTACGCCACCATTAAGCGTAATCAACCAGCAGGTTGCTAATACCGAATTTGTTCACGCAGCCGTTGCAGCGTTAGTTGGTTCATCTCCTGAAGCCCTGGACACCCTGGCTGAGTTAGCGCAGGCATTAGGCAATGATCCCAACTTTGCCACCACGATGCTTAATGCTTTATCAGGTAAGCAGCCATTAAATCAGATTTTAACATCTCTCTCTGGTCTAAATTCTGCAGCTAATAAGCTGGCATTCTTTAACGGCCCCAATAGCATGGCGTTGGCAAATTTAACTGCCGTCGGTCGTGTCTTGATTGGTCAAGAGACTGTAGCGAAGGTTCTCGAATACCTTGGTTTAGTAGAAACCATAAATCGCGCTGCCGGATCACTGCAAAAAGAGCAGAATCTGAATGACGTCACGGACAAAGCGAAAGCTCGTAAAGCCCTACAACTTGGTTCTGCAGCAACACTCGATGCTACAACTGCGGTAAATGATTGTACTCTTGGTCGTGCACTGAAAGTTGGCGATTTTGGCCTGGGCGCTCAGACTTTCGGTGTTATACCGGATAGCCATCCGGTTAGCGAAAGAGCCGCATACGGCGTGAATTTTTCCCGTGTGTTTAAATCCACCGACGTCCCGAGGGCTGATACTTATTATAATTTGCTCATGGTACCGGAAACGTTAAATGGGACGTTTGCAGCTCTGGCCATGAGTGAGAACACGACACCGTTTTATAGGGCGTATGGCGTTGGTTCAAACAAATCAATACATTGGGCAAAGATTTACGACGAGCTAAACAAACCTACTGCGACAGATGTAGGGGCACTGCCAATAACAGGCGGTACTTTACGCGGAGCGCTGCACTTTTTATTCCAGGATGCAAGGCCCAACGCTAACTGCATGATAGCCAACGATGACGCCAGTGGAATTCTGTCCTGTGCGTACGGTTATTATCAGGACAGATTTGATATTCATTTTTATGATGAAAAAGGTGCGTGGGCATCGAATCCCTTAGTTATCAGGCGCGATGGGAATACAACTATTAATGGGGATGTAGCCGCGCACGGTATCTATGATTATGGTCAACGTGTTTATTCACCCAACAACCCGCCGCCAGCCACAGATTTATCGGCTTACGCCACGCAACAATGGGTATTACAGAACTTCGTCCAGAATATCGACCTGACAGCACCTGCTGAAGTTGGGTTCTGGGACGGACGTGGTTATATGCGCCCAACTGATGGCGCGGCTATGTATAACTTTAATATGGTTGGAGGTAGCAGCAATGTTGGTAATTTTATTATTCGTTACATGCGAAAACAGGTTAATAATACATGGTATGTCATTAACTAAAAGGAAATAAAAATGCAAAGTTTTGGTAAATTCATTCCTTACATTCCCGAAACCACAAACAGGCCAAAAATTATAGATGGTCAGAATGTTATGTTTTTGCAGGATGATAAAGGTAATGACTGGTATGACGTAATTGAGTTATTTGATGAGTCAAATACGCTGAAAATTGGCTATGACGATGATGGTTGTGTGAGAACGTTCACGACAAATATTCACGCGTTTTTTCCGGTTAATCTGAACGTTGTCGAGCTTCCGGCCACGAAAGCTAATTTGCGTGTTACGTTGGGTGACGACTGGTTTTATAAAGACGGGAAATTGCAGCAAATCCGCAATCACCTGGCGAACGCAGAAGCTGAACGCGCCCGCCGCATGGCTGAAGCTACAGCGCGTATTGACTGGCTGGACGCGGCACAAAAAGACGGCGATATCTCAGGCGAGGAAGAAACGGAACTGGCAGCGCTCCGGGCTTATCGTACCTCGCTACGCCACCTTGACTTAACTACAGCACCAGATGTTAAGTGGCCTGAATATCCGGTGGCATAGGCCATTCAGGTTTTGTTGTATCAACACGCATAACCCTCACCCTATATTTTTTCCATTCTGACAGAGCGGCGGTTTCTTCTGCCGTCGCCATTCCTTCATCGACAGCATCTTGCAGAGGTGCAATAGATACAGCAGCGTTAGATAGTAGCTCCGTTTTCTTGGCTTCAGCCTTCACGCGCAATTCATCTTGCGAATATTTGCGGGGTTTAATTTCACCATCAGTAAATATCCAGCCACCAGATATATCTACATTTTTATTTTTGATGTTAACCTCGACTTCAGCAACACTAAGGTCACGCGGGTTAATACTCGAAACATCCTTGCTGATACAACGAATTATACCTTCACTATCATACGCAATTTTTAGTGTATCAGGTAAGAAATCAGCCTGAGATTTGTACCAATCCCTTCCATCATCTGAAATGTAAAACTCAACATTATGTTCTTTGATGAGATACAGGCTGTTTTCATCGTCTGGTATGTATTTTTTTAGGTTTTTAATGTGCTGCATTTTGTTTTCTACCTTTTATTCAGTGACATTATACCAATTGTTGTTAATCTGCTTTTGAGCATATCTGACAAGCAAAGAACCAACGTTCGAACTTCCTCCAACCATAGAAATAGCGGTCGCAAATGCTGCATCATTAGCTGAATAGCCCCATCCGTCACGAAACTCACGAACTACGGCGGCACTGACACGGATATTCTGGACAAAGTTCTGCAATACCCATTCCTGCGTTGCGTAATTACCTCTCGGCTGATATCGGCCATCAAAGTTTTCATAACTGGCAGGATATATTTTACCCCCGCATTGCCAGTTCCCGTTTTCATCAAGATAAGCTTGCCCATCAGTTCCATTTTCTGAACGGGATTTATTTATCATGTAAATGCCGAACTGATGATTACCCAGCCCACCAAGGATAAAATGTCTGTCCGGGTGTTCCTGCCTGACAATTGCTGATGCGCCGTCTTTGTCCACAGGTGCAACGCTGGAAAAACAAGTCTGCTCGCGCATGTAAATCCAGCTCCCCGTTGAGCCAAATACCTGCGCACCACCAGGAACAATCCTCATCACCTGACGACTATTGGAATAAGCATCAAGAACGCCATCACCGTTCTGTTTAAAACCGGTGTCGTTGTCGCCCAAAGCAATTGAGTTACCGCCGAGGGCGTTCGTTGTTCCAATTCCCAGGCTCCCATTAATAACAGCGCCAACGAGAACATTCAAAAGACCCAATTTAAGCGTCATAAGGTCTTTGGTTGTATTACCTGAAACAGTACGCCATTTGAAATACTCGTCCCCATTATCACCTGTTTCAAACCACATATAAGAATCAGCGTCTGAATCCGATTCATTTTTGAACCCGATCTTCGCAAAATCAGTGTTTCTAACCCAGGCAAGGATAGAGTCATTATCAAATGTCAGACCACCAGTCATGTGATCGCCTGATTTTTGCACTGCCCCTGCCGCGCGATTTATGGTTTCTACTAAACCAACGTTTTAGCTCCCTGGAGGCGTAGGCCATTCAGGTTTTGAGGTATCGATCCG